>NZ_JBYTDY010000006.1:0-265383 GCF_058791835.1 Paenibacillus sp. EB106-04-04-XG159 | reverse complement strand
AACCCAGTGGTGATCTTTTAAGTATAAAAGAAAAGCTCATCCCCGATGAACTGGGATGAGCTTAATATACCAACACCGTATCTACGCTACAGGCTAACGAAAGATTTAACAAAACATCTAAAAATATATAGAGGGGACTTTCAATGAAGGTCAAAAAACAAATAAGAGATTTAATCTATGTGAATAGTAACATCGAAGAAAAATGTTTTATTTCATATGGAATAGAGTTTCGTGAATTTATGAGTTCAGTAGAAAGTCCGCCAGAAAACTTAATATTACTAAAACACAATTTTGATAATACAACTTATAATGCTCATACCCGATTTGATTATGTAACAAAGAATGAGATCAATCAATTAATTAATGACAATGTATATGCTTATGGTGATTTTTGCTGGGTTGATTTTTTTAGTGAAGAAAATCTTAATAAACACACAAAAGATGAAGTTGCAGAGCTATTATTTTTTGGACATATGTCAACACCGTTGAAGAAACTACCTATGGCTAGATTTGCATATTATGCACACGACGACGGTTGGTACAACAAACTATTTGTAAGTAACCTAGAAGATTATAATGTGCTATTGTCAAAAGTAATAACAAATAAATTGCGTGTATTTACAGGTTGGGATACAAAAGAAATCTCAGATGAATTGGTTAGAGCGCTAATTGAACGAGCTAGAAATGGTTTGCTTTTGAACTTTAGAGGGATTGTAAAAACTAGTACACAATTGAGATTGCCTTTAATTGAGATTGGACGATTTACAGACATGGATAAGCTTTACGAGCTTTATAAGAGCTACAAAAATTATTATATTTGGCTTGAATACTCACAGGAAACCTGGAGATTAATCGATGAGGGTTAAAAAAATTATCAGAAATGACTGTAATTATTAAATACTAAACACAGATGAGGAAGTGTTAATATGTCAGACCAGTGGGATATTTATTTAACTCAATCAGACAATGACAACGTATTTGTCAGACTAGATTTAGGGATCAAGGATAGTGTGCCCATATCCGGCGCGGACAAGCTAGTACAAGTTAGTATACAAATCAAGAGTTTATTTTCAAAGAAGTTGGATTTTGAACTGCTTCGTAAAATTGAGGATGAAATTGATAGTGCATTGACAGAAAATGATTTTTTAATTGGTGTTATCACAGTAGCAGAGACAAGAACATTTTATATTTATACCAATCAAGAAAAGAACTTATTTAATACGGTCGAAAGAATTCTTTCAAAACATAGAAAACAAACTAGTAACATTACAATTGTAGATGACCCTGAATGGAGTTTTTATTTAGAAACCCTTTATCCAGATATTTATGAATATCAATGGATGCAAGATAGACATGTTGTTGAGCAATTGAAGGCAAATAACGATGATCAGCAAGTCCCTCGAGAGATAAATCATTGGCTTTATTTTAGTGATGTTGCAAGTAGGGAGAGCTTCAAAAATAAACTAGATCGTGATGTCTATAAGATTATTGAAGAAAGAGCAGTTGAAGAAGAAACGGATAATCCGTATCAACTTGTAATTTTACACGAGAGTACTACTGAACTTGAAACTATTTATCAATATACAACAGATCTAATTCAGAAATCACTTGAAGTTGGTGGGGATTATGATGGATGGGAAACCCACGTGATTAAGAGTAAGTAATTCAATGAAGCCAGTCACTTCTGATAACACCATGTTCAGGCTTCGGTCATTCGGCCCTTGGTCCGGCAGAAGTTAGATGAGGATTCGGGGATGCAATAAACAGTAGCAAGGAAACAGATTCGGCCGGGCACATTCGTACCGACTAAGCGCATCGCGCCCGGCTCCTTCGTCGCTTTAAGTCTGTGGGACGTCGTGAACAGATAAACGTTATATGAAATCCCAGCTAAAGAAAATAAAAAATGAGGGTTGAATTCAATGGAGAAAACTATGCTTCTCATAGGCGATGTTATAATTGTTGATTCCAGGATTACTTTGCCAATTGAAATAATTCCGCACCATATTTTTAGAAGAGCAAATGAAGAAGAGATCTCAAATTTAAAAAGAAGACTTGGAGATAACTATACTCAATTCGTGCAAATTCATTATGAACACGAATTATTTGATGGAAAGTTTGTTAAATTAATTGAAGAAGAATATCGGTATTCAGTTATTGATTTTTCCGGTGAGAGTACAAGAGCAGATCATGATCTTGTTTTAGCAATGTTGCTTGCTGATTCCGATCTTAATGTATTAATAGAAATAATAAGTGGGACCGGCGCATTACAATTGCAATATAAAGTTCATAATTTTATTCAGGACAACATTCTTGTCTTAAAACCGAAAAAGATAACACATGAAGATTTTGAAGAGATTAGGTGGTTGTATTATTTAATAAACGAATTTAGAAAAAGCAATGCAGAGGGGAAATATAGTGAGATTAACAAAGCGCTAGAAGACCTTTATAGATTAAATGTGGTGCCCAAGAGTTCACCGTTCTATATAGTTAGTATGATGTCAATTATTGAAAGTTTGGTCACCCATAATCCTGGTGACAATGGTCCTACGATTACTCATCAATTAAAAAACAAGCTACTTTTACTGAACAATAGATTCTGCACATCAATTAGTCAGGAGTTTGAATTTGAAATTGCTTTTGATAAGTTGATAGCAAAACTATATAAATATCGTAGCAATATTGCTCATGGATCAGATGCAAATTTTACTGGTGAATTACAAGTATTAAAGAATAAAGAATACGCTACCGAACTCATCTATTCCCTTTTAAAGAAAATAATAATTCAAGCGCTACAAGAACCTCAATTAATTAACGACCTTCGAAACTGTTAGTGAAATTTTGTGAAGGTAGCTCAATAATGGCTGGGACATCTTATAACACCGTTTCTAAGTTGCGGTTCCTGATGGAGCCTTGGTCTGCAAGAGGCGACTCGTGGAAGTAACTCAGTAGACAACCCTGCGAGGCTAAGTCCGTCGGACCCAGTTGAATACGCTCCCTTAAGAATATCAGGTTCGTAGATACAAAAACGTTATATGAAATATCCGCGATAAATCTGTGAATAATCACCAATGAATGATAAAGTAATTATCTGGGAGGGATAACATGGAGCTTGATTTCCAAACACAAATGTTAGTTGCTGCAACAACTGAAAGTGTTAAGCAGCCAGTGCAAATTATAATAAATTCATGGCTGAAACCAAAAATAGAGAAGTATTTTGCAAAAAGAAAATTAGACAATAATCTTGCTGAAATAACAAGTGATTTGTTTTTGGACTACTTAAGTAGATCATATGAACAAAACAAATCTATTAGTATATTGGCCATTGGAAATCAGCAGGTACATATCGACGAAGTATACCAACCCTTAACAATAAAAAAGGGGGAATTCAACAGAATTGAAAAATATAAGGTGGAAGCCTTTCCTGAAGAGTTAGCTTCGAAATATAAAAGGATATTAATAGAAGATCAAGCCGGTATGGGTAAGTCAACACTTATGAAAAAGATGTTCGTGTCTGCTATAGAAAATAATCTTGGTATTCCTGTGTTTCTTGAATTAAGAAAATTAAATTCAGGTATCAATATTCTGGATTATATTATTGACACAGTGAATTCTATCAATGAAGAGTATAATAAGAATTATGATAAGGAACTCTTATTTGAGTTGATTAAGAGGGGGGATTTTTTATTCTTCCTGGATGGTTATGATGAGATTTCATTCAATATTAAAAATGAAGTAACAGAAAATCTTAAAAGTTTTATCTCAAAAACAAGTAATAATATTTTCTTTTTAACATCACGACCGGACCAATCCTTGTCCAGTTTTAGTGAATTTCAGACATTTGAAATTAATAACTTGAATAAGGAAGAAGCATATAGTCTTTTTCAAAAGTATGACTATAAAACAGGATATGATATTGCCACTTCATTAACAAATCAGATTATCGACTCACTAGAATCAGGATCGTTTAAGGATCTTGTATCCTTTCTAGGCAACCCTTTATTAGTCTCATTCATATATATAACTTACAAGCATAAAAGAAACATCCCTTCTAATAAGGATGATTTTTATCGAAAAGTATATGATGCATTGTATGAGGATCATGATTATTCTAAAGATGGTTTCAACAGAGGGAAGTATTGTAAACTTTCAAAAGAAAAATTCCATAAGTTCTTGAGAAAGCTCGGGTTTCTTTGTCTAATAGAGAATAAGAACGACTATAGTAAAGATAAACTAGTTAGTCTAATTGATGAGGCAAAAGATACTTCTTACGTAGGGGAAGTCGATTCTTCCGATATTTTTCAAGATTTAATGGAAACAGTTCCTTTATTTGCACGAGATGGTCTTAGCTTTAAGTGGGCACATAAGTCATTTATGGAATATTTCTCGGCATGTTATATCTTCATGGATAAAGCACAGCATAAAGATGAAATACTACAGCAAATGTTCAATAGTGATAATTTTGATATATACGAGAATTTACTCAACATTTACTATGATTTGGATCAAGAAACTTTTGATAAAATTCTTCTGTTACCTGTTTTTATTGATTTTCTTGATTACATGGGAGATATCAAAAAGTTAACTAAGAACCAATTAACATTGAAGAGTTTATTGTACAATCAAATCTTTTACCTAGAAACTAATACGAAGTTACATGTTTTTCGTGGCGAGGATAGCTCATCAAAAGAAGATCTTGAGAGAAAAATATTCGAAGAAATCTCTATTGAAATTAATTCGCAAGAGAAGCTATTTAACTTAGGGATTTTATTAAGATATAAAAATTACAATGAAAATAGGGATACATTTGTCTGTGAAGCTATTTTGTCGCCAAAGCCCAATTATATTAAGAGTCTTAAAATATTACTAAAAAAAGACTCCCCAATTATTAGTAAGATTACAGATCATGCGTATAAGCATTATAGAAAGAGTAGAATAATTTCTTGCTATGACGATACAAGTATCATGGAAAGTAGAAGGGTAAAAGCAAATATTGAATTCGTGTTAAACTTTGTTCTTCAAGATAGATTTTATCTAAACATTGAAGAAGTAAGAAAATATAAGAGAAGAATAGATGAACATCTAAAATTAAAAGAATCAGATATTGTACAAATACTATAGATCTTCGCCATGGCCTCTACAATGAATTAATAGAGGCTTTTTTGTAAATTCGGAAATTTCAGAGATGGTGGATACATCATATAACAATGTGTTCACGCTTTAGGCTATTCGCCCCTCGGTCCGCCTGAGGCATTTCGGGGAAATGAAATCAGGCAGACATACCTGCGAGGCAACTGCGCAAGCGCAGCCGGCGATTTCGTTCTCGTGGGCCTTTAGGTAGCTTAAACACACGAATGTTAGACGAAACCACGTAGACATATTATTTATGGGGA
Organism: Paenibacillus sp. EB106-04-04-XG159; assembly: GCF_058791835.1. Taxonomy (NCBI): domain Bacteria; kingdom Bacillati; phylum Bacillota; class Bacilli; order Caryophanales; family Paenibacillaceae; genus Paenibacillus; species Paenibacillus sp. EB106-04-04-XG159. Next base: position 259,993 of record NZ_JBYTDY010000006.1, on the reverse strand, counting down.
GAATTCTATGAAAGAGAAAAAACGCTATCTCCATAACTCAATCTGGATATTATGCTGTATTGCTTTAGTTGGATATTACATTTTATCAAGAGAAACAAAATCTATAGTACAAGCCAAAGTCATTGCAGTAAATAATCATCAAGTAGTGATTGAAAGGTTAGACGGTCAGAAAGTAGTTTTAAAAATTGATGATGAGGCTGAACTAACGAAGATGGATAAATACGATAGTAATAAAATATATTGGGTGTCTTATGCAACAAACGTGGTGTTCAAAAAAACAAAATTGAAATTTATTGACGTGTATTAGAGACTAAACATGCAGGTTACAGGTATCGAAGAATATTTAATCAAATACTCATTGTAATCATTGCGAGGCTAAGTCCGTCGGACCCGTCACTATGCGCTTTAAGCCTCTCGGGTCCATAGATACATAAACGTTATAGGAAATCAGTGCAAAGTACATCAAGAAAGAAGGAATTCCTATGAATAAGGATAATTCTAGAAAATACTTAGTGATTATCCTTCACGAAATCTATGGATTAAATGATCATATAAACTTTTTTAGTGATGTGATGATCAAGGAAGGTTTTGATGTACTTTGTCCAAATCTAATAGATCGAGAATCATTTTCTTATGACCAAGAAGATAAAGCATATCATTATTTTATGAATGAAATTGGATTTACTAGAGCATTAAATGAGGTATTAAATATAGTAAATCTAAATAGAGAGAAGTATGATCATATCTTTATTATTGGATTTAGTATAGGTGCGACAATTGCATGGATGAGCAGCGAGTATGGGGTTGATGGAATTGTTGGATTTTATGGATCGAGAATTAGAAATCATGTAGAGATAGAACCAAGTTGCGCTACTTTATTGTTTTTTGCAAGGCATGAGAAATCATTTTGTGTATTGGATTTAGAAGAAAAACTAAGAACTAAGAAGAACACATCTGTAGAAATTATAGAAGCCGAACATGGATTTATGAATCCTTATTACAGCACATATAACTCCAAAGAGCACATGGAATGTATAAAGAAATGTAAAGCTTTTCTTAAACAAATCGAAATGCTAATACTAAATTAAAATTAACCATATAAAGGAAGTTGTGCTAATGACGATGGGGAAAATAAATGTTTATGAAGCAACTAAAAATATCAATGAGTATACCAATTTCGTAGTTGGTGAAGTAAATGATCATGTTGTTCGAGCTGCAGTAATAGATGGAGAATTTCATTGGCACAAACATGATAATTGTGATGAATTATTTATAGTGCTAGAGGGAGAATTAATTATAGATTTTGAAGACAACTCAGTCTCCCTAAATGCAGGAGATATTTATACAGTTAAGGCAAATGTATTACATCGTACTCGTTCAAACGGAAGAACAGTAAACCTATGTTTCGAGAAAGCAGAGAATAATATTAATGGTAACTAATGAATATTTATGGAGATCGTCAGTATTCAAATAGCGATCCCGAATCCAGCCTAGCAAAAGCGGTCAACTGTTTCACGGAAGGGAACCTTTTTATGTCTCCAATCTCGGAGAGAATAACAGCTGCAGTAATGAGGCCTACACCTGGAATGGATCAGGAGGTATTACTGCTGATCGATGACCTTTATTTGCAGCCGCATTATGCGGCATTGCTGCCGGATGAGTAGAAGTGAGCGGTAAGAAGCCATAATTTAGCCCGCAAGTATGGCCATGAAAAAAGCGTCCCTTCCATGATGGAAAGAACGCTTTAGGAACTTTGTTATTTTCATAAATAATAGTTGGTCATCGCCTGATCGCTAGCCAGAACGGCCTCACTGTCAAGCTTCTTCTTCAGGTAAGCCTTGTCCGATGAAATGAAGATGCTCATGATCAAATCGACGACGAACAGGAATGTGATGTGGTTGGACATCAGCGCGCTGTTATTGACCGATATCTTATCCGGCACGATGATGTTCACGTCCGCATTCTCCGTAATGGGTGACGAATCGTAACAGGTGATCGCAATCGTCTTGACCTGGTGAACCTGTGCGATCGCTACCGTCTCCACGATTTCCTTCGTCGAGCCGGAGCGGGAGAATGCCACAACCGCGTCCTCTTTGCTGCACTGTGCGGCGGCGATTTTCATGGCGCGGCTGTCATTGATCGCTTCGGCCATGATGCCGATAAGGGACAAGCGGTTCTTCAAGGCGATAGCGGCCAGATAAGAATCGAACATGCCGATAATATAGATGCGCCGGGCTTTCTTCAGAATGTCCACCACTAGGCGGAGCTGTTCCTCGGTGACAAGCGCTGATGTATTGACAATCAGTTCGTTATAATCGAGCGCAAGCGCATCGATCGGATTGATTTCCCGTCTTTCTTTCTTTTTGGCTTGCATATCCCGATAGAAGGCGTCTTGGGCGAAGGCGATTTTGAAATCGTTGAAGCCCTTGAATCCGACCTTTTTACAGAAGCGGTTGATACTTGTCTCCGATACGCCGATTTCATTGGCAATGGCCGTAATCGTGTTGCGCGTAATAAAATCCGGATTGTGTATAACGAAATTGGCGATCTGATTTTCACCATATGTCAATTTCTGCGATTGGGATACGATCTTGGCGATGACGGCCGGAACCTGTGAAGACATGATACCTCCTCCTGATCTAACGCTGGAAATGACTACCCCGGCGTGTCTGGCAATAGCTTTTCCCATTATATCATACTGAGGTGAGGTATTGAGAGTGCGTCATATCCATGATTTACAAGTTTTGATCTGCTCCATAAAATCTTCAGTCGCAAGCTGTTGCTCCCCGACCAAATAGGCATAGTCCAGCAAGTTTGGGAGGCAGGGAAGTCCCAGCAACTCTTTGCAGAAGGCATGCGCAGCGATCTCACAGCACTGCACTACGCTTGATTTTCTCGTATATGGCCCTAGCTTAAAAACATCGATCCGCTCAAACTTTTCATTCGTAAAAATCTGCTCCCGGTACTCCAGCCAGTGATAGAACTCATGAGCCAGATGAATATCGATTAGGAGGTCGAGATCCGCTGCGCTGCCGCTGGACCTTTCGCCTAGGATTTCTTGGCATACCGTCCGCATTCCTTTGAGCGAGGAGGCGTACAGAATAATTTCCGGCGGTGTCTTGGAGAAATCGATCTGTGCGCGGAAGGAGACGTTATGAAATTTGCCAGAAGCCTCCGTGATCTCATAACGAAGTCCGGCGTCCCTGCACATGTCGCGAATGCCGAGGCCTTTGTAAGTCGTAGCCGCCAAGCGTCCGGCCTGAAGCGACTCATGAACGTAATACGGAATTTTCTCTGGCGGTATTTTATGAAACAATGGGTCTTGGCGCAGCTCCATACAACCTAAGACTTCATCGGACAGATCGCACAGCGAGTTCGGTAAAAGAGTTTGAACCGGCATTCGAACGCCCCCTTGCTAATTCAGTAAAATCAATCTCTAACGAAACTAGGTATCCTATTACTGATAAGCCACAACCAGCATTTCATCCTCTGCTGTGAGCATCTCGGTTTCAATTTCAAGGATGGACAGCAGTTGCTCTTTGGTCTGCATGCCGGTTAAGTCCAGCATCTTCTCCTTATAAAAGAGGAACACCTTCGGAATCGTGGCATTGGCATCGGAATAAATGGTGTTATCGTCCAGAAATGAGCTTAGCGCTTCCGGCGCGGATTTGCTCAGCTTCGTAAAGTGCACATTGGTCTTCTTGAAGCGGACGACGCCTTCGCGGTCGAGAACGCTGACAGAGCTGGATTTCTTTTTTAACAGGCCAAAAAAAGATTTCTTCACATTCTCGCTGACGAATAGGCTCCAGCGCCCGGTCTGCGCGGCGAGTGTCGTCGATTCTAGCGGCTGGTCGATAGAGCTGGCAGCAACGGTCCTCATTTCTTCCACCGACATTGCTTCCTGTGTCAGATCCTTGGAGCGCAGCTCGGTGGAGCCAGTCGCCATGGCGCGGAGAATATTCTTCTGGCTGTCGATCTCGATGCTGACTTCGACCGTTTCCTCGGAAGCGCCAGACTGTACGATACGCTCGATGATGTCGGCGCGGATGCGCTTGATATCCTCCTCGGTCGGATTGACGACCGTCCGCTCTAGCTGTTCTTTGACCATGGCCAGTGCTACGCCGATCGTGGAGACATAAGGCGCATTGTTGGCGATTTGCGACTTGAAGCCTTCGCGCTCCGCCATTGCCGGGACGAGCACCGCACCGCTGCCACCACCGCCAACCAGCGTGACGAAGCTGCGGTCGAGCTCATAGTCCTCGATCATCTCGTTGACGGTCTTCATCGTCTTATCGATGGCGATATTCATAACCTGTCTGGCGGCTTCCTCTACGCTTAGTCCAACATGATCGGCCAGCGCCTTCCAGGATTTCAGCGCCGCTTCCTTGTTTCCTCTGGCATAATCGTCCTCGGGAATATAATTCAGAATGTTGGCCGCTCCGGATAATGTATACGAGAATTCTTTGCCTCCGGCGCATTCGCAGATGACGTATTCGACAGGGTCGCCCTCGCGGGGGCTGATGAATTTCACCTTCGGATCGACAATGTTATCTGTCGAGGTGAAGGCTTCGTACTCTTTACCGGCGATATGCGCGCTTCGCGGTCCGACATCGGTAATTCTTCCACCTGCTACCTTGATCATGCTGCCGCCGGCGATGCCGAGCGTGCGCACATCCAAGGATTGCAGGTAGGTGCGGTGGCCGCCGACCTCGGCATTCTTGATCATTACCTTGCCGTTCTTGATCACGGAGATGTCGACACTGGTTCCGCCGACCTCGAAGAAGATACCGTCGGAAATCTTCTCGTACATCAACGCCCCGGCAACGCCCGCGGCAAGACCGGATAGCATCGTCAGAATCGGGCGCTTGCGTACCTCGTCAATGCTCATGACACCACCATCGCAGCGCATAATCATGAGTTGGGACTGGATGTTGGCATCCTTGACGGACTTCTCGGTCATATTAGCGGTCTCCATCATTTTCGGAATGAGGGAGGCGTTAATGACGGCTGTTCGTGTCCGTGTCTTCAAACCGTAGAGTTGGCTGATCTCATGTCCGCCCGTGGCGTATAGGCCCTTGCGGTTGGCAAGATCAACGACGCGCAGCTCATTGGTTGGATCATCCACGCTGTACGCTTCGGAGGCGACGATCACCTCGGCGCCCTGGGCCGCCAACTCGTCGATGGCACTGTTGATCTGCTCATCGGTCATGCTCTTGGAATCCAGATACGTATGAAAAGTGTGCAGGAACTTGCCCGGTGCTAGCTCGATATCGCCCGGATTGGATTCGGAGCGGGCGCTGAGCCCGTCGATGCCGGAGCCCATACCGATGATGCCGATCCGCGCCACGTCTCCTTCGAGCAGGGCGTTGGTAGCCTGCGTTGTTCCGTGGGCGATGAAGGTAACGTCTTCGGGCTGGATACCTCTGCTGTCCAGAATTCGCTTTAGTATTTGTACAATCCCTTTGGCCACGCCGTCCGGGTCATGGTGGGTAGTTGGGATTTTCATTTTCTCAATGACTTCGAATGTTTCGTTGTCGATCAGTGCCGCATCGGTAAACGTACCGCCGACGTCAATGCCGACCCTAACTTTCGTTCTCCCCATAATGTTCTCCTCCAGTTGGCGGGTCAAGGACCTTCTGCTCGAGCCTGTGTAGGCTCTTTGCAGGGTCCTTGTGCCCGGTTTTATCTATAAAGGTAATTCAAAAAGTCCACTTTTGATCACGAAGTAAATCATGAAGCTTAAAATACCATAAACGATCCAATGACGACGGCGATCAAGACGGATGCCATTGTCCATGGCAGTGTCTTCTTCAGAATCTCGTTAATGTCGCATTTCGTAAAGTCAGCTACCCATACGTTATGCGAGTTCGTAGGGTCGGAGACGGCTTGCACGTTGCTGACAGCGCGCAGGGCAAGCATTGCAGCTACCGGAGTCATACCTGCGGATACGAACAGTGCCGCGATGCCGCTGCCAAGGCCCCATACGTTCAGCGGTCCGCGGTAGATGGCCAGCGGCGACAGAATCGTGAAGAACAGGATAAACATCAATGGGGTATTCGGCAGTACGGACTCGATCAGCGGCGAGATGACCGCCGATACCTGCGGCGACATAACAGAGCTGAGCAGGATGCCGATACCGATCATGAGTCCCATCGCGCCAGCGACGTCTTGAATTCCTTCTACTAGCGCACTAGAGAGGATATGGATCGGACGCTTCGGCCAGGTGAGCAGGATCGTGACAATTGCGCCGGCAATAACGGCCGGAACGATATCGATTTTGAAGATAAAGACGAGCAGAACCGGTACGAGCGGGCTAATCAGGGCAATTGCAGGCACCTTTTTGTCACCGCCACCAGGCGTTGCTGCTGGCATCGCCCATGCTTTGCGGCCTTTACCATCTTTCCGGATATAGAAGACGATCATGGCCAGGGCAATGACGATCAGTGGGGAAGCCACAACTAACGTGTAGTCGGCGATCTCCTCAATGGAAAGACCGAGCACATCGACATATACAGCCCAGTTGGACACGTTGAACAGGGCGCCGACGCCAACGGACAACAGAACAACGATAGAAGCGACGAATTGGGAAATGCCTGCCGTCAGCATAATCGGAATGACGATCGTGCCGACGAGGATGACCATGCCCAGTCCTCCTGCTGCGGAAAAAATAATGGATGCGGTAATAAAAAACAGAATAGCTATAAGTACAGGTTTATCACCGGCCAACTCGGCCGCCTTGCGAATAATGGATTTAGTGATGCCGACTTTATTCAAAATTTGGCCGAACCAGGCACCGAAGATGAGTCCGGCGATGGCGCCAGATAGTTTCATCGAGCCTCCGGCCAGGATCGTCTTGGCGATTGTTGCCGTCTCTGGATCACTTGATAGCAACGGTACCCCTGCGATAATGGCGAACAGAATCGCCATGCAGGGCAGAGCCAGAATAGTCGGCAGCTTGCGTGTCATCATCAGCCCTACAAACACCAGAAATACGAGCAGAATACCGATTGCTTGGAACCACATTGTAGTTGTCATTTGATTTTCCCCTCTCCAAATGGGTGATAGAAGTTGAACTAAATTTCCAGATATGCCCCTTGCTCTTTGAGAATCGTCTGCACTTTCTTGATGTCGATGTCTTGTACGTTCTTGCCCTCTAGCGCCGCGAGTGCAGCGGCAATCCCGCCGCCATGACCGATGGCTCCGGTCGTCGGAGTGGTTCTCATCGCCGCTTGTGCTTCAAAAGTTGCCGAGATGCAGCGGCCGATGACGATCAGGTTATGTACGGAGGCGGTAATCATGCAGGAATAAGGAATGCTATATACGCCGCCCCATTCCAGTTTCTGATGCTTGGTGCCCTCGCCGTCCGGGCTATGGATGTCGATCGGATAACCAGAATGGGCGATCGTATCGTCGAACAGGCGCTGCTGCAAAATATCCTCGGCCGTCAGCGTATAGATGCCTTTGATTTGGCGCGAGCCGCGAACACCGATGCTTGGTCCGGTGGACTCGACAACCGCATGCTCGAATCCCGGTATGTATTTGCGGACAAACAGCTCCAACTCACGGCACTGCTTGCGGCCTTCTATTTCAGCCTGGCTGAGACTGTGCGCGTCGGTGGCGTCATAACCGATAATCCGCGTTGTATTGAGGATGACCTCGCCTGGGTTATTGGTCTCAAAGAACAAAATATTTTCACGCGGAATGGAGATTTCGCCCCGCTCTTTGGCTAGTCTGAACAGGCTGTCAAAGCCGCCGACCGAAAGACGTGGGGACTTCTCAATAATGGAGGTATCCCCGTTATACAGCGGGAAGTCTTCCGGATGACTGTGAATATATTCCTTGACCCTTGGGATATCGACGTTGTACATTTTCATTTTCAGGGTCATCGGCTGCGTTGCTCCGTCGGATTCGCGTCCTTTGGTGTATTCGACTCCGGCAAGGGCCGAGAGGTCGCCATCACCCGTTGCGTCGATGAAGACGGAAGCATGGATGTCGCTGAGCCCGGATTTATTGCAGACCTGTATGCCCGTGATGCGGCCATTTTCCGTATAAACGCCTGCCAGCATCGTATGGTACAAAATATCACCGCCTGCTTCCGTGACCATTAGCTCCAGCTCATGCTTCATCGCTTCGGCGTCAAACGGGGTAACAGAATATGTAAATCCAACCGTGTCGAAAATATGCCCCGGGGATTTGCCCAACCGCTTCAGCCGCTCGATCAGTTCTCCGGTGAAGCCCTGAATGACCTGCTTCTCGCCGGCATGGAAAGTCATCATCGGGCCGACGCCGTTAGCGGTCAGTGTGCCGCCAAGAAAACCATGAGACTCGATAATAAGTGTCTTCGTCCCGGTCTTGGACGCGGCGATAGCCGCCATAGCACCGGCGATGCCGCCGCCGATTACAACTACGTCATACTGATTCATGTACTCTTCGCTCCTTTACTCGTAAGATTAATTCCTCTGCTGCATTTAGGCTAACAAATAAAAATTATTTTGTAAACGCTTTTAGAAAATAATTTTCTAAAAATACGGAAATGTTGAAAATAGTTTGTTGAATTGTGATAATTGATGTGAAAGGAGGAGTGTGTGGAATTATCGTAAAAAAAGAGGACTTCCGAATGTTCGGAAGTCCTGATAGGGTATCAACAATGAGATTGATGGATCGCCGTCCTGCGGAGAAAATTAGATAATTACACGTTTGACTCTGTTATTCAATAGCACTCAAGGCGTCTTTGACCTGTGTGTTTACCGACGCATCTACATATTGCAGGCTCAGGGCGGCTCGGCTGGCAGATAATACAAGAGAATCTCTGCTGCTAAACTTCTTATACATGCGGGATTTGAGGAAGACGCTAGGGTGATACTTAGAACACTGACTAAGATGTAAATTAGATTACATTATATCTCTTTAGAACCATAAAATAGGGTGGGTTTGTAGATCGATTACGATAATATATTGAAATACAATACATTGAAATCTGCTGAAAAACTTAATCTATATAAAGAGTTAAAGCTAACGCAAAGTCTAAATTTTTATAATCGAAGGAGTAATCATGGAAGATCAATGGAGAATTGCCGAATATGACTCGGAATGGAGATCATTGTTCCTTACGCTTGGAACTAAATTAAGAAGTGTACTTGGAGAAGTGGCAGATCGTATTGACCATGTTGGATCGACTTCCATTGAAGGAATGGATGCAAAACCTATTGTTGATGTTCAGATCTCAGTCACGGATTATGATAACGAGTCATTGTATCGGGAGCAGATTGAAAGTTTAGGATTCGAATTGAGAAGAGAGAACCAAGATAGGACTAAGAAATATTTTCGAGAAACTCCAGGTAGAAGAAGAACTCATATTCACGTAAGACGAACAGGCAGTGTTTCTGAACAAATGACGTTAATGTTCAGAGATTATCTGCGTAATCAACCAAGTGATTGCTTGAAATATGCAGAAGAAAAACATCGCTTAATGAAACTATATAGTAATGAACGTCATAAGTATGTGGAAGGTAAAGGACCCATTGTATGGGAGATAATGCAAAGAGCTCACGATTGGTCGATGGATATAGGTTGGAAACCTGGAAAGTCAGATGTGTAAAAATAAGGTGGGGAGCTCAATGGAGAATTGGGACTATAACAAACCTTGGTTCCACGGTTCACCATTAATTTTAAACGAACTCTTAGAAGGCAGTACGATATCTCAGGATAGAGATTTGGCTAGAATTTTCTCGCATAAGCCTTCATTAGTTGTCTTAGATGAAAGTGGAACCAGATATCATAATGGCAAAGCTAATGGCTATTTATATGTGATTGACGATACTATCACACCTAATGATGTTTATCCTCATCCAAAGACTTCTATGAACCAAGGAGAAGAATGGCTAATTACAAGACCTTTGAAAGTTAAAAAAATCACGGAAACAAAACCAATATTGGAAGAGCAATTATCTATCGAAGACGAAGAGATTTTAAAGAAGAGACTAATCAATCATAAGACGGAATAAAACAGCTAGTTTAGCGAATCAGAGAAGTGGAATCAGCGAACAACCCTGCGAGGCTAAGTCCGTTGGACCAAGTCAATGTCTTTCCCTTAAGCCACTCAGGTTCGTAGATACATTAACGTAATCTGAAATTGCTGTAAGTACTAAATTAATGATAAGGAATGATACTAACTTGTATATCATCGAAGCAAACAAGCAAAAGAATAGTTGGATTTCAGGTATTTTCGAAGATGAAGAGAAAGCTCAGAAATATTTTGAATCAATTTCTGTCGAATTGCGGGAACATCAACACATTGAAAGAATTGAAACAATTAAATTCCCTTTTTATATTATTGAGGAAAATCGAGAGTTCAAATACATAAATTATGATGAAGTACATGAATTATTTGAGAGCTTAGATTTAATAGAAGATGAAGACCATGTTTATTTTAACTTATATTTTGTAATCAAGGACTACCAACCTAAGATACCTGGAACAGATTCTATGGGAATTATTAATCATCTTCATATAGACAATAGTTTTTTAAAACATTATCAAACTCAGGAAAAAAATATTTTAACAAGAAACAGAATGGCGTAAGTGATCTCGAAGATGACAGCAGCATCGGGTTCGTAGATACACAAACGTTATCGAAAACTGCAAAAATAGGAGTTCACAATGAAGAAACTTATTTTCTTTGTTATTACAATAATTTTAACAACCTTAGCAATAGTTATTTTTATTAATTTTTATCCCAAGGAAGTCAATATTAATGCACAAGGCATAAAATATAGATTAGGAACTGAGCTTTTAGAGTCAGAAAAACTTGTAAATGTAAATATTGAAGGAAAGCTATACAAAAGTATCCTCGGGGAAAGAAGATTTGAAGGTACTATCGACATAGCGGGTGAAGAAATACCTGTTCCATTAGATCAGAGAAAACTAAATATACTAATTACAGATGAAGGTTGGGGTGCTATTAACTATCCGTATTTTAAATATAGAAAAGAGGATAATGCAACAGAAAGTTCTCATAATTATCAATATGGCTCTCTAGTGATAAATAACGATTTCACTAAGGTAACAATATTAGTTTCAGATCAAAATCAATTAAAGGATAATAGCGGTATTGGATGGAATTCGGAGAGTGATCAAATGATAACAGCTCCAGCCAGTAGTAGAATAGAAGCAATTAGTATAACCAATGAGATATCGGAAAAATTTTTTAGAGGATTAAAATTAAAGTGAATATAATAAATGTTAGAAAATCAGGATGGACAGACATCTGGCTTGAGAATGGAGATGATCATATTAGTAATATTGACAAGCGAAATAGACTCAGTGAAGAAGTTTTTAGTTATAAAACAACTAAAGACAATAAAGTCTTTATTTACTGGAAAGGAAAGCAAGTTACTATTCTGTCCGGTAAGGCGAGTGATAAGTTTTTAAAAGCAATAGAAGGTAAGGATCATAAGGAAACCCAATTAGTAATGGCCAAAATTACAGGAAACTTTAAACGCGGCAATGAGAAAGATAATAAATCAGAGTAATGAGTTGTTGGTGACTCAAGAAGGCTCTGACATCACTGAACACCAAAGGGATACAAGCTGCATTTAAAACCTCATTTAAAACACAAATCAAACCCTGATAAGAACACTTGTACGCAATTGCAAATAAAGGTAAAATATAACTACAATTGAATCTTGGGTGGGCATGGTTTCCCTTCAAGCAAATGCTTTCGAAGTAAGTTTCCTACGGAAACTTTGGAGGAGGTGAAGCCATGGAAGTAAAAGATGCAATAACGATCATGCTCCTTTTTGGGACATTCATTCTTGCTCTTTTAACATACATTAATCATAACAACAAGAGAAAGTAAAAACCCACCCTAGATTAGAAGCCGGAGGTGGGTTTGGTTCCTGAATGACTTGAAGGGAATAAACCATCCAAGCCAATTGTATGGACCAAGTGTTTGCGCACTTGGTCTTTATTAAATATATATTACCATATTTGAAAAGATGCATCAAAGAAATAAATGAACATAAAAACATTGTGGAAAAACATATTAACGCATATTGAAAGTATTTCAAAGAGGACATCCCTGTCATCAAGGAAAACTAGTTAGTGAAGGAGTTGAAATCATGCTACATTTGACTTGTACTTATTTAATTGTAAAAGATATGGAGAAATCAATATCCTTTTATGAAACAGTATTGGGAGTTAAAGCTCAATCAATGAATATGAAGAGATGGGCTCAATTTGATTGTGGAAATACCTTAGCACTATGGAATCCTGAATATGATCTCGAACTAATTAGAAACAACGATAATATTGATGAACATTTCAACAATGAGTATCTATTATATAAGCATAGTCACAAAACTAACTACGGAAATAATGTCATATTGAATTTAAACGTAGCAGATCTTCAGGTAGAATATGAACGCATTAAGTCCATGAACATAGGTAAAGTAACAGAAATCTTGTACATAAATATAGTTCAACCCTATTATTGCTTCATGCTTGATGATCCGGATGGAAATGTACTCGAGATAACTGGACCATACAACAAACAATATAAATCAATATAAATACACCTAAACAAGGAGTTATAATATGGCGCGCGCTCCATTTCAAATACTAGTATTTCCATATATCAAGAAGAACGACTCAGATGAATACTTGTTCGCAATCTTCAAAAGATCAAGTGAAGGATATTGGCAAGGTATTGCCGGAGGAGGAGAAGAGGGAGAATCAATATTAGAATCAGCAAAACGAGAAGCCTATGAAGAGGCAGGAATATTAAACATAAACAAATATATCGAATTAAATTCGCGCTCAATGCATTCAGTGGTAGATGTTGTTGGTAGTTTTTTGTGGGGACCAGATACTTATGTGATTCCAGAATACTGCTTTGGGGTTGAATTAGAAGTTCAGGATATATTCTTATCAAACGAACATAAGGAATTTATGTGGGTTACATATGAAGAAGCTAGTGCAATGCTTAAATGGGATAGTAATAAAACGGCGATATGGGAATTAAATCAAAGACTTTTGCGAGATAATTCCTAGCAACAAGCAGCTACTTCACCTAAAAACGTATCTACGCCGAGGGCGTTGCAAATGAAAGATAGGCCAATACAACCTGTAGAAGTATTTCAAATGGAGAGATTACTCTAAGCAGGAAAGAACATAGGGGGGAGTTTATGGGAGTAGCATGTAAATTGAGCTGTGGTCATTGCACGTACGATAAGGATGTATTTTTAGGAATTGGATTTAGATATGTTGATTTGAGTTCCATTTTAGAATGGTACAAAGAGGACGTAGGTCGAAATCGAATTAAAGAGTTTCTTGATAATGAGGAAGCATCTTTTGAATGTTTTGATGGTCTGTATGTTTGTCAGAAGTGTCATTACCTGTTGAATAAAGTATATCTACATATTGAGTCGGATACAGAATCTTATACGAATAGTTATGCATGTCCGCGCTGCACAGCGACAATGCCATCAAAGCCTTTAGATAATCCCCAAAATAATGTACTCGATTGTCCTGATTGCGGGCAAGATAAGCTAGAGGTCAATTTTTATATGGATTGGGATTAAGAGGTGAGGGTGCAAACTATGAAGTTAATTAGCAATAATGAATTAGTCACTTATTTTGAAGAATTCCTTCAAGAAGAATCGCTAGAACTCAGATTTGCATACTCAGGGATATTAGATGTGTTCGATTACTGTCTTTCAGAAGTTGAGGCTAAAGAAATCATAAAACCATATCAATATCATCGGGAGCATGAAATCAAGTTCATTCATTTGTTTAGATCCTTGTTTACGGTTGATCACAAATGCACAATAAATTTAAGAGAACCATTACGCAAATTAAATAAACACCAAAAAGATCGTTTGAATGAACATGAAATTGAAATTTATAACATGGTTCAAAGTCAAAAAGTTAAGTTTCTTATTGTGGATAATGAAAATGGACTAGATTTCTTTGTGAAACTATCAACTCAGGAGATACATTTTTGTGATTATATTTTTGATAATGAAAAAGTCATTATTAGTGGAAATTATGATTTGAGTTTCCCGATGTATTATCAGGACGATAAATATAATGAACTAGTTGAAATAAATAATTTGTATGTACGTTCATGGTAATTAACGTTATACGCAATTGCTTGAGAGCGTAAAATATTTTGTGTAAATAGTTAACATAACAAAGGAAGACCCTTTCTTGTAGAATTAAGTCACCACAACACAATTCACAGAAAGAGGTCTTCCCCATGAATCATTTTACTACAGATTTGGTCCAAGCTCTAGTCACGAAACAGGATGTGACCGAGGTATTCCGCGAGCACCTAGAATCAGCTATGAATCGTCTGCTTGAAACAGAATTAACTGCCTTTTTAGATTACGAAAAGTATGACCGTATCGGAGTGAACTCTGGAAACTCTAGAAACGGTGGCTACACACGCACGTTACACACCGAATACGGAGACCTTAAGCTTAGCATTCCTAGAGATCGCAACGGAGAGTTTAAGCAGCAAACCGTTGCACCTTACAAACGATCCAACGACACGCTAGAATCCTTCGTCATTCATATGTTTCAGAAGGGCGTTACGATGACGGAAATCGCTGATCTTATCGAGAAAATGTATGGTCATCACTACACTCCGCAAACCGTGTCCAACATGACAAAAACGATGGTGGAACACGTCGACGCCTTCGCTAAACGTGCGCTGGCTAAGCGCTATGTTTGTGTGTACATCGATGCCACATATATTGCCGTGAAACGTGAAACTGTCTCCAAGGAAGCAGTCTATCTTGCTGTTGGTATTCGTGAGGATGGATCCAAAGAAGTGTTGGCATACACCATTGCTCCTACAGAGTCTGCTTTCATATGGAATGAACTGCTACAGGATGTTAGAGCTCGCGGCACTGAAGAAATTCTGCTCTTCATCTCCGATGGTTTGAAGGGCATCGTATCAGCTATTGAGCAAGTCTATCCGCAAGCAAAATACCAGTCTTGCTGTGTCCATGTCGCGCGTAGCATCGCTCATAAAGTGCGTGTATTCGATCGATCTGAAATCTGTAACGACTTTAAATCTGTGTACCGTGCGGAAGACGAGCAAGCAGGTAAGGCTGCTCTTGAGGACTTCTGCGATAAGTGGAAAACTACCTATCCTAAAGTCGTTAAATCCTTACGTGAGAACCCATATATTTTCACGTTCTACAGCTTCCCAAAGTCAATCTGGAGAAGCATCTACTCGACGAATCTTATTGAGCCTTTCAACAAGCAGATTAAGAAATACACCAAGCGTAAAGAACAATTCCCACACGAAGAAGCCCTAGAAAAATTCCTAGTGGCTCAGTTTGAGGACTATAACCAGCGCTTCGCTACACGTTGCCACATTGGCTTTGATCTAGCACGTGCTGAACTGCAGGCTATGTTCACAACCAAGGACTAAAACAGCTGCACCTACAAGACAAGGGAATCTCCATTTACACAAAATTCTTGACGCTACCAATTGCTTGGAAACAATAAGATCTGGAGGATCTACGATATGGAGATATCTTTAATCAAATCAGGTTTAGATGAAGCATCCATAATTCATGAAATGCAGATCAAAGCGTTCATGCCTTTATTAGAGATATATCAGGACTATGAAACAAGTCCAGCAAACGAGTCAGTTGAACGAATAATAACTAGAATGAACCAACCATTTGCAGACTATTACATCATTAGATATTCAGATATTACTGTTGGTGCAATTAGAATTGTAAGGAAAGAAAACTATATTTATCGTGTTAGTCCTATATTTATTTTACCTGAATACCAAGGAAGAGGAATTGCTCAGCAAGTATTTGCTAAGATTGAGGAGATGCATGATGACGCGAGAATGTGGGAACTAGATACAATTCTACAAGAGCAGGGTAACTGTTACCTCTATGAAAAGTTAGGTTATAAGAGAGTTGGAACTACTAAAACAATTAACGATAAGATGTCGATTGTCTTTTATGAAAAGCACTTGCATTAGCTCTAGAAGGAATCGAACAACCCAGCGAGGCTAAGTCCGTCGGACCCGGCGCGGAGCGTCTTAAGTCTTTCGGATTCGTAGATACGAAGACGTTAATTGAAAGTGACGTGATATTTTTATAACCTAATGAGACTTTATTTGGAGGAGAAGCAATATGGAAATGAAGAAGGGGTTACTAATAATTGACGTTCAACTTGGTATGTTTGACGAAGCAGATCCTGTCTATCAGGGAGAGATATTACTTAAGAAGATCAGTCACTTAATACGTAGAGCTCGGTCGGTAGATATTCCGATTATCTATATACAGCATAATGAAAGAGCAGGGCAGCCATTAGAAACTGGAACACCTGGTTGGGAGATTGACCCTAATATCGCACCATGTACTCATGATGTAATAATTCAGAAGAATACCCCGGATTCATTCCATAAAACAAGGCTTCAACAAGAACTCGAGACAAGATCCATTAATGAATTAATAGTTACTGGAATTCAATCTGAAATCTGTGTAGATACGACTTGTCGCAGAGCATTTAGTATGGGATATAAGGTTCA
Source organism: Paenibacillus sp. EB106-04-04-XG159 (assembly GCF_058791835.1). Classification (NCBI taxonomy): domain Bacteria; kingdom Bacillati; phylum Bacillota; class Bacilli; order Caryophanales; family Paenibacillaceae; genus Paenibacillus; species Paenibacillus sp. EB106-04-04-XG159. The sequence continues at coordinate 243,429 of NZ_JBYTDY010000006.1, read as the reverse complement.
ACTTGTTAGTGATGCACATAGTACTTGGGATTCTAGTAATCTTACAGCATCGCAAATCATTGATCATCATAATAATTTGTTAAGATGGTTTGCTGAAGTTAAGCATAGTGAAGCTGTATTTTTATAAGATGTCTATTCCACAAAACCATAAAAGGGAGAAGATCCAGATGAGCTCTTTGATTAGTACACAAATTTCAGGTGCTATGTATTACGTTAAAGACTTAGAGGCAGCAAGTAAGTGGTATTGTGATAATCGACCACTCAGGTTTCACTTTTAGAGATTGTGATGAGAATCAATTAATGTTCTGCCAGTATTATAAATAGATTGTGAAAGATAGTTGACGGAAATTCGAAGAAGTAAGATGGATACTGGTGGTTAAACTTACACCTTAGAAAGGTTGGAAATTAAGTGTTCGTGTATTGGTTTAGTTTATTGTTATTCTCCTCACTCGGAAGTTTTATTCTCTGGATTTTCCTCTACAAAATTGTATGGGAAACTTGGAAAACTCGAAAAATAAAAAAACGAAGAAAGAGAACCAAAAAGGTTGTCAAGCGGACGTTATTCGGCCAAATGAAACATGTTCTCGGAATTGGATTATCTTATATTTTCACTTTAGTTTTATTTATTGGCCTACCTGTCTTCTGTTTCTACGTTGCAGTTCCGACTTGGTTAGACCTACCTGTTGTGCTTACAGGTAACTATGCCGAGATGACAGGTTATTTAACAAATAGTACAACTGTTGATTTGTCAGGTAAGTCATGGGGTTACCCGTATTATGCTTATATGGATGGAGAATTCTATAATTCTCTAGTACCGCTCGATTCTTTTGAGGATCAAATCATTACTGTAAATTATCTACCTCACACGAAAGTAATTGTGGACACGCTATAACCACTCTTATCGAAAGGATGAAGATGATTATGGATAAACGATTAACATTTAATGAGGATGTGGAGAATTACGATAAATGGAGACCGACTTATTGTGATGAATTATTCAAAGATATTATAGAGTATTCTCAAATTGAGCAAGGCAAAAAAGCAATTGAAATAGGCATTGGAACAGGTCAGGCAACAAGACCTTTTTTGGAAACAGGCTGTGACTTAACTGCTATTGAATTAGGAAAAGACCTTGCAGAATATTCAAAATTAAAGTTTCTAGAATATAAAAATTTCTCAGTATGCAATACTGCATTTGAAGAATTTGAATGTCCAGATGGCAGCATTGATTTAATTTATTCAGCTACTGCATTTCATTGGATTCCAGATGAGATTGGTTATCCTAAAGTCTCCAAGTTATTAAGAGCGAATGGCACACTAGCATTATTATGGAACCGTCCATTTGTATCACGAGAAAATGATGAGTTACATCAGAATATTCAAAGCATTTATCAAAAATATAGACCTTCCAGTACCAAAATTGTGGAGCATGATACTGAAAAATATGAATGTCGAAAGAAAACAATTCAGGCATATGGATTTAGAGATGTTGTGTTCAAATTATATCATTTAACAAGAATATTTTCTTCGTCTGACTATATTGCCTTATTAAATACATATTCAGATCATAGAACAATGCCATCAAGCACAAGAGTGTTACTTGAAAATGAGATTAAGGAAGCGATTTTACGTTTTGATGATGTGTTATATGTTTATGATACGATCGATTTGTATTTAGCAAGAAAATGATTTGTTCTCATTGCTCACCTTAAGGTGAGGATGGTTCGAGAATGCAGGAACGTTATCGGAAAGCGCTTAAAACTATTTAAGAAAGGAGAAACAAATATGACTCAAGATGTATTAGAAGCCTTTAAAACTAATATATTTGATCCAGGTAGCAGTGATTCCAAGCAATTACCTAACAGTAAAGGTCTATATATGATAACTGTAAATAGCTTAGATGATTTACCTGAGGCAATGAGAGGACTTGAATATAATTACATAAATGAAAGACCAATAATTTATGTAGGCATTTCTAATAGGAGTCTCCGAGCTAGAGATTATCGTAACCATTTTAATGGAAACGCACGTGGATCTACATTAAGAAAGAGTTTAGGGTCACTATTTCAATTTACCAAACTTAGAGAAGAAGAAAAGCCTTCGAAATACAAATTCACTAAAACAGACGAAGAAAGATTATCAATGTGGATGAAGAAAAATCTTCTATTACATTATAGTGTGTCTGATACTCCTAATGAGATTGAGAAAGTACTAATAAATGAAATTAATCCACCTCTTAATTTGAAAGACAATAACAACGAAATAAATATTGGATTTAGAAGAATATTAAAAGAGTTAAGAAGATGATATTTGATAGATGATCAGTGAAGAAGCAACATCCTAACTACGCTACGGGCTTTGCCCTTGGTTTGCGAGAAGTGGTTAGCAAGATAGCTGAATTAGGGAAAACTGTTTTAAAATTACAAATTCAAAGTTAATATAAGAACACTTGTGCGTAGATGTAAATAAAGGTAAAATATAACTGCAGTTGAATCTTGGGTGGGCATGGTTTCCCCAGTTGCCCACGCTCCTTTAAGCCACTTGGGTTCGTAAAAACAAAAACGTTATTTGAAAGAGTAGCAATTAAAGTTGAGGAGAGTTATTCATGAAGGAGAACAATACTAATAACTGGCCTGTTTGGGCTACAGAACCGGTTGAGATAAAGATGCCTGATTCTTCATGGTTAGAGAAAGGTGCTCACGAAGTGAATACTTTGAGAGAACTTCTTTCTCCCTTCGGAATTAGTGAGGTCGAGCATATTGGCAGCACGTCTATTCCTAATCTACCCGCAAAACCAATTATTGATATGATGGCAAAGATTAATTCGTTTGATGATTTGGATAAGATCGTAGATAAATTAAGCGTTCATAATTGGAATTATGTTCCGCCAGAATTGGATGGAAAGGGATGGAGAAGATTTTTTGTCAAAGTTAAAGATGATAAAAGAGAATGTCATCTTCATCTTATGTTGGAGGATGGGGATCGGTGGGAAAATAATTATTATTTCGAAATAAACTTCGTGAACGTCCATCGTTAGCAAGACAATATGCTGAACTTAAAAGGAAATTAGCTAACGAGAACAAAGATGATAGAGAAGCCTATACAGAGGCAAAAACTGATTTTGTGAAAAGTGTATTAGAGTCAGAATAATAATTGATAACAATGTATCTACGCTGCGGCTTTGCTCTTGGGGCAGATAATTTGTGGAGGATCAATAACTGCCATATGTTTATAAATATTTTCATTGGAATTTGAATAAAGATAAGCAAGTAATCACACAAATCATTAAGAAAGGAAGATATGAATGAATACTAACAGCGTGATTGTAAAGGATATGACACTTGAAATACCAGTAAAAGATATTCAACAATCTGCTGAATGGTATAGTAAACTTCTGGGTTTTGAAGTCGTACCTCCTATAAAGGGAATTGCTGACTTGATATCGCCCGTGGGATTGAGGATATGCTTATTTAGACCAGATTATGATGACGTAAATAGTTACTGGTATGTTCAAGAAAAGGAAAATTACCGTGTTCGTGCATGTTTGAGGGTTTCTGATATTTACCAGTTACATAGAAATTTAAAAGAATCAGGGGTGAAAGTTGGAGATATAGAAGGTGGAGAAGGATGCGGATGGACATTTGAATTCTGGGATTTAAATAATAACAAGTTAGTTGCTTGGAGCGGATATACCAAAGCACATGATTGGTACTATGAATAAATAAAATCGCAGACATACAACAACGTTATATGAATCCAGAGCAGTATTGAATTTTAAAAAGGAGAGGTGATGTATATGTCTTGCAGTAATTTGTCGGGACCGACAATGGTATTGCTGGTAAGAGATTTACAAAAGTCAATTGACTACTATAAACACCTTGGTTTTCATTATGAACTTGTTGGTGGACCTACGGTTCAACATGTACATATGACACGAGATTCTGTTGTCTTTATCTTACATCCTGCTTCTAATCCAGATGATGTCAGACCATCTTCAACGGTTAAAGGCGGATTGTATTTTGATGCATTCTGTTATTGTAATGTACGAGAGTTGTTAGAGGAATTTACTGAAAAGGGGATAGAAATTGTCAGAGGTCCTGATCTAAATGACTTTTTCAGTGAATTTACAATTCAAGATCCTGATGGATATCGGATTGCATTTGGTGGATAGAAAGGAAACCAGTGAAAGGGTGTTTGTACCTTTAGGAGGGACTTTCGATGAGAAAATTTATTAGTCATGTTCAAGTGCCAGCGAACAACTTGGAGGATTCGATTGATTGGTATGTTACGTTCTTAGGTGGCACTCTTGTGGCCAATTTTGGAGAGTTTGCAATAATTGAATTAAGTGAAGGCCCAAATATCAACCTATGGAAGACAGAGGATCGAACTTCAAGCACTTTCACGGTGGATGGACATCCATTCCCAACAATAGGAATAGAAGTGGAGAACATCGATCATATAATTAATTCGGTAATAGAGTCAGGAACAGATTATGAAGGGGATGGATCACCAACTCTCGATGAAGAAGGACGAAAGTTTTTCCGATTCTTTGATCCAACTGGAAATATGATTGTAGTACATGAAGAGCCTAGATAATTGAGTAATTGAAAGTATTTTAAGTTTAGATTAAATAAGAATGGAGACCAAGACAAATGACGAACCCAATTAAAAATCAAATTAAAGGTGTCTTTATTCCCGTAAGTAATATTGAGAATGCAAGGGATTGGTATTGTAATTTACTTGGTTTGCCGACTGATGGAGAAGTTTTCTTTGGACATATTTACGTGCTTCCAATGCAGGGGGGAGCGGACATAGTATTAGACAGCAAGATATATTCTCCAGAGAATGTATTTAAAGTCCCTGCTGTTCAGTTGTCTACAGATCATATTGAAGAATCCTATGAATACATGAAATCAATGAATGTAGAATTGGTGACGGGTATTGAAAACGGACACTGGTTTAATATTAAGGACCCTGATGGGAACGTAATTATGATATGCATGTAAATTAAAATGGTGGAGGAGTTCAGATGGAACCAATCACTAGAAACAAAGTAGAAATAACTAATTATTATTTTAGTGGTATTGAAGCATCCCAGATTGGAGCTCTTAAATCAGTTGTAGATTATTATAAGATACCTGTATCCTCATCATGGATATATGGGATGACGGGAATGGCTTTTTTGATTGTACATGATAAAGATTTCAAAAAACCAAATGCAGGACCGCCAGAACCCCAATTGTTTAAACTAGCTCGCAACTTCGGTTTGAATATCGAAGGAGTACATACCTATGCAGAGAATGGAATGTTTAAAGACCTGCAGGAAAAACTGTGGATTCATGCAAGAGAAGCCATTGACAAGGGGTATCCTGTATTTGCTAAGAACATCGATATCGAGAACCAAACGTCAATCATATATGGATATGACTCTGTAGGTTACTACACGCATTCATGGCATGGTGGAAATGGGCATGAAAATGCAGATGATGTAATCCCATGGGACAAACTAGGCCAGTCTCTGTGTCCATGTGCGTATTGCAAGAGAAATAGGGAAATGTTTAACCATGAAGAGAAAACAAAAGGACTAATATCATTACATTGGGCTACACCTATCCCTAATGCAAATCATTTGTCAGCGCTTAAAGATGCACTAAAGTTTGTGATTGATTTAAATGATCAAGGAGTTATTCATTGGAACAATGATAAGTATTTCGTAGGTAGGCAAGCCTACGTAGAATGGATAAGTGCTTTAGAACAAAACAAAGTAGATAAATACCGTTTCAGTCTCACATTAGAACCGATCGCAGATGCTAGAAACCACGCACTTACCTTCCTTAGTGAGATAAAAGATTTAGTAGACGGACGACTTTCATCACTTATAGATGTGGCTGTTGTAATTTACAACAAAATTGCCGCGATCTATAAAGCCTTAGTACAAAAATACCCATACGAGCAGCCGCGTGAATTGATCCCAGATCCAGATAGGAATGAAAGCATAGAGTCGATTAAAGAATTGATGCTCTTAGAGGACCAAGCATATGAAATTATAAAAAGAATGTATATTGAATTAACAACTATCGGTTGAGATTATTCAGTGAAACCTCCAGAAGGTTATTTATGAGGTGATGTCAATGAAGGTAGAAATCGTAGAAACTAAAAACATCATGACCTATGTTGGTATTAGAGCAACAGCGCATTTTTCGAATCTTGGAGAGAGTGTTAATCATGCATTTGTTGAACTGACGAGAAGAAAAGACGAAATTCTTAACCTTAAAAACCCGAATGTCACTTATGGAATTACCCCACCGAACTATAAAGGAAACACAGGACTTGTAGATTTCTATTGCTGCTATGAAGTAGAGCCGATCTCCAGTTTACCGCATGGGATGGTACACATTCACTTATTACCCCAAACGTATACATTAACACACTATGTTGGTCCAGCCAGTCAGACAGGAACAGCCTATGATTATACTTCACATTGGATGAACGAAAACGGGTATACCTATGATGATCTAGCTTATTACTTCGAGAGATACGATGAGAAAACAATCATCAAAGATGATAACGAGAAGAATGAAGTTATGATTTATTGTCCAGTAAAGAAGATATAGTGAGATCATCCCCGACTCATTGGATCGTACCTTAGTTCATCAAGATGGAAGAGCGACGGTAAGAGATGCACTAAATCACGATATCAATCATTCCTATCACCATATCGAACAAATAATAGAAACAAAAAGAGTTCATTACATATAATCTCAACCTTTAATTTCCGAGAGGAGAATGTTGAATGAATAATCAATTATCAGGAAATTGTACTGAACATCAGGTGAGAATTGGAACCACAATTCAAGTTCGACTAGTTTCAGATTTAAAGAAATCGCAGGTATATTACCGTGATGTTCTTGGATGCAAAGTAGATGACTGGGGCCATGCAGAACGAGATGGAATGATTGTTATTCTTCAACAAGCGATGTCTCCTGAAGATGTTAGACCAAATTCCCCTTCAAAGAAACGGTCCGACTATCCGACTGATTGGGAGGGGCCAGACTTTGGTTGGGATACATTTATTCATGTAGGTTGGGATGATATAGACGGAATTGTTGAAGAAATTCGGAGCAGGGGTGGATTTATTCCACATGAACCGGTGAAAGGCTCACACGGAATTTGGGATTTTAAGAACGTCTATATTCAAGATCCAGATAAATATAATATTGTTCTCGGTGCAATGCGAGAAGCAGCGCAATAATATTACTCAAATAGAACCGCTCACTTAAAAGGGCGGTTTCTTGCTATGTAAAGGAGACAATTATGAAAAAATGGATTCCAATCATTTTAATTTGTATCTCAGTCTTATTTCTGAATGGTTGCAGTCAAAATAGCAAAGAAGACTTTCTTAAAGAATTGAAGCCACAAGAAAGTAAATATAAAATTCATTTGTTTTATTCAGAGCGGGAATCAGCGCAGATTGAAATGGACGAGTTAAACGAATTCATAAATTCTGATCAAAGAATTACTAAAAACTTTTTTGAAGCAGAAGGTCATAATTATAGCGAAGAATTGAAGGGAAAACTGAACACACTTGATATTGATTATTTCCCTGTATATTTACTTGTTGATTCAGAAGGCGTTAAATTACAGACTCAGTATTTGAGCAAGGTAAAGGATTATATAAATAATGAGCTGGGTTTGTAAGAAGTGTAAACGGGAAGCAGACTTAGCGAACAACACTGTGAAAGGATGTCTTACATGAATATCCTAAAAATTATTGAGAAAACAAAAAGACCAGAATTATTTGAGAAAAGCAGTTCACAGATGTGGGTTGATGAGTATTTATCACAACAAATGCTTATAGCTCACTTAGATCCTAATATAGATGCGGCAAGTAGGAGGCCAGCTACAATTAATGCTTCTGTGGAATGGATCAAGGATTATATTTGTGGCAACAATTTGGAACAAAAAATACTTGATTTAGGTTGTGGGCCCGGACTATATACGAATCGGTTGGCTAAGAAAGGTTTTAATAATGTAATAGGAGTTGATTTTTCAAGTAGATCGATCGAATATGCTAAAGATCAAGCCGCTGAGCTGGATTTAGACGTGAATTATGTGAATGATGATTATTTGACCTGTAATTTTACGGATTTTTTTGATGTTGTTTTGCTTATTTACTGTGATTTTGGAGTTTTGAACGAATATGAGCGGGATACATTACTACATAAAATATACAAGAATTTAAACGCAGGAGGGACGTTTGTATTTGATGTGTTTACACCTCATAAATATAGGAATCATGTCGATACAAGAACATGGTGTTCATACAATAGTGGATTTTGGAGACCGACGCCCCATTTGTGTTTAGACACAAATTACTGGTACTTAGAGGAAAGAGTACATTTACAACAAACAATCGTGTTAGAAGATGCTGAAGACATGCAAATATATAATATTTGGGACAAGACATACACAATTGATGAAATTTCCTCAATACTAAGCAGTATTGGCTTTGAAGATGTCGAATATTATTCAGATGTCACAGGAAGAGAATATGAGGAAGACACAGAAGTATTGACTGTAGTTGCTAGAAAGAAGTGATACATACTTACCTTAAAAACAATGGATCTGAAAACAATTCAAGGGCTATTGCTCTAGAAGTATATCAATTAGAAGATCCAGAATGGCCAGGAAAAGTAGATGTATATGTACCGATTAAGGAATAGACCTATACAAAGGAAGATGAGAATATTGGATAAGGGAAAGATTATTTTTTTGAATGGAGTAACAAGCTCAGGTAAAACCTCCATAGTAGATGCCATACAATCTTATTCTGAACCATTTTTTTATGTCGTTGCCAATGATCTTTTTGAACAAATGATAGGGGATAAATATCTGCAAGAAGACTACTGGAAGTATTTAAGTGAAGTAGTTGTTATGATGTATCATACGGCAAGATTATTTTCAGATAGCGGAAAGAATATCTTGATTGATGGGATACTTGTTGAAAGACCTGAATTAACGCCACATTATGATAATGTCAAAGATATTTTTAAGGGATATCCATTGGAAATAGTTGAGGTGTATTGTCCTTTAGATATATGTCGCAAACGCAATATAGAGCGTGGTGACAGAACAGAAGATCAGTCAGATTGGCAAAATGAAATAATGGCAGAAAACATTCACTATAGTTGTTCTGTCAATACCAGTTTGAATACACCAAAAGAATGTGCCGAGATAATACTTAAGACCTATTTTAAGAAAATCGTGAAATGACTTTAAATTCAGTCCTATGATGTGAGAAGACCACAATTGAGATTGGCTACAAAACCTATGAAAAGATAATATAGGAACGCTTGTGCGTATATGAAAATAAAGGTAAAATATAACTACAATTGAATCTTGGGTGGGCATGGTTTCCCTTCAAGCAAATGCTTTCGAAGCAAGTTTCCTTCGGAAACTTTGGAGGAGGTGAAGCCATGGAAGTAAAAGATGCATTAACGATCATGTTCTTATTTGGATCGTTTGTACTTGCACTTTTAACTTACATTGATAACAACAAGAGAAAGTAAAAACCCACCCCAAGGTTACCAGCCGAAGGTGGGTTTTCGTTCTTAACTGACTAAGAAGGGAATAACCATCCAAGCCAATTGTATTGACCAAGTGTTCGCTGCACTTGGTCTTTATTACATATATAATACCATATAAGAAAATATGTATCAAAACATTAGATTTCTCGGGCTCGCGAATACTAAGAACCTTCTACTAAAGACTTTTAAGACTTAATTAGGAGAGTATTTCATGAGGGTTGATAAATTACTTAATGGTACAGATATCTTATTTGGATATCGTATAAAAGAAGCAATCGGGAAAAGTATACATGAGTTGAATAATAGAAATGTACTTTCCTCTTCTTTCGCTTCTGAGGAAATCGTTTCATCTGGATTTATTGAATTAAATAAACAAATAGTACTCACCATTGATGACATTAGTAAGTTCAAAATTTTAGCGGAATCTGAAGTGGATGATTTAAAACAATATTTGAATGGGTTGATTGAAAGTCAGGGCAAACTAATTTCCGATGAAGCACAAAAATATACAGGGTTCGACTTTAATGCTTTACGATTTGAGTTTTTCAAAAATGAATCCCAGAAGATTATTGATATACATATTGAAAGACTATCTAGAGAAATAAAGTTTAAACATAGAAATTTTTGGTGGGAAATTGCTAAGATAGCTCTTACTGCTATCATTGCAGGTTTTATAGGGGGTTATATTAAAGATTTGTTTTTTAGTGAATTCTGAGAAGAAATGTCCTTCGCATAACACCGTATCAACGCTGCTGGCCTTTCGACCCTTGATCCGCAAGAAGCGGTGAGCCAGGAAGCAGAATCAGCAAGCAACCCTACAAGTTTAAGTCCTTCGGGCCCTATTGCTGACGCTTCCATAGGACTTAAGTTTCGTAGATATATAACCGTTATACGTTAATAAACTATTAGGAGATTCGAAGATGAATGAAATGAGTGAAGACTTTAAAAACATGAATAATAAAATGGGGAATGCTATTTTATTGTTGGAATTAATAGAGACAAGAAGAAGAGAAAACCGTGAGATTTCTAAGTTGAATTATGGCCTACTATTGGATGCTCATTTATCTGCAACAGCTGTTATAGGAACATTAATATTCGACAAAAATATGAAGCCTGGTAAATCGGATGAATCAATTTCTGGTAGATTAAATCTAATAGCTTCATTTGTTCAAGGTATTGACCTATGTGAAACAGCCATTTCAGAAGCATTGTATACACAAGCTGCAAATTTATTGAAACAACAACTTGAAACTATTGCAGCAATAGAAGAGTTTGTAAAAGGACAACGTAAGGATGGAAAGACTCCAAATGTGAAATTTGTTAAATGGGATTTAAGTAAGGTCTATGGTGATTTAAATAAAGTGGCACACGTTTCGGATAATGAAGCTTTTCAACCTCTTTTTCTAATGGGTCAAATAGGGGAAGCTGTTCCAGCAAGTATGTTACCTATTTATAACAAAGAAATTTCTAGAAGGCTATATGCGTTGCATGTTTCATTTATTATACAGATTGCTAAAATAATAATCGACTTACATGAAGAGATGTATAATGAGGAGCCTTCACATATTGAATATATGATGTTAATTGGAGCTATGAATAGATTAGAGGACGAAGGTTATCTAATAGGGAATAAATTTAACGACGTATAACAAAATAACTACGCTGCGGCTAATGCCTCGTTTGCCCGAGAGAATTCAGGAAAGAGGAATCAGGCAGACACATCATTCGAGCCTAAGTTTGATGACCCACCAAAAGAGCTGTGGTCTTAAGGCTATCGGCGTCGTAGATACACAACATTAGTTCAAACTTCTGGAAAAAAATGAGGCGAATTCTAATGACTGAAATTAAAAGATCAGTATATTCACAAGACCAACAAAATGAAGAAGAATCAAGAATCCATCTTAGATATCATCTTAATAAATTGGGATGGAAATTTAGAGATTTGTCACAGGACAATGATATAGATGGTGAAATAGAGATTTTTGATTCAGTAGACAAACAAACAAGTGGAAAGTTTGTTAAAGTGCAAATTAAATCAATTAGTAGTTTGAATATCAATGCAGAGGTCATATCTTATCCTTGTCCAATAAAATTTCTTCATTTTTGTGATGTATGTGATATCCCAGTAATTTTAGTACTCTATGATATTTCAACTCAAGAGGCTTATTGGTTATGGGTTCAGCATTATATATACAATAAGCTAGATAATGAAAATTCTGAATGGAGAAGTAACAAATCATCTGTTACTGTAAAGTTTTCAACGATTGAATCTGTTTCGTTCACAAATGAATTTTTTAAAGATAGACTAATCAATCTGGCGCACAATGGCGCAAATGAAATTTCTCAAATGAGGAAATTTAGTACTTTTCAAAGGTATTATACGTTGATCGCTGAAGATAATATCTCTACTTCTATTGCCAAAAGAATTTCAGCTAAAATTTTAGTTGAAACATCATTTGCTACCTCTCAAGATGCTATGAGAACATTAATACCAAAAATAAATCAGGAGTTATTATATAGTGAACATGCTAACACAACACAATTTCATAATCTAGATAAGCCTTGTGATGTTATAGTCATGTTTTTTTTCAATGACATTAAACAAGTAAAACACGGGCTACCATTTTGCAGAACCCAATGGATTAATGAAGAATTAGCAGTTAAACCTTGTATCATATCACCTGATGAATATATAGATTCAATTGGAGTGAAATGGGACTCTATGCATGAGATGTTTTCGGATTTAATACAAAAGAATTTAATGAATAAGGGTCAATATCTAAAGCTAGCAGAGCAAACTTTCAATAATTTCAATATAATTCTAAGAGACATTCAAATGACTCATAGTAAATATGAAGATAAAGTAATTGACTTTAATTCACTAAAGGAATACGTAAAAAGATTTAAGCTTAAATTAGACGAACATTTTTATGTTTTTTCTGAAAGGGGTTATCCACCCTTTGATTGCACTGAACTAGATAGAGTGTTACTTGATTTCATATCTGCTATTCATGATCTAGGTATTTACTCGATTGAATCTAATAGAGATAAAAAAAGTGAAGCCTGGTTAATAAAGAACTCTATTGAAAGAGCATTAGAGCAATTACCATTTTATGAATATGAAAGACGTAAAATAAGATAAATGCTTTGTAAGTAATTCAAGAAGTCAGCAACTTCATCTAACACCATGTTCACGCATCGGGCATCCACCCTCGGTCTGCAGAAGATAATTTAGTGAAGTGTAAGTAGCAGATACATTCATTTCTCTAAGATAAGAGCTTTCGAAGGGGAATAAACGTTGTAAACACAAGAACGTTATCTGTAAGATTCAGAAATCCATACTGAATCATTCACAAGAAGAACTACATTAAATAGGAAACTTTCTATGAATCCCGTAAGTGTTACATTGAAACTTATTACCAAAGAAAACGAATTAGAGTGTGTCGCTCTTAGATCACGAGAAGATCAATTAACACTGGTTGCATCAAACTCGGATTCGCTATTGCATGCAGTTAAGGAAGTTACGTCTAAGCCATATGGAATATATGCTAATGATCAAATGGTTGGATTTATATTATTTGATGATGAAATATATTCTGATGGATACTACTGGATACTTAGGTTTATGATTGACGAAAAGTATCAAGGTAAAGGCTACGGTAAATGTGCTATAAAGGAAGTCATTAATAAACTAAGAAATTGAATGGATTGTAAACAAATAAGAGTATCTCATGTACCGCACAATATTGTAGCCAACAGAGTATATAAGGAATGCGGCTTTCAGGATACTGGGGAAATAGAAGATAATGGATACACTATATTGAGTTACTATATGGAATGAATCTCAGAGTAAATAAACGAAATCGAAGGTGATTAATTAATGAATAATCTCATTCAAGAGTCGGTCATACATTTTGCAGAGAAGATGCAATTAACTGAAAAGATTTTCAATGTAGAAGAGTTACCATGGGTTCCTTTTGACGATGGGACGTGTCATTATAAACCTTTAAGATTTGACTTGAATACAGGCACATGGACTTATTTGTTTAAGATAAAAGGCAATAAAACGTTAAACAGACACAGGCATACTGGCGGATCTGTAATTGGCTATAACATACAAGGGACTTGGAGATATGAAGGTAGAGATTGGGTTGCTAAACCAGGAACGTTTATATTTGAACCACCAGGAGACATTCATACATTAATAACAGAAGACGAAGAAGTGATTACCTTATTTATCTTGGGTGGTTGCCTGCAATATTTTAATGAAGACAACCAAGTCATTGGTCAAGACGATATATATACAGTACTTAAAAAGTATAGGGACTATTGTGAAGAACATGGAATTCAATATTTGGAGGAACTAATATATTGAGTGAAAGTTGAAATGACTACATAAATAGGAGACATGACAGTGGAGATTATTAATTTTTTTCTTGTTATATCTGTTCCTCTTATCATAATTTTTGAACTCAGTAGTATGAACTATAAGCTAAAAAAGCAGATGGAAAACCAAGAAAGAATCATTGAGCGGTTGGATCTTTTGATTAAACAAGAAAGCAATGATAAGGAATAAGAGAGGAATAATCTGTGGTCTTAGATAAAAACAAAAAAAGAGTAATTGAGGTTGTTTCTGCAAGGAAGTTAACTTCAATCATGAATAATACCAAATGGGAAGAGCTTCAGTATGCTGTTCTTAATGATTTATTATTTCCTCCGCCATTTCAAGCTAAGTATGTTTTAGATGATAGATTATATCCGGAAAAATTCGAAAGTGATGTGTGGTATTGGGGTGATTGGGTTGAAGGACTTGCACCGTTTTATAGTGTTGAGTGGATCCGAGTGCGGCCAAGATATCTAAAACATCGTGGAAGATTAGTGCCCCCTGAGTTAATTGATATTACAGAGGATTTAACTAAGATTTTAATGGGACTATCAATTCCATATAGGCTGGACAGCGATACTTTCTATATTTATGGTTACATATCTGATCCAAGTTCTTTAATAATCAACAGAGAGAGTGACATACATGAAAATAAAAGCGATCCTTTTTGATTCAGGACGAGTTTTGAATCACCCTAGAACAGGACATTGGTTTATTCCACCCAACTTTTATAAATATATTGATAGACCTTTATTTGAAAAGCAAGGAATGGATGCATTACAGAAAGTGTTTCAACATTGCATAAAGAGAATAGATGAGCAAGATTATGTGTTAACAGAACAAGAAGAATATGAACTGTTTGTACAATTCTATAGTGAATTTGCTGATCAGCTTCCACAATTACAACTAACCAATACAGATATAGAAGGTATCGCGAAGGATACGGTGTATAATGACGAGAAGTTTTTATTCCATGATGATGTGTTTGATGTTATCCCAAGATTAAGTGCTGCCTATAAATTAGGTGTTGTTTCGGATACATGGCCTTCGTTAGAAAGAGTTTTTGTTAATCTCAATTTACGGAATTATTTTTCAACTTTCGTGATGTCGTCCATATTAGGAGTTAGGAAACCTAATGAACGGATGTATATAACTGCTTTGCAGGAACTGAATGTTAATCCCCATGAGGTTATATTTGTGGATGACAACATTCATAACTTGGATGGCGCGAAGAAGTTGGGTATACATACGGTATGGCTGTTAAGAGGCAGTGAGGAATTTATTAATGGAGATTATAAAAGTATCAAGGACTTATATGAATTGGAGAGTTTAATTGAAAAAACGTTTGATTGATAGTTGAAGGATGCGAAGTTCGGTGCAGAACCTTTCTGAGAGAGGAGTTTTTTTATTAGCCAAAGCGATGATTTCATAACAAGACAAGTTAAGCGTGGACGGATCGTTACGCGTACTCTGGTTATTTTAAATGTTGTGTTTATTATAATTGTTGAAATCATTAGTTTAATGCATGGAATATTTTCAAATCTCTTAGGATCTATAATATGGATTACTATTTCTGCTTTCATCTATTTGGGAAGTAACAAAGCTAAATGGATTTTTATTATTTACACCTTAATAAACCTATTCTTATTCTCAAATGCATTAGTTCAAGGGATAATTGAGACACGTTTAACGAATCTATTGATCATAACCATAATCACTTTATTACTGAACTTGATAACTTCAATTATTCTTATATTTTCAAGCGATGTTAATGAATTTTTATATAAACAGGCTAATTGAATGTATATCAGAGCTGCCCTTAGTATGTAATTAAGGATTTTGGTTCGTAAATATAAGAGACGTTATAAGAAATCAACGCGAGTACAATCTAACTGCATAATAAACGGAAAGGAGTTATTTGAGTGGATCCGATTCTATTAGACTTTCCATCTGAATTCTACACTGAAAGGCTATATATAAGAATGCCAATGCCTGGAGATGGTAAAGCAGTATATGATGCAATTGTTGCTTCTATTGATGAGTTGAACCAATGGTTGCCCTTTGTTCGAAAGACACAAACTGAAGAAAACACAGAAGCAATTGTCAGAACAGCCCACTGTAGATTTTTAACACGTGAAGAACTAAGGCTACTAATTTTTCTAAAGGGAACGAATCAGTTCATTGGAGTAACGGGGCTGCATAATCCAAACTGGGATATTCCTAAATTCGAAATAGGTTACTGGATTGATAAACGTTTTAGTGGTAAGGGATATATGACAGAAGCAGTACAAGGTGTTTCTGATTTTGCATTTAATGAATTAAAGGCTCGAAGGCTTGAAATACGATGTGATACTTTAAATATTAAAAGCAAGTTGATTCCTGAAAGATTAGGATTTGTGTTAGAAGGTACACTTCGAAATGAAGATATATCAGTTGATGGGAGTGGAATTCGAGATACTTATCTATATGCAAAGATTAAATAATCGTTTCTTCGACCGGGTGACGACTGTTCTTTCCATCATATGTAATTTATGATAGAGTATTAGCATATCATAATTTTTCCATAGGGAATAGGTGTGCGGAAATGAATAGAACAAATAATAAGAGAAGTATACTTCAAGGATTATTATTAATTTTGATGCTGTGTTCCTTAATAACTAGTGGTTGTACACAAAGCGATGAGAAAGTAGTTAGAGAAACCGTTGATTCGTATCTTGAAAATGTAAAGCAAAACAAACCTGAACAAGCTTATGAATTATTGAACACAACTAGTCTTCCTGAAAAAGAAGAGTTTACTAAGTCAGTACAAGATCATAATTTGAGTAAGTATGAAATTGTAGAAACAAAAGAAGTTGATAGCAATACATACAAAGTACTAACCCAACTTGTTGTAGATGATCAAAGTGCAGAAATGGTCTTCATATTAAGTAAGCACGATAATGAGTGGAGTATCCTTTTGAATACTGACACAACAAAAGATAATATAACGTTTTAGGCACCAGCTCCACATGGGAAGCATCCCAATGGAGCTGTTTTGCATTGATGCTGCAGTTATTTCAAGACATCCATCAAGATTAGGACTGATATAAATGAATGAATTAATTTTCAATAGCATATGTAGTGAATTAAGCAAAAATATCCTCAACAAATTAGAGGAGGGAGCATTCTATGGAACTTCAAGAAATCAATCAAAAATTAAAAGAAACAAGAGACGAACTGCTAGACATTCTTAAAGGATTAAGTGGGGATCAATTAAATGCACATAAAGACTCAAACAGTTGGAGTATTAGTCAGGTATGTCAACATCTCAGTAAGACAGAAGAATTATATGTTGCAGCCATAAAGCGAGGATTAAAGAGCGAAGAAGATTCATTCGTTGAAAAAAAGTCATTGGAATTTCTACTTGATAGAAGTAAGAAGTTAGAAGCTCCTGATATTGCTAAACCAACGGATGAATATATAGAATATCAAGAAATTATTGAAAAACTAAACGATTCAAGACAGAAGCTATATGAGACATTGAACAGTGTAGAAGACCTATCAGTTCTGAGTAGAAGACACTTTAAACACCCCGTCTTTAAAGAGATGTTATTAATTGATTGGGTTAGATCACTGTATTTACATGAACAAAGACATATTAAACAAATTGATGAAAATATAAGTGGATTAAAGTAAACGATCTAGTGAAGAAAGCAAGTTAAGGACCACTGGTTCATATTCTGGTAAGTTGTTTCCTGTCATTAGAATTAGTAATTATGTTTACATAAGTACAGATGATTTAAAAGAATGGTTAAAGGATTCTACATTACAGAGAAAAGAATATTAGGGGGAATTCTGGGATGCATATAAGAGGAATTATACTGGAGGGTTACTCTAATTCAGGGAAAACATCACTATTAAAAACATTAAAGTTGATGCAATCTCAGGATGAAAGTGCTGAACGAAGCCTTATTGTGCTGGGGGAGCATTATTCCCAAGTATTAAATAGTGTTAATGGTGAATTCGTTTTATTAAGTAGATCTGAACATTTAAAGTTACTACAAGAAAGAGTAGAAATGCTAACACAATTAAATGAATGGGCTATCGGGCTGGGCCCGTTTTCTCGTAAATCTCGGGGATTGTTTTTTGTACTAGAAAGATTTCATTTAAATCACAGAGCAGCCTTTAGCAGCACATTAAATCATGAAATTGAAGAATTAGAACAAAACTTAGTTGAACTTGGAGCGAAATGTGCGTTATTGACAATTTCAGATGAGATTGTTGAGGAACGAATAATGAGTAGAGATGCTGGGATATGGAGCGGGAAATCGAGAGAAGATATTTTGAAGGGATGCAAAGAGTTGATAGATACTCAAATGCTATTAAGAGAGCAAGCCAAATTATCGAAAGTGCCTACAATTGAGATAAACACGGATTCGAAAGAATGGGATATATATGCGAAGAAAATTATTACGTACACTGATCTTGAGGGATAGTACCGAAAGGAAGTGAGGGGTGAAGCATTAATGAATAAGAGAATTTACTTACCATTCCTGCTTTGTTTATTGCTAATTGGATGTTCGTCAGCGAAGATGGTGAAGCCAGAAAGCCCTGAAGAACTAGCTTGGTTTATGAAACTTGCGTTGAATAAAGGAGATTACAACAAATTTAATTCGTATTTATCCGAACCTAAAAAAGGGCTTATTAGCATGGAACAGTTTAATGAATTATCTGAGATTACAACTGCAGGGGCTGAATATAGGACTTACAGCTATATCAGGATGGAAAATGGAAAAGTCATATTACTTGAAATTATTAAAGATAATCCAAGTGAGGATTATAAAGTACAGCGAGTAATTGAGGTTCCTGAAGAAATGACGAGTATTTTTGATAGTGGTTTGTAATCGGCAATTAGCGCAAAACCAACAGTGTATAAATGTAAAAAACAGAAAGGGGTAATCCAATTGAATGAACAAAGTCAAAGAAATAAAAAAGCATGGGAGTATCGAGCATACGAGTTTTGGCATAAAAGAGGTGGAACACCTGAGGAGTTAGCAAATCAAATATTAGAAAATCCGATCGCATGCCTTAAAAAGCATAAACATTATTTTGAGCATGTTGAAGGTAAAAAAGTTGCTAATCTGTGTGGATCCAATGGAAGGAAAGCTGTTCCGATAGCTTTATTAGGAGCAGAGGTGACCGTATTCGATATTTCTGAGGAAAATAGCAACTATGCTTTAGAATTAGCTGCGAGTGCGAATACCACAATAGATTATATCGTTACTGATATCTATGAGATTGATCTGAAGAAGTATGGAGGATACTTTGACCTTCTTTATTTAGAAGGAGGGATACTACATTATTTTGGTGATCTAGATAAGTTTATGTCTATTCTTTTTGGTTTATTGAAAGATGGAGGGAGCATGATTCTAAGTGACTTCCATCCCTTTAGAAGATGCATTATTAGCCAAGGGGAAATCGAATATTTTGATCCGGAACTAAGAAGCGGAGACGTGGCATACAAGGGATTCTTTGACGAAGAGGAACAGTCGGGTTTTCCTGATGTCTCCATTCGATTGTATACTTTGAGTGAGATTATCAATGCTGTTCTTTCATCAGGTTTCATATTGAAGAAGTTTGATGAACATCGTGGATGGAATAATGAAAACATCCCATGGGAGTTTACGATACTTGCGGAGAAATAAGAATGTGGTTTGAATACAAGAACATTAGGCGATATTCAAGCAAGATGGGAGAGACAATAAATGCCGCTAAACGATGATCGATTACTAGAAATATTAAGAGATCATGGAATTACTAAGGTTATTGACATCCGGAGGACAGAACAGGTTGCTCGAACTCGAGCTTCCCTCCATAAAATAGATGTACAAACAG
Organism: Paenibacillus sp. EB106-04-04-XG159; assembly: GCF_058791835.1. Taxonomy (NCBI): domain Bacteria; kingdom Bacillati; phylum Bacillota; class Bacilli; order Caryophanales; family Paenibacillaceae; genus Paenibacillus; species Paenibacillus sp. EB106-04-04-XG159. The sequence goes on along the minus strand of NZ_JBYTDY010000006.1, from coordinate 223,584 downwards.
AAGACAATAGGGTTTTATCGCTATTAGAAAAGTGCACGGTCTCAAACAATATTCCATACGAAAATACGATATACAAGTATTACTCCAATAAGGATGTGTCTATTCCAAAGGTTCTGTTCAATGAGTATGATACAGTTGGACAAGAAGGTATATTGCTGATGGAAGATCTGACCCCGTCACATAGCAGCATAGCAGACTGGGAACCGCCAATTGATTCCGATCGATTAGCAAATATTATTGAAGCGATCGCACAGTTTCACGCGGTCTCCTGGGAGACAAGCGAGCTGTCTGCTCCTAGGCATCTGGAGAGTGTGGAGGAATATGTAAAGCACATTGCATTTTTAGAGAGAGACTATGATGAATTTAGAAAGCATCAGACTTATGGCCTTGGGGAAGATCAGTTTAGTATTTACGAGGAGAGCTTAATTCGTTTACGTGAACATGCCCAAAAACATATTGATCGTATATCCAGATATCAAAATACTACATATATACATGGTGATCTGAACGTTGGCAATTTATTATATCCGTTGTTCAGTAATGCAAGGCCGTGCATCATAGATCTTGAGGCAGTGAAGATGGGGCTATGTACTGAGGACCTGGTAATGCTATTTGTTCATGATTTATTTCATGGCTGTGACGAGACCTTACGGATTTTTGATCTGTATTTTCATTCATTGCGTAATAAAATCAAGGTCGAATATTCATACGATCAATTCGTGGAGGATATCAGAATATCGATCATGGAAGGAGTCTTTTTTCCATTAAAGCTATTTGTTCATCATGGTGTTAGGGATGAGGAGCTTGTATGGAAATCGTTAAATGCTTACAAGAATTTAGTGGGGGTTACTCGATGAGTGACTTGTTATCTGAAGAAAATCCCATCCAAGGGGGCAATATTTTGAACAGTGTGGGAACCAATAAGCGACTTGAAAGCATTCGATTTCTAGTTCAAGAAATGATCATTTCCATAAATAGCGCAGAACAGAGACAGGATGCATATGTTCAACTTTACGGGGTATCTAACCTTGCCTCCTTGCTTGCGAAGAAAAGGGGTCTCAATCAGGAAATCGCTGCAATCATTGGCCTTCTTCACGATTATTATTTTTTTAAAACCGGAATTAAAGAGTTTCCTGGTCCAAACAGCGCAGAAACGGCAAGACCTCTATTAAGAGATTTGAATATCTTCACCAAAGAAGAACAAATCACAATATTACAGGCGATCTTTTATAGAGGGGACAGAAGTAAGATCCATGGTCCTTATGATGAACTCCTAAAAGATGCTTATGTGATGCAGTTATACTTTCAGAATCCGAACTGTATCTTAACGCAGCAAGATGCCGATAGACTACGAAATGTTTTTCGTGAACTAGCGATTCCAGAAGAGTGTACGGAAGAGGTAGCACACCAAAAGGATGAGATTCTCCAGAACACAGATAGGCGCAGCAAGTTGGCTGATATAGCTGAAGCACTCGGTAGAGAAAATATAATCGGAGTACACGGAGATCAACGATATCGTGAAATCTGCAAATATTGGCCTGATCAAGATATCTATAAAGTATTGCAGAATAGTTGGTGCGCTGCTTTCGTGTATTACTGTTGTATGCAAGCCGGATTTCTATTACCGATTCGATACCCGAATGGCATATATCGACTAGCTGGTGTAGGAGCTTGGTTGGAATGGGCCCAGTTGCCTGAAACTGGATTTTTCCATTCTGATAAGCAAAATGGGTTTACTCCTCGACGCGGTGATATCGTGATTTATGAAAAATTGCTATCTAATGACTCACATGATCATATAGGTATTGTATTAGCATGCGACGACAATGAAATTTTAGCTGCAGAGGGTAATAGGGATAATCAGAATTACTCTAGCGTTTTCTATAGAAATAGGTGGCATTGCATATTGGGTTATATCCGTATAGACAACGGCTATCAATTTGAGTTTAGAGGTGATTACAATCCTATTGTATGTGGGTGAATTAAGGAGTTGATATAAGCTTGAAGATGAGAGAAATGGCAACAGCCTTTATTTCATATAATGACAAATTACTGATGATAAAGAAGAAGCCGGGAAGAGTTTTTTCTTTTGAGTTCTGGAGTGGAGTAGGAGGGCATTTAGAAGAACAGGAATTAAACCGTCCTTATGAAGCCTGCCTTAGAGAGATAGAGGAAGAGACAGGGTTGAAGAAGGATGACCTAATCAATCTGGAATTAAGATATATTTTGTTACGCCAGAAAGACGATGAGATCAGACAACAGTATGTTTATTTTGGGGAGAGTAGACACTCGGATGTGATCAGTTCTGATGAAGGAGAATTATACTGGATACATAAGAACGAAGTAGAGAATTTAAGGGTTTCTACTATATTGAAGTTCATGATTCAACACTATAACGAGAATAGACATAAAACCAGTGTACATGTAGGGACTATGACGATGAGGAATAATGAAGAACCACTGGTACAATGGACAGAACTAATGGATCCAGGGGTATTTTAGTAATTCTGAAGAAGATATCTCTATCAAATAACTTAATACCTTATTCATAAGAAGAAATTCTAGAACCGTATAGGAACGCTTGTACGCAGATGTGAATACAGGTAAAATATAACTACAATTGAATCTTGGGTGGGCATGGTTTCCCTTCAAGCAAATGCTTTCGAAGTAAGTTTCCTTCGGACACTTTGGAGGAGGTGAAGCCATGGAAGTGAAAGATGCAATAACGATCATGTTCTTATTTGGAACGTTCATTCTTGCTCTTTTAACATACATCGATCAAAACAACAAGAGAAAGTAAAAACCCACCCAATGGTTACCGCCGAAGGTGGGTTTTGTCTCCTATAAGACTCAGAAGGGAATAAACCATCCAAGCCAATTGTACTGACCAAGTGTTAGCGCACTTGGTCTTTATTACATCTATGATAACACAAAGAAAAACATGATCAAAGTGTGAGAAGAAAAATTCGAAGATAAAGATAGACGTTATCGGAAATTCCCCAGGGAGGTAGGTAATATATCAACTCTTAACAAGATAATCCCAAAGAGAGCAAACCTGATATTACCCATAGCATTTATACTAAGTGCAATCATAATACTTATTTCTCTAAGTTCAGAAAGTAAACTAAGTCTATCAGACATTAATAGTAACCTTTATGCTGATGGGATTAGAATGGGTATGACTGAAGATGAATTAATTGAGATATGGGGACCTGGTAAGTACCAGGAGGGATTTGGAGGTCATTTTAGAATATTTGGGATTAATATTGGAGATTCCCTTCAAGAATGCATACAAATATTGAAATCAAATGGCTTCAAAACAATAGGAAATGAAGAAAAAATCTTTGTTAATGGAGAATATTATATCTCATTAAGTGGTCAAGAAAATGTTGAATCCATTCAACTGTCATTTTCGGATAAAGATCTGAGAGATAGAAGTTATTAATGTGGAGGTTGAAACCCATGGAGCTGAATATCAATGATATCGAATTATTAAAGAAAGCTGAGAATGTTATTGAAAATAATTTTGATCATACAAACTATAATCATACAGTTGGTGCAGCTGTACGTTGCAAGAACGGAAAAATATTCGTTGGAGTCAATCTTGATGGTATACATGGATCATGTGCAGAAGCGATAGCATTAGGTGCAGCCATTACCTCGGGTGAACGTGATTTTGAATGCATAGTGGCCGTATACGGAAAGGAACATCCTCATCCTGTGTTGCCACCTTGCGGAAATTGCAGACAATTGATATATGAATATGCACCTGAAAGCTTTGTAATATTACAAACCGAAGGGAAATATCAAAAGATAAGAATCAAGGAATTATTACCTCATCCATGCTTATAAAATGATCGTAAGTATAAGGGGGAAGTGATTTCATGAAGCAAGTGATGGCTATTTTTTTACTGATCATTATTACTGGGTGTCAGAGCAATCCAGATCCCGTTGTTTTGAATCCGATATCATTGTCTGAGGCCTATCCAGGAAACATCACAGAGGTAGATAAGATTGAATTGTTGGATGGTTCTTCTGGGGAAAGAAAAGTCATTGAAGATCAAGTAGTCATTGAACAATGGATCAGCAAAATGAAGGATATAACCTTAATGCCTGATGATAATCAAGAAGGAAGCGTCGGTAATATTTTTAGTATAAGGCTTTATGAAGGAGACGAATTTAAGTTAAGTTTTATTCCCAATCGAATTAATAACATCTATTATAAGGCCAATGATGAATTTGGAGGGCTTATAATAGAATTATTTGAAGAATAATTTGGGAAAGAGTTCTAAGGAAAAGCGACATAACTTAATAACGTAACTACGATATGTAGCTAACGCTCTTAGGTGTGCCTCGCTGCAAGGCTAAGTGGTGGACCCACCCAGCGTATTCGCGCCTTAATCCTTTTGGGTTCGTGGATACAAGAGTGTTATATGAAATTCACTAAGTGCTTAAATGAAAGGAGAAATATTAATGGTGAACTTGTCAACATTAGCTCAACTTCTCAATCAAAAAAATGAAATAGATAGACAAATTGCTGCACTAATGGGGCGACCAGCGATGCTGGGGCATACTGGTGAATTTATAGCTTCAAAAATCTTTAATATTACGCTTCAAGAAGTTGCAAATGCAAAGGGCATAGATGGATATTTTGAAAATGGAGCTCTAAAAGGACAATCGGTAAATATAAAATGGTATACCAAAGATTCAAGAATGCTTGATATGAATCCTAAAGGATTGCCTGATTACTATTTACTGTTAACTGGTTCGGAGAATTATTCACTAGGATCTTCAAAGGGATCTCATGCACCATGGATAATTAAAAGAGTGTACTTATTTAATACTAGAAAACTTATGGATTCGTTAAAATCAAGAAAGGTAAAAATAGGAGTTGGCACAAGTATAATTAAATCAATGTGGGAACAAGGAGAGATATATCCAAACTCAATAAGTAAAGAATTAATTATCAATAATGAACAAAGGAATCTTCTAAGCTTATTTGGTGAAGTGGATTAATTTATTTTGAAATGAGGATGTTTATGGATTATTCTCATCTTCAAGAATGGTTTGAAAATGAGCGAGATTTCAATAATGTAGAGAGATTAATTCTGAGTGAATTATTGAGTAAACCATTTAAAGGAAGAGACATTCTTCAAGAACAACTAGCTTATACAAAAGTTAATGGACGATGTACCTGTGGTTGTCAAACGATCACTTTAAATGTTTCTCATGAAATGAGAGCGTTTCCGTATCAATTTCGAGTTCCAGTAGAAATGCATGTCAAAGAACGAAATGAACTTGTTGTGGTTATGTTGCACGTAGTTGACGGTTATGTTAATGAATTGGAGATTTTAAGGGCGGATTCAGAACCAATAGTAGGACAAATAGATCTATCGATTAAAGAACTGTTTATTGAAAGTGATCTCGAAGAAGAATCGAATAGCGTATAACACCTTATTAATGCTGTGCGGCCGCTGCTCTTAAAACCATTAATCTCAGGAGGGTGAGTACGTATGCCTCAATTTGATGAAGTTCTAATTCATCCAGTTTATAATCAAGATTTTTCAAGTTCGGAACATCCAGAAGGGCAATATGCTTACATCGGTGATGCTCTCGGGAGAGATTGTATGGTTACGAAGTTTGTGGATGGTTGGATGAGAGCATATTCAGGGGATGGAAATCGAAATGAAGATTGGTATGGATGGTATGCTGACGTCCTTGCACCATTTGATGGAGTAGTAGAAGACATACATATCAATCCTAAAACTAATATCCCCGGTACCATTGATCCAAGCAGGTCCAGTAGTATTGTATTTACAAGAAACGACGGCGTGAAAGTTGTCTATGCTCATGTGAGAGATGTAGTTGTCAGTATAGGGGATTCTGTTAAAGCAGGTGACGTTGTAGCCAAAGTAGGGAATAACGGCTACTCGAGGCATCCCCATATTCATATTGGTGCGTGGAAAGGAGATACTCCACTACAAATAAGGTTTGATTTAAATATTATGGGACGACAACTAAGGGAATTGGGAGAACAGGGATATTTCTTCTCGAGGGGCGGATTGACTATATGATTACATGGTTATCTCAAGTTAAACGAATTAATAGAGGCAAACCAATAAACCTTAGACCATTTAAGATCGAACAAATTGAGCTAGAACCAGCAGATAATCTCAATGAAATTGCTATGCTATTCATCGCAGGAAGCGTTTTGATATCAGAAGGTATGATGGTTAGTCTTCCAACAAAGAATGAAAGTTCAAGGAAGCAGATATTAGAAGAAGTAGCTCCACATTTTCAAGAAATAAAACTAGTTTGGGTAGATCATCAAATTGAAAAAATTAATATGCGTTTTGTTAAAGAACAATCGAAAAAACTATTTAAGAATGGTAATGCTGAATTTTTAGAAGTAGTAAAGGACCTCTATCGAACGACTGAGAATGGTAATTGGACGAATAGTTCAAAAAGATCAATTCAACGCTATAGAATCGTACAAGAGAAGATTCAAGCATTACATATGTCTAATACAGAAGGAATTAAAGAGTATATTCTTAGGGAATTTATTGAGGAAGATGAAGAGTTGGTCCTTATTCCTACAGGGTGGTATTTGCAGGATGAATTAAGGGAGTCCTTATTTTTAAGGTTTGTTGCAAGTTTTGTCCCTGTAATCGATTTATTGGTAGACCAAGATAACAATGAAATAATTGCAATTGAATTAATGAAATAGACTTGTCGGGAATTCTAGAGAGAGGGTTAGGAGGTAACGCACATGAATTACGAGTTAAGGAAATTAACTATAAACGATGATATGGATATATATGAGATGTTACAAGAGATACCGAGAGATGAAAATGGTTTTATCAATTCAACAAATGGAAGAATATTTGAAGAATACAAACAATGGCTTATTCGCAGTGAAGCTATTTCTAAGGCAGAGGGTTTAGAGGATTGGATGGTTCCATCAAATACATATTGGTTATATGCAAATGGATATCCAGTTGGGTTTGGTAAGCTGCGTCACTTCTTAACTGATAAGTTAAGAGAAGAAGGCGGACATGTAGGATATGCGATTCGACCAAGTGAACGAAAAAAAGGGCATGGCGCCATGTTATTGAAATTATTGCTTGAAGAAGCGAAATCAATGAACATTGATAAAGTATTGCTTACCATTCAAAATAATAACACCAATTCAATTAAAGTTGCTCTGCGTAACAACGGAACAATAGAAAGATTCAATGAAGAGCGGCATTATATATGGATTGAGTGTTAAGCTAAATGAGATATGTTGTGGTAAGAATCGGTAAGAAGCGTTAAATTGAACATACCAAACATGGTCATTAAGGTACGAGTATCTTTGACCACTTTGGGCATCCCCATTACATAGGAGCGTGCGCTATGCTTGTACATATTGAAGAAAGAGAATCTATTGCCATTATCGGAAAGGTAGGACAAGGCTTATCCTCTGAAGGCAGCAACTGGATACCCGCACTATGGCAGGAAGCAAACCACAACTTTAATGAGATCAGAGACTTCGCCAAGACTGACGAAGCCGGTAATATTGTCGGGATATGGGGCGCTATGAGTGATATCTCCGAATCCTTTGAACGATGGGACGAGCAAGGGAAATATTTAGCTGGTTGTGAAGTGCTTGAAGATTCTGAAGCTCCAACCGGCTGGACGAAGTGGGTGATTCCATCCTATAAGTATGCCGTAGTGAAATGCAACCAAGAAACCTATCAAGACATATTTACTAATATGGTCCATGAATACTTGCCCAATCATAATTATTCAATAGTCGGGGCAGTACATGAATATTATAACCCTTCAGAAACAAATGGAGACTTGTATCTGTATTTCCCCATTGGAAAAATAAATAAGAATTAATCCGAGCTATCAAATTTCGGGACTTAAAGTGGAGGGAGAGAATTCTTTGAAGATATATCTAGTCAGACATGGTATGGATGAAGAAGGGTTTCGTGGTGGATGGAGCCAACGAGGACTCATTGATCAAGGTATTATTCAATCGAAGAAGCTAGGGGATCATCTACATAATAATGATAGACATTACAGAATAAATACGATTATTAGCAGCGATCTTCCTCGTGCAGTTGAGACAACAAGAGAAATTGAAGGCTCTTTAAATATAAAAGGTGCATATCTGGAAGAATGGAGAGAAATGAATAATGGCTTTTTAGCTGGAATGCCTAATACAGAAGCTGAAGTACAATATCCAGGTATTTATTTTAATACTCTTCAGATGGATACCCCCTTTCCTGGCGGAGAGACCCCTATGAACTTCTATAATAGAATCTGTAAATCGTTTGATGAACTATGCATGAAGATCGAACATCAAGAACTAGAATCAAATGTTCTGCTAGTTACACATGGCGGTGTAATTAATGTCTTATATTATTATTTGAACGGTCGCGAATGGACGAATAAGTCGGAGTTTTATCCCATTGACAATACAAGCATGCACTCGGCCGAGAAGGGAATAGATGGGTGGAAGCTTCATGAAATGAATATGAAGAACCATCTAGATTGAATATTGATAGTAACTCATCATATTGATACTGCGGAGAATAAACAAATGAAACAAGTAATGATAATAGGCCCTGGAGGTTCAGGTAAATCCACTTTCGCACGTAAGTTGGGGGAAATCACCCATTTGCCTGTACATCATTTGGATGCTTATAATTGGAAGCCTGGTTGGATACCTATGCCCAAAGATGAATGGGATGATTTTCAGAGACGATTAGTAGAAGAAGATGAGTGGATTATTGATGGGAATTATGGAGGGACTTTGGATATTCGAATGGCAAGAGCGGATACCATCATTTTCTTTGATCTACCTCGGTATATTCCTATATTCAGGGCATGTAAGAGAAGAGTTCAGTATCACGGCAAAACAAGACCAGACTTAAATGAGGGGTGTTCGGAACGATTAAGCTTAGATTTTATCAAATGGATCTGGAACTATAAAAAAGAGAAACGACCAGCGATACTGAACAAGCTAGAATCTTATTCCGATACAAAATATGTGATCATTTTCAGATCATTAAAAGATGTGAATTTATTTCTGGAAAATATAAAGCAAGATAAGATGACTAACAGATGATCTATTTTACTTAATGGATGGTGAATTAGAATGCAGGTTTCATTTTATGAGCTTGATACTGTAGATGATAGAAAACTAAAATATGCCGTAATTATGGCAAGATATAACGAGAAATGGATATATGTAAAACATAAAGAACGAGATACATGGGAGTGCCCAGGTGGAACAAGAGAAGAAAATGAAACAATTGAGGAAACAGCAAAACGCGAATTAGTTGAAGAAACAGGCGCTCAATCTTTTGACTTACGTCCTTTATGTGTTTATTCAGTAAAGCGTGATAACGGAGAAGAGTCATACGGTGCATTGTATTATTCTAATGTCACAGATATTGGCTGTTTATCCCCCGAATCGGAGATCGGTCAAGTTTCATTCATGAATGAACAACCAAACAAATTAACATATCCAGAAATACTTCCAGAATTATATAATAAAGCATTGCAAGGTATAAGAATGAAGGTTTGATAAGACAATTTAAAAAAACTCTAGAAAAGAAGATGATAACTCTGAAAAAAGTCTACGTAGCAATTGTTTTCTTCTTTTTGTTTCCAACCATAACGTATGCTAATTTTGTATGGCCAGCAATGTACATGATAGAGGATGTATATTCATGGAAGATCATACTGCTTAGCACAGTAATTGAAACACTAGTGATTTGGGCTATGATAAAGCAGTTCAATTTATACAAATCCATAATTGTAAGCGTGATCATGAATGCGACTTCTGCAGTTTGTGGCGCCCTCCTCCTACCGATATCCGGAATTATATGGGAGTTCATATATGGGCCGATTAGACAGTTGATTTTTGATTACGGTACTTTTCATTGGAGTACGTGGATCTCAAGTTTTATTCTTGCTGTATTTATCAATACGATATTGGAGTGTTCATCAATAAGATGGATCTTCAAAACCAAATTAAGCTTCAAACAGAAACTTTATATTTTCTTAGTGAACGCAGTAACCATAATATTGGCAGCTATTATGGTTCAACAAAAACATAGCATTTGGTAGAAGTGTTCAAGAAGGAGATAAGATCATGTGGTAGGGGAGTGATTGAGATAACAATATTTTATTCTTTCACAGAAGATGAAACTAAGAGGATTATCAGCCATTTTGGTGAGGACTTTTATAAGAAAGTATTAAGGGATATTGAGACGTATGCGGATAGATGGAAATTAACCCGATTTGAATTCTTTCATTCATATTCCCAATGAAACATTAAGAGAGTGTCTCTATATACAAACTGCAATGACTGTATGTTGGGATGTTGAAGATGGATCGCCGCCTACTCTCGACAGAGTTGCTTTTGCTGAAGCTCTTCTTCGCCATTAGTTAGAGTACCAAAGTACTATTTATTTTGAAGGAGATATTATGTCAAAGATCATCTTATTTAGAGGTAAATCTGGAACAGGTAAAACAACTTTATCCAAAGAACTTGGTAAGAGACTCAAACTCCCTATCTTACATAAGGATGACATATACGATTCGGTTGCGGGTCTGGTACCCGAACATGATAAGAGAAATCATATATGTTTTGATTTTCTGTATCGATTTTTACAAACGGTTATGGATTCCAATGCCTCGATAATACTGGATTACGGTCTGAATAATGTTGATGGCGTACGGACACTAAAAAATAGGGTTGAGGAAAGAGGCGGGGAATTAATAACGATTCTTTGTACATGTAGTGATGAGTCCATCTGGGCTGAGAGACTAGCCGAACGAAGTATTAATCCATTGCCTAATCAACTAATAACTAATCTATCCGAACTAAAAGAACATTATAAGGACATCAAAACCGAAATTCTTGAAGGGGAATGTTTAGTAGACACAGTTAATTCAATAGAATCATTGATTGTTCAAGTTAAGGTATTTGTTTTGAAGTAATTTCAAACTATTTTATGAAATATAACTATAAGATTTAAGCGGTCCAACAGATGCATTTCGGAGGTGACTATTGTGATCATATGGATAAATGGAGCATTTGGGGCTGGAAAAACTCAGGCTGCTCATGAATTACAAAGAAGAGTCCCGAATTCATTTATTTACGATCCTGAAAATGCAGGGTTCTTCCTACAGAAGAATATTCCCACTGGGATTAAGCTAAGTGACTTTCAAGATTATCCGATATGGCGTGAAATTAACTATACTACGCTAAAATATTTGAACGATCATAATGATGGGACCATTATAGTTCCAATGACCATCGTTAACCCTCAATACTTTGATGAGATCGTCGGCAAATTAAGAAGAGATGGCGTAACCGTTCATCATTTTGCATTATGTGCTTCGGAAGAAGTCTTGCTGAAAAGATTGCGAAGCAGAGGCGAAGGAAGAAATTCATGGCCTGCCCAACAAATTAAAAGATGCATTGAGGGTCTGTCAAATCACATATTTGAGTTCCGCCTCGATACAGATCATATGACAATCGATGATGTCGTGACACATATAGCATCTACATTAAATATCAGTCTGTTACCTGATAACAGGGGGAAATTCAAAAAGAAATATGACAAGATGATCACACAACTAAAGCAACTCCGATTTATGAATTGAAATAAAGGAGCTATAAGTTAATTCGAAGACAGGTAATGGCATCAGTTAACAACGTAATTACATTGCAGAGGTGATATTTCTGAGATTCATTAGAATAAGCATATTGCTTCTCTTAATTACTATAATAACTTCTTGCCACAACGTCACAATGGAAAAACAATTACCAGATGAACTCATTAAACCGATCATTACAGTCGATGAGAAAGTTATTGAGTATCAAATTGGACAATACTGCTGGTTTGGAACCAATTCAGAACAAGGAATCTGCGGTGATCCGCCTCATCCGGATACATTTAATGAACAAATAAAAGATGATGCCATCACGCTTAACTCTGATAGTGAGATTGAAGTTGAATTTTCGATAAAACCGGAGAAATTGATATTCATTAGAAATAATCCTGACGGTACTCAAGAACAACTAAATAGCAACGGTAGAAAATATTCATTACCGCTATCTCCGGGATACTATCAATATAGACTGTCTGCAGAATGGGACGAAAAGAATACAGCTTCCTATCATTTTGGGATCATAATTGAAAAGTAAGTGAGCAACTATAGACTATAAAAATTTGCAGAGGTAATCATGGGAGAACAACTATCCAAATACAAAACATACATTGAAGAAAAATACCCTAATCTCGAAATCAAGGACATTCAAGCCAATCTTACAGACGGCCTTCATAATGATGTCATCGTAATTAATGATCATGATGTATTTCGATTTGCAAAGCATGATTTTAGTAAAAGTCTATTATCCAACGAATACAAGGTGCTTCAGATTGTTAAACAGTTTGTTGACATGCCCGTACCGAATCTGGAAATGATTGATGAAGGAGTTTCAAGGTATTCCTATATTAAGGGGAATCCCATTTATAGGAGTAATATATTGAGTCTGCCCGAGGACCTTCAAGATCAGACCGCGGAACAACTTGGTCGATTTTTATATCAGCTGCATTCCATTCCGATGAGTATCGTTGAAGAAAATAATATTAGTCCGTTTCCTGGTAATGGAACACGAGAGTCATATATGGATCTGTATTCAAGAATCGAAGCCAAACTGTTCCCTCATATGAAGAGCTATGTCAGAGAGTGCATTCAACATATATTTAGTCCTATATTTAAGTGCAGTGATTTCCTTGATTACAGTCCGACATTAATACACGGGGATTTGGCTCCATACCACATCATAGAAGAATCAAACCGAGTTGTTGGAATAATTGATTTCGGTGTGGCTGGATATGGTGATCCTGCTCACGATGTCGGTGTTGTTCTAGATACATTAGGCGAGGGATTTACTGAGGAAATGGGTAAGTACTACGAGGGTATGGACTCATTTATGGATAGGTCAAGATTCTATGCTAATGTATCATCAATAAGATGGGCACTCATCGGATATGAAAGTAATGATGTATTGTGGCATTTGAATCACTTTTTCACAGCAAAAGATATTAGCCCATATGGTAAAGAGTTGATGATCCTTGGTCGTTAGGGCATTTCGACAGAAGATGCATTCGCATGAAATATGAACGAGAATAGGATGTGGATCCATGGCATATCCATTTGATTGCATAACCGAATTCATGTTTTTTGAAACTAATATTGAGCCAGCAGATGTCATCTTAATTCCTGGTGGAAGCCAGCCGCAGCTAATGGAAAGGGCAGCAGAATTATACCACCGAAAGATGGCACCCTATATTTTGCCGTCCGGCGGACCTACAGCAAAAGTCGAGACAACAGAGTGGGAATTCCTACGCGACATTGGGGTAGGTCTTGGAGTACCTGAAGATGCGATATTACGGGAAGATCAGGCAACGAATACATTTGAAAATGCTAGACTGTCATGGGAAGTACTTCAACGGCATCGAATTCATCCTCAAAAGGCAATATTAGTGAGCAAATGTTATCATGCAAGACGCGCTTTGCTTACTTACCAAGTCTATTTTCCAAGAGAAACCCGTTATTATGTAAGCCCTGTCACGGATAAGACGGGAATAACAAAAGATAATTGGTTCATGGAAGAACAGAAGATCAGAACTGTAATGAATGAGCTAATCAAAGTGGGTCAATACTTCGCACACCATATTCCGAACTGGATTAAAGGGGAGATTTAATAGTGGGTGCAATTGTATTCATATTAATAGTTCTCATTTTTTCTCGCATACTATTAAGATTGTGGATTGTTGGAACCGAAAAAGAAGAAATTGCAGAAGAAGGCAAGGATATTAGTCTATGGGGGAAGGTTGTTCTAGCAGTCATTAGTATGACTACTTACTTTGTTATCATTGCTATTGATAGCGTAGAAGGCAAGGCTATAAAGTGGTTTTGGATGATACTAATCATTGCTGCACTTGGCTTTCAGTCCTTTATAGATTGGAAGTATCTAAAGGGTTCGAAACAATACATTGTATCGCTTATTGTGCTACTCATTGGAGTAACTATGGTTTATTATCTTTACTAATGATATGGGAAATAAAAATATCAGGCGGAGGCCTGAAATACGTATACAACAAGCTAAGTGAAGGAGAGCTTCTATACATGTATGAAGTGAAGACAAAACAAACTGATAGCAGTGTCATTGAGTTTATTGAAAATGTTGAAAACCTTAAAAAACGTGAAGACGCGTATCGATTATTAGATATTTTTACGGAAGCGACAGGTTATGAAGCGAAGATGTGGGGACCAAGCATCATTGGATTCGGAAAATACCATTATAAATATGAGTCCGGTCATGAGGGCGATGCACCGCTAGCTGCCTTCTCACCTCGGAAGGCAAAAATTAGTCTGTATTTTGCAACTGGTGATACAGGTCGAGAGGAATTACTTAAGAAATTGGGGAAACATACCCCAGCTAAAGCGTGTGTATATGTCAATAAAATTGCAGATATTGATGTAGAGATATTAAAAGAATTAATAAAGCAATCCGTCACGTTCCTGAATGAGACCTATCCCAATCATTAATGGTTAAATAAGTACCTTTTCACGCCGAGGGGCTTCCACCCTTTATTTGACAAGTGTATAATTATGGAAGTGTCTCAACCAACAAGCCTCCCGCCTAAGATAGGAGCTATCTAAGGTCGGGCATTTCGCGAATATAGGGATGTTAGATTAATCAAGATGGCAGTGTAATCACATGATAAGGTAGATGATGTAATGATGCTTATGATTAGTGGTTTGGTCCTTGGGTTTTTCTTTTCTCTCATAGCTATATCTAGAAATGCGAATGATGAATATAAGAAGCATATTTTCCAATCTATAACTGTATATTCGATTCTCCTATGTATCATTAAAATAAATCAGGCTACTAACGATTTACCGATAGTGAATGTTCTGGTGTGCGTTTCCATGATATCGTTATTGATCTATCAATATTCAGAGACAGATATTAAATGGAGTTAAAACACTAGGGTAAATATCAATCCTATAGGAGACGTGATGATGAATGGCAAAGACCAATGCAGAAATGATAGAAGAGTTTAAGTCATTTATTCCATTTGTCATAACATTAGATGATCTGGAAGAAAGTCTATGGAACTCACCCCTATCTGAAGGAAAATGGACGTTGAAGGACGTTATCTGCCATATCATGTTGTGGGATAAGTATTTTTATGAAGAAGCAATTGCAAAGATCAAGCGGGGAAAACCCTTAACGGTTAGACATCTGAATTTCAATGAATTCAATGCTAATGCAGTAGAATACGCCATGACTCAATCCAAGAAATCAATCCTTGATCAATTTGTGGAGTATAGATCGAAGATTATTAATGATATTTCAGAGCTAAGTGAAGAGGAATACATCAAAGAATATGTGGATGGCGATAAGAAGAAGTTTAGTATCCGGAAATATTTAAGAGGATTTATACCTCATGACAAACACCACAAAAAGCAGATCGCGAGATTGATAAAATCCTAGGAGGGATAATGTGAAGTTTCTTAACAAGGTAGTATTATTAGCTTTTGTGTTTATGCTTGCGTTTTCAACTACGATGTCAGCACATTCAGGAAGAACGGATTCGAATGGTGGACACAACTGTTCGAAAAAATCTCAGGAAAAAGGTCTGTGTACGGGTTATCACTATCATAACTCTGGTAAATCTTCAGGCAGCAGCAATAGTTCGTCCAGCGACAATAGTAAATCATCGAGCAGTAGTTCATCTTCAGCTAACAAGAAGAGTTCAAGCCCTCAATACGCTAAGTCTACAGTTAAGTACTTTGTTAATAACAAAGAAGTAAAATTGAAAGTCAGTCCAATAATGAAAGATAACAGCAATTATTTCCCTATAAGAGAGGTAGCAGATTCATTAGGAGCGGTAGTCGAATGGAATGAATCTGATTCTACAATATCAATTACTAGAGAGAAGAAGAAAGTTGTATTGGATACAAAGTCAGATAAATTGATCATCATAAATAACACTAATTATGCTCCGATTAGGTTAATCGTTGAGGGGCTTGGAGCAAACATAACATTTGATCAAGACAAAAACTCTATAAATGTTGAGATATAAAATTCATGTCGGTGGTAAAAGCCATCCTAGCTAATTGTAAAGGCCAAGTGTTCGCAGCACTTGGTCTTTCTTACATATATCTTATTTCCAGGGGGGCCGAAATGACGATTACGATTCGAAACATACACATTCCAGAAGACTACGGACAGATCGCTGATTTGCTCAACACTATTTTGTCTGAACAGACAGATGCAGAGAAACTTGCGGATGAGGACTCCAAGATTCCGTCCACAGGAATGCTGGGGAAGAATGAAGCGGGATTATTAACCGGGTTCGATCGATATCGGATAGTGGCTGTCCATGAGGACGATAAACTAGTAGGTTACGGGATCTCATGGAGAGCGCCGTGGACTGCTGCAGGTAAGTTGAATCATACACTTGTTGTTGCACCGAGCCATCGCAATCAAGGGATAGGCACTGAACTTTATAACCGCTTAAAGCAATGGGCAAGCAGCAACGGAGCAAGTGAGTTGTGTTATGAAGTCCGTGATGATGCGGAATGTGCAGTAGCATTTGCCAAGAAGATGGGGTATGAGGTCGAGAGACATTCCTATGAATCTGTCTTGGATCTCTCCTCGTTTGATCGGAATAAGCTTAATGATATGAACCAAGAGTTAACGATTCTTCCTCTATCCGAAATCAAGGATGCTGATAAAGAGCTGAAGCTATACGAATTATACAAAGAGACCAGTTGTGACATCCCTGGCTTCGATGGAGAGTTCTTCGATTTCAACGAGTGGAGAAAGTGGACTTTAGAGTTGCCGGGATCTAAGCCAGAATATGTGCTGATAGCGATGAATCAAGACTGCTATATCGGGGTTGTACATCTGCTCCATCATCCATCAACACAGAGTGTGTATCACGAATATACGGGGGTAAAGAAAGAGTATCGGGGGCAAGGCATAGGCCTAACTCTTAAACTGAAAAGTATCGAACTTGCCTTGAATCTGGACATGAAATACATGCGCACCAACAATGATTCTTTGAATAAGCCCATGCTGAGAATCAACAGAGATCAACTCCAATTTATAGCCGTGCCTGGGAACTACAGAATGGTAAAAAAGTTATAGTTCGTTGTTGAGGAGGACATACGTGCATACTAGATTAGGATATTCGAAGAGTGAACGGTTAATAATCATCAATGCTGATGATTATGGCATCAATAGACGAGCCAATGAAGCTATTTATGACCTAATGCAATCAAACGAGAAGATATCGGCATCACTGATTGTACCTGCTGATGATGTGCAAGAGGCTGCTGAGTTATGTAATAAGCTGCACAACCCACAAGTGGGGATTCATCTGACACTTACAGGAGCACATCAACCGGTCAGTCCATCAGATCGAGTCGACAGCTTAGTTAACGAAAACGGATATTTCCATTCAGATTCGTATGAAGTTGAGATGAAGGCCGACAGAGAACAAGTTAGGCTTGAACTGCAATCTCAGATCGAGAAAGCTATTTCTCTTGGAATAGACCCTACGCACTTAGATAATCATCAAGGGAGCTTACTGGGACTAATGACGGGGCGTGATTTCATAGATGTTGTATTTGATATATGTGAGATGTATGGGCTGCCATTTCTGTTTCCTAGAAATATTGTAGAGCAGAGCTTTTTCACCAATGAACAGAAAGCTCGTTTCTCTCAAATCATTCAACTGGCTGACGATCGAAATATTCCGTTAATCGACGACATGATCACCCCTCCCTATCAGCATCAAGAAGGCGAAACCTATGAAAGCTACAAAGCGATGATGATGAAGGCCATAAAGGATATAAAGCCCGGGATTACTCAGATCGTCATTCATCCCGAAACTAGTGAGAGGAATAGTGATGGATCGAGTCCAGCATCAAGCAATATGAAGAGAGTGATGGAATATAGATTATTTACGGACCCTGAGGTATGGTCTTTCATTCAGCAAGAGGGGATCAGCGTCATCACCTGGAAAGAGATTAGAGACCTATATCGAACAAATAAGATGGAATCTAGATAAGCGGAGGCGTTGTGCTATGCAATTAGAAACTAACAGATTAAGGATCCGTGAACTAACTATGGAGGATTGGAAGGACGTGCACGTATACGCATCCCATAGTGAAGTAACGAAATATATGACCTGGGGACCCAATAGCGAAGTGGATACACAAGCTTACATTGAGCAGCAGATTATGAAGCAGCAAGCCCCAGAGCGGACCGATTATGAATTCGCAGTCATATTGAAGGAGACGAATCAGCTAATAGGCGGCTGTGGAATCTACATCATGGGTCGTAATGCTGAGATCGGGTACTGCTTCAACCAAGAATATTGGGGCAACGGTTATGCTACTGAGGCGGCAAGAGCCATGTTAAAGCTTGGATATGAAACCTTCAACGTGCATCGGGTGTTCGCTACATGTAGACCAATGAATAAGGGGTCAGCGAATGTGTTAATGAAGATTGGCATGAAGCAGGAGGGGCATCTACGGGAACATTTGTGGCACAGAGGGAAGTACCTTGATTCGTATCTATTCTCGATATTAGAGCATGAATACAACTCGAACACGGAATTGGGGGATGAACCATGAAGCAAGCTGTAGAAGCAGTCTTTTTGGATCTTATATAACAAAGGATGCATGCCAATGATACTTGAAGCAGCAGTATTGCAAGTCAAATCGGGACTGACTGAACCATTCGAAGAGAGCTTTAGACAGGCATCCGTGATTATAACAGGAATGAAAGGCTATATCGATCATGAGCTACAAAAGTGTATGGAGGATGAGCATAAATACTTGTTATTAGTAAAATGGGAAACGATAGAGGATCACACCATAGGCTTTCGAGGCTCGCGCGAATATCAGGAGTGGAAGGCGCTGCTGCATCATTATTATGATCCATTCCCGATCGTTGAACATTATACAAGAATATTCTAAGCCCTTCGAACCTTGAGCGAATTCTTATTCATGACACCTACCTGGAGGAGTAGACTACAATGCATCATATCATTTCGCAAGTGAGAGCATTTTTGGAACATGCTAGCTTCGATTGGGCTGTATGCGGCGGCGGAGCAATAGATTTGTATATCGGACGGGACACGAGATCGCATAAAGACATCGATATAGCTGTGTATTGGGAAGATCGAGGCACAATCATTGCTTACATGCTAAACGCAGGTTGGAGAGTCTTTGAAGCATGCGGTGGCGGGATCATACATGAGTTGTTTACAACGGATAGCCGCGAGAAGCGCAATTTATTCTGCTTTACAAGGAGTGAAACACGCTGTCACCTAGAACCGTTAGGTGAACATAAGTATCGATTCACATTTGCCAATGAGGAACAGCATGGTTTTAATTATGTTGAATTTCTATTTAATCGTAGGGATCGCGATGACTTCTATTATTCACGAAATGAAGACATAAAAAGGAGCCTGGATCAGGCGATTGTTGTAAGGCACGGACATCGTTTATTATCTCCGGAAATGGTACTCCTCTATAAATCAACCTATCTGCACGGACCTGATTCCGAGGATCATCATCATGATTTCAATATGGTCCTATCTTACCTTAACGATGAGCAGAAGCTATGGTTGAAGCAAGCTCTTGAAGTCGTGCACAGAGGAGACCATCCGTGGCTGCAGAAATTGTGACATTGTGATTGTTATAGGGTACTGCGGAGATGATCGAATGGGATTGTTACAGGAAAATGAGCGTATGCGGAAGCGGGAAGGGTGGATCTTGTGAGGATCGTCGAACTTAACGAAATGAAGTTGGTTGGAATCAGAGTAGTGTGTCCAGGAGATCAGTATGTCCATGAAATTCCAAAGGCAACTCTGACGCTTAAAGAAAGGCTGATCGAGGTTCAGAATGCCGTAAGACCAACAAGGCTAATTGGTGCATTTGTGGTTGGAGATTTCTCAGAAGAGGAAGACGGTTATTGGGTCTGTGTGGAGGTAAGCGAGATTAATCTAGTTCCAGAAGGCATGGTTTCATTGGTTGTCCCTAAACAAAAATATGCAGTCCTTACACACAAGGGTCCAAATGTTGAAATCAGAAACACGTATGAACAACTGCATGCTTGGATCGAAGCCAATAATCTCGAAAGAATGCATAGAGCTTGGCATCTAGAGATCTCTAGTGAATGGGGAAATGGAGAGACTAGTGATCTTGAGGTGGACTTGTATGACACCATCAAATAGATCTAATGTAACTCTATGCACTCTCACCTCATTCGACCTGGAAGCGGCATATCGAGTCTTTGAGACGTCAATTCCGGATGCATTTGAGAAAGAGGGTCTCGGCCAATTAATCGACGACATTCATCAAGAGATTGAGTATAAGAAGAGTCTGCTTCATGCATCACTGGATCAGACTGATTCGGGGATCCATTTCTTGCTTGCAAAACGAAATGAGACAGTCATCGGTACAATCTCATATGGCCCGTGTGGTGAAGATGTTAAAGCATGCACTCATAATCAGCTTGATAATGTAGGCGAACTTGGAGGCTTATATGTGCTGCCCGAATATCAGGATCAAGGTGTGGGTTCGGCTTTAATTAAAGCTATGGCAACACATCTTAAGGAACAAGGGATTGAGCAGTTCTGCTTGGACAGCGGCTTCCGACGGGCGCAGAGAAGATGGACGCGCAAATTTGGCGAACCCCATACCGTTGTTCAGGATTATTGGGGACCCGATTCTGTTCACATGGTCTGGCTATGTCGAGTGAATGATTATGTAGACACTGTGATAGGTGAGGTTTAGCTATCTGTATCTATCGTAGGAACGCTTCATCCATGGTATATGAGGCCTTGAAGAATCCATCATCTTGAAACATTTACAACGTATTAAGCGTTATTGTAAACGTGAGGTGATCAGATGAGAAATTATATGATTATGTTGGCATTAGCGTCTTTACTGTTGTCTGCTTGCAGTAATAGTGGTGAACATGACTCACCTATTAAAGAGCTGGGTTTCCCAAAAGTAACAGAGCCTTATAGTTCAGAACAAGCAGCTGAAAATGGTGATGTGGTAAGAGTCCATGGAAAGTATATGAATTTAGATAAATGGAATCAGTTTCTTGAGAATGTGAAAAACAATCAAGCAGATCAAATTCGCATTACTCAATATACCGATGAAGGAGACCCTATTTTTTACGAATTAATTTTTGATGGTAATGCTATTCAGTTTACATATGATAATTCTATGGATGCTTTTGGTTCTGATACTGGTAGACCAACAACCACTTGTAAGGGGATTGGAACGAAGAATAGCGAGAATGGTCAAGAGTATTATGTTTTGACTGAATGTAAGAATGATACTGGCGACACGTTTTGGTTTCCAAAAGAATAATATTTCGGGAGATAAGGTATGTACATTAAGAAATATATGTATCAGATAGATCTCAATAAAATGGAAGAGTACAGACGAGTGCTCGCAGAGGCTCATGAAATATACAAACGATATACGGATTACACGATCATGGTCATGGAGAGTATGGAACGGCCAGGAATCATCGAGGAAATACAGATCTATCAGAATGAAGAAGAGTATCAGAATAGTCAACAGCTTATTAATTTGGAGCCCAAGATACAGAAGCTATACGAGGCATTCACCAGCATACTGCACAGAGATCATTCTCTTATCGAAGAAGAGGCATACAGTGATATCATGACGAGTATCACGGGAGATTATAACCATGTATGAAGGTACCTTTAATAAGGAAAATGGTCGTGAAGTGGAGCATGTGGGCAATTTTATGAATAATTATGGAGTTCATGGCGATCCGCCATATCAAACGATACTGTTGCACGGCGGACCAGGTGCTATAGGCGAAATGGAACCACTGGCGAAGACACTATCTGCTTCAATCGGAATCATAGAGGCCTTGCAGACGAAGACATCAATCTCCGAACTGGTGATAGAGTTGAATGAGCTCATCGAACAACACAGCCATGAACCCGTAGTATTGGTGGGGTATTCTTGGGGAGCATGGCTCGGTTCCACATATGCATCTTTACATCCTGATAAGGTTAGGAAACTCATACTGGTTTGCAGCGGACCCTTCGAAGAGTCTTATGCATCAGAGATTATGGCGACTCGATTCAAACGTATGAGTGAGGAAGAAATGCAGGCCTTTAGAGAGCTGCAGCAGAAGCTTCTTCAACAGGACATACATAAAGATGACATCTTAAAGCAATTAGGCCAGCTTATTAGTAACGTAGATGGTTACGACCCTATCTTCCCAGACGGGGCAGAACGGACTGAGGTTAACTTCTACATGCACGATCGTATATGGCAGGAAGCGAGTGCACTAAGAAAGAGTGGTCAATTATTACAGCTGACCGCTAATATAAAGTGTCCTGTATCCGTATTTCATGGAGATTATGATCCACATCCAGTTGAAGGGGTGATTGAACCTCTTGCAAGAACTGTCCAATCCTTCCATTACACCCTGTTAGAGAAATGCGGGCATAAACCATGGACAGAACGGCATGCGAGGGATACATTTGTGAAGCTGTTGCTGGAAGAGCTTAGCTATTGAGTCGACAAGCCGAGTAATTCCGATCGGACGGAATGAAACGAGCTTAAGGATTATTTATTCTCAAGCTTTAAAGCGTCAACATATTGTTTGGCTTCTATTAAAGACAGTCCTAGTGTGTCTCTAACCTCTTTAACGGCTTCAACCTCATGGCCTTCTTGCAGCAGCTTGCGCAAATAGCTGTTTACTAGTTTATCACTGATTCCCATTTCTTTGGCCATCTGGTCCAAAGTATAGTTCATTCTTTTGATACGGCCTTCAAGTTTGGTAATCATAAAGAGTAAATAAACGATGACTGCTAATAACAATAGGTCTATGAATGTAAAGTCCAATTGAATCCCTCCATTATGATCAATCAAGCGTATACTCAATATTTTACATATGGATGATCCATTGTGTCAAAGAAAGCAAGAACATTTCGAATAAACACCACACTAATGAATAGAAAAATTCCTGAATCTGAACACCTTATATAGAATCAACGTAAGGACTAGGAGGAATAGGGTTAATGCCAGCCAATCTAAGCGTTGGAATTAATGATGAAATCATACAGCATTATGTGAGTAAAATGTACGACAGCTCAGCTGTAATACTCACATCGTGGGAAGTTACCCCCTTTAATTACAAGTCGCCTAACTTTACAACTGGAGGAGTCTTTCGCATTCATGGACAAGCTCAGCATAAGGAGAAGACGATAAAATGGTCATTCGTGCTTAAAGTGTTGAGCCCAGATCCGAATCGTAATGTCCCCGAACACTACAACTACTGGAAAAGGGAAGCCTTATTTTATCAATCATCATTGCATCACAGTATTACTCCGATCATCCATGTTCCAAGATGCTACGGAGTAGAAGAACAACCTGACGGTACAGTGTGGCTATGGCTCGAAGACATGTCTGGCGACAATGATTCGGTTTGGCCCATTGAGCGATTCTACGATATCGCGTATGAACTCGGAAGGTTCAATGGAACGTATCTAGTGGGGAAGTCAGTACTGCCTGATGATCCTTGGTTATGCCAAGGTTGGATCAACTCCTGGGTAACAGAGTGCCGCAAGTACATCGAAGAGAATTGGTCTGACTTTCTTGAGGGAGATTACACAACGATTATAGGAGCGACCATCGAACGACACAGGAGCTTTCTAGCCCATATCGACGGATTGGTTCAAGCCTTAAATCGATTGCCGCGAGTGCTTGCGCATCAAGATGTATGGCAGAAGAATCTATTTATAAACGATCATTCTAATGGGCATGGAATGATAACTGCGATAGATTGGCAGTTCACAAGCATTTCCGGTGTAGGAGAGGAGTTAGGAAGGTTCTTCGGACTATGCATGAGTAAGGCTAGCATCCCCCAAGAAATGTATGAAAGCTCAAAGTTTAAGATATTCGATTCCTACATTGAAGGTCTTCGGTCTGAAGGATGGGAAGGCGATATCAGCCTTCCACTGCTAGGTTATTATGGAGCAGCAGCCATTCGTTCGGTCTGGGAAGTTCCTAAGCTTATAAAGAAGATCAACTCCTTAACCGGCTTGTCCGATGAGAGAAGAAGCACTACCGAAGCTCAGATCAACAATCTACTTTTGATTACAAAGATTCAACTAGATATGGCTGATGAGGCTATCAATATAATGTGCATGTTGAAGTAGAATCCCCCATAAGGTCGACACCTAAGTATGATTGTACATATATGAAAATAAAGGTAAAATCCATAATAACATCAAGATCAAGTAAGCCCACCCCGAAGGTTGACCCTCGAAGGTGGGCTTTGTTGCTAATAAGACTATGTCCAACATCATTCTTTATAAGGAAGTGATTCTTGGTGAACATTCAGCAAATTCAAGAAGTGGCGTTCAAGACCATGAGTAAGCGAAAGTCGCATCTGCAAAGAGAGCGGGGATTCATCTATTATCACGGTGAGCGAGTAGCTAAGATTGCGTTGAGATTAAGAAATGCCATATTTCCAGAACAGGATTCCATGGATGACATTATATATGTGGGTGCATTATTTCACGATGTTACGAAAGGAATAGAACCTCATAACCAAACCGGAGCATATCTAATACCTAGTTTACTGAAAGAATATTGTACAGAACAAGAATTGACACAAGTATCAGAAATTATTGAGTTTCATAACCGCAGGCAGCAAGAAGATCAACCTTTCTACGTGAAATTAGTTCAGGATGCGGATGTGATTGATCATTTTGGATCGTTGCAGATGTGGTTGAAATTCATGTACAGCGCTCATACAGAGGAAAATGTATTCGATGCGATTCGATTGTGGGAAAGTGCAGAACACGCACAATATATTAAGAACAACAGAAATGTCCTGAATTATGATCTATCCAAGGAAATATATGATAAGAAGATCGAGTTTGAGCGGGCATACCAAGAGTGCTTCACTCTAGAATGCAATGGAGAAATAGAATGGTGAACGACTCGTAACAAGCCATGTCATTGCAATAGTCGTTTTAATAGAATGGGAGGTGTAGCATTGAGAGCAGCAGCGATACTTTTCTTAACGGCAGCTTTATTATTAACCGGTTGCAGCGATACCAGACTTTTAGAGGAACAGAATGCAGAGCTTCAGAGCCAATTAGAACAGATGAAGGACACAACCACTAAGCTGACAGAGGAACTTAAGGAGAAAGAGGCTGTCATTTCCAAGTACGAGGAAGAAAAATTAATCCTAGAGAATGAGATTCAAGTACTAACTAGTAGAATAAACACTCCTTCCTTCAACGTATTTGAAGAGAAGCTGCTCTCGGATCCTGTCATGTTGACGCCAATAACGATGACGATGTCGAAGATCAAGGAAGTTATGGGTCAACCTCTTAAAGAGGAAGTGATTGAATACTTATATGGTGGAGGCAACCTGCACATATTACATTTTGACGGGATGAAGATTGAATATAATGTGGATGGCGAAAATGAACACCTCAGATGGTATGAGCTCGCGAAGCCGCTGTTCGTTACGAATCGAGGCATCACGGTTGGATCGACTAGGGATGAAATCGTTGATGCATATGGTATAGATTATTACAACTTCTTCGAGAATGATAAAGAAATATCCATGGGTGAAAAGACAGGAATAAAATTTCAGCTTATGAACGGGAAAGTCAGTGAGATCAGAGTGTGGTTTGCGTATGAGTAGAGCCACTATGAATCCCCCTACCAGTTAAAGATCCGAAGGAGAAGGATACTATGAAAAATATATACCTTGTCAGGCACTGCAAGGCAGAGGGGCAAGAGGCGGAAGCCGCCCTTACTGTAGAAGGGGAGCAGCAGGCTGTAGAAATAGCTGATTATTTTGCACAACTAGATATTGATTATGTGGTTTCAAGTCCATTTACTAGGGCAGTTGAAACGATAAGGCCGT
Organism: Paenibacillus sp. EB106-04-04-XG159; assembly: GCF_058791835.1. Classification (NCBI taxonomy): domain Bacteria; kingdom Bacillati; phylum Bacillota; class Bacilli; order Caryophanales; family Paenibacillaceae; genus Paenibacillus; species Paenibacillus sp. EB106-04-04-XG159. The sequence goes on along the minus strand of NZ_JBYTDY010000006.1, from coordinate 197,525 downwards.
TATGCGAGAAGAAGAACCTAGATCTGCATATAGATGATAGGCTTAAGGAGCGAGTGTTAAGCTCACTTCATTTGGATGAATGGATGGATAAGCTGCGAGAAACCTATCATAATGCTGATCTTAAATACGAAGGTGGGGAATCATCCAACGAAGCGATGCGAAGAGGCATGGAAGTCATTCATGAGCTGCTGGACAGACATGAATCCAACGCGATTGTCGTGACACATGGGGCGCTAATGTCCCTCATGATTAGATACTATAATCAAGCATTCGGCTTTGAAGAATGGAGAAGCCTGACTAACCCTGATATTTATCAATTACAGGTAAGTGATGATCGAACTGAAATCATGGTTAACCGTATCTGGACATAGAATTAGGAGGTCGCGGTAATGATCTATGTGATTAGACACGGACAAACGGATCTGAACAAGGAAGGCAGACTTCAAGGTAGACAAGGGTTGCCATTAAATGAATTGGGTATTCAGCAAGCGGAAAGCTTGAGAGATAGGTTAGAAAATATAAAGTTCGACTATGTCTTTTCTTCTCCTCAAGAAAGAGCGATTCAAACAGCGGGGATTGCTACCGGAATTGAAGCCATCATTGATTCCAGACTTGACGTATATGATCTAGGTGAAGCGGATCGGTTAATGAAGGGCGAAGTTAAGATGGCTGGCGTTATTCCTGATCCGAGCGTTTATAGGGGAGTTGAAGATATCGACTGCTATGTGAACAGAATATTTGAATTTATGAAGGAATTAGAGGCAAAGTATCGTAATCGTGACGTGAACATTCTATTATCTGGACACAGATGTACAACTGGTTGTATCGGTGCCTATTTCGAGGGCGTTCCTGAGGATGGGAATATTCTAAGATTCTCGTCAGATAACGGGGATTACAAGACCTATCATTTTGCAAATTGAGATGAGCGGGGTATTCATTTCATGGGGACAGAAAAAGGATTATTGGATTATAAAGGATAGGTATTGTCTAGAATAATTCAAGTGGTAAGGAGACTTATGAAAAGACTTCTGTACGTCATCATTTCCGTCATTGTGATCTCGTTTCTTATTAGTGGGTGCGGGTATAATTCTCTTCAAGAAGCTGTACAGTCTAAATGGGAAACACCAATCTCAATTAAGAATGAGGATAAGGAACATGGATTGGTCATTTATCTAGATCAGACACAGTATGTATTCGGCGTGTATAAGTATAAGAATCACAAATACTATTACGATAATAGTCAGAGTTCAGGATGGAGAAAAAGTCCTGATAATGGAATCCCGCTATTGGTTGTAGCAGAACAAAAGGAGGGAATCGGGAATTTCATATGGGGTGCGGTGTATACGGACATTCCAGCGAAGAGGATAGTCATTGAATATGAAAATGGTGAGAGTCAGGAAACCACTGCGGTTAACAATACATTTATATTAGAAATGCCAGAATCATTCAATAGTATAGAACCACATATGTTCATGGGGGAGCTGCATGATGTGACAGCATACGATGAAGATGACCAAGTGCTAGTTGAATGGTGAAGTTGAGTACTGGTTGGAAATAGATGAATCTTATATGTTAATTGAAACTATATACATCCAAATCTGATTGTAAAGAGGGGTATCATGGAAACCAAGCCTTCAGAGAGCAATATTCATGTGGAGAGGCAATTGCCTTTAGGTATATCTGGACTAGGTGGATGGTTGGTATTAATTCAGATTGGACTCTATTTAACGATCATCATGATAATTAACTCATTGTTTAACTACACCATTCCATCATTCTCTTCAGAAATATGGGGTCCTTTAACCTCAGAGAATTCAGAGCTGTATCATCCTTTATGGGGCTTCTCCATTATTTTCGCAGGAGTGTTTAATACTCTTATTCTGCTGTTGAGTATCTACTGTCTCTTTAATATGTATCGTAAGAAAACTATATTTCCTAAACTGATGATTGTTTTCTATACTTTAAGTTTGATCATTGCAATTGTTGATTATGGATTAACGAGTCAAATACCGTTAGCTAATGAATTAGATGATGGCAGCATGTTGAAAGATATGATTAGAGCCGTAATAACTTGTATGATCTGGATACCATACTTTCTGAAGTCTGAGAGAGTAAAGAACACATTCATCAGATAGATTCATAATATGCCCTACACCGCATATAAGGAGGGGAAATGATGGAGAAGCAGCGATTAATCCGTATATTTGATAAACAAGCGAACCAATATGCCAAGAAGCGGGAAAACCCGGAAATGGCACGATGGCGTCAGCATCTCTTGAGTCATGCTAAGGGCGAGGTGCTTGAACTTGCGGTAGGTGCTGGAGCTAATTTTCCATTCTATCCTCCTGGTGTTAGAATTACCGCTACTGACTTCAGCCCAGCCATGATTGAGAAAGCGAGACAGGCAGCAATTCATCATCGTGTTGATGCTGAATGTGTGTGCTCTGACATTGAACATATGAATTATGAAGATCAATCGTTCGATACGATCGTATCGACGTTATCTCTATGCAGTTATGATGATCCGCGAATGGTCTTGAATAAGATCAACAGATGGTGCAAGCCGGATGGGGTCATTTTACTCATGGAGCACGGGATTAGTTCAAAATATGTGATAGCCGCTATGCAGAAGACGCTTAATCCTCTCCTTTATCGTGCGTTTGGATGTCACCATACAAGGAATATTCTAGGTCTGATCGAAGAGTCCGGCATGAGGATACAGACAGCGGAAAGCCACTGGCTTAACATGGTTCATCTAGTAAGAGCGAAACCGACAATCAAATCCTAAGGAGGCGGATAACATGAAGCGGGCGCAACTGCAGCATACATTTCAACTGTTATTTGGAGAATGGCTTGACCAGTTTGAAGAGGGAGAAGAATATGCTCACTATCATTACGGTCCTGAGGAGATTCATCGTATAGGGTATTCAACTAACATAACACGGGATATCGTGAGACAGGCTGCTGAGAAGCAGGTTCAGCTGATCTTTACGCATCATGATGCGTGGGATTTCATGTACGGAATGAAAGAAGAATGTCACGCGCTCTTGAAGGAGCATCATATCAATCATTTATTTGTACATTTGCCGTTGGATTATGCGGAGTTCGGGACTTGCCATTCGTTGTTTGAAGTGCTCGGGATCGAGAACCTGATCCAACGTTCAGTTCATGAAGAAGATAGAAGTGTTCCAGGTGTGGGTGAGCTTGATGCGCCTGTTACATTTGAAGAACTCGTAGATAAAGTAAAGAATGAATTGGCTGAGGATGTAAAGTCGTGGAAGAATTCTAACCGGCTCATTAAACGAATAGGAATACTGACAGGTGCGGGGAATTCTACAAATAACGTTCGAGATGCATTTAATCTGGAGTGCGATGTGTATATAACAGGAGAAAAGTCATTATATACGGTCCAGTATGCACAGTATATGGGGTTGAACTTAATTGTGGGAAGCCACACATTTACAGAAATCTTCGGGGTAAGGTCGTTTGCGCAGAAGATAAAGGAACTGCACCCGGACGTAGAGATCGTGCAATTAATAGAAGAACACGTTGAATGATAAACAGTGGATGGTGACTAGATATTAAACTTTTATTTATATGCAGCCAGAATAAGTGGAGAAGCTTAACGGCGGAGAAGATATTTCACGGAATCAATGGGTATGAAGTTCGATCTGCGGGTACAGAGGCGAATGCAAGAATTAAGGTAACAGAAGGGCATATCGGGTGGGCAGACCTCATATTTGTGATGGAGAAGAAGCATCTGAGGAGAATAAAAGAGAAGTTCAGTGACTCCGCGTGTAACAAGAAGATCATCTGCTTGAACATACCTGATGAGTATCAGTACATGGATGAGGATTTAATCGGGATGCTGATCTCTAGTGTCTCCATGTATATCGAGCTGCCTGATTCATTAACGGACTTATAATACCTTAGAATTCTTAGATTCGTGAATGCCTTATGCGTTAGCTTGAATTCTCGAGAGTAATATGAGGGTGAGGTATTAGACATTGATATATATTCTAATAATAATCGTCATTGCCGTATTATTTAACATTGATCTCGGGTTGAGGAAGAAGCAGAAGAACGATGAAAGAATCATGAAACTCCTTGAATCCATATTGGCAGAAACGAAGGAACTTAGAAAGCAGGGGGAGGCTGGACAGAACTAAGATTGAACATTCTCGGATTATCAGGTGAGTATGAAACGAAGAGGAATGACACCAACCATGAAAATAAAAGAAATCAATCATCTCTGCTTCTCCGTATCTAATCTGGACACCTCAATTGCGTTCTATACCGATGTATTTGAAGCAAAGCTTTTAGTGAAGGGAAGAAGATTGGCTTATTTTGAACTGAATGGTTTATGGCTGGCGCTGAATGAAGAGGAGATCGATCGGAGCCAGAACAACAGGTCGTATACGCATATCGCCTTTACGGTTGAGGATGTGGACTTTGAATCCCTTGTTAATAGACTTGTAGAATTGAAAGTGAATATATTACCCAGTCGAACTAGAGATGCTAGGGATAAGCGATCGATCTACTTCTTGGACCCAGATGGACATATGTTTGAGTTTCATACGGGGCGGTTAGCAGACAGATTGGACTATTATAAGGCGGATAAAGAACACATGACATTTTATGAATGAGAATAATGCCTTTGTGCATCCTATAGCGTTAAATGAAAATGCAGCAGCAGATAATGGACTCATTTAGCTTGAAGAGATCACAGACTATTCGGCAATAGAGAATAACCCGGAGCTATTGAAGCAGGATATTAGGGATCAGTGGGGGGGCGTCGATGGAACTGTTATTTATTCGTCATGGACATGGTGAACATTTGCTGGATTATCCGCACCGCTTAAACACAGCACATCCAGGTCTCACTAGTTATGGAAAGTTGCAGGTCAATCAGCTTCGCCACGAGTTAGCCATTCAACCTGACGATATTATACTCGTAAGTCCAACCAAACGAACAATTGAAACAGCGCATATCCTGACCGACCATCATCATATCATCATATCTCCACTTGTTGGTCCTAGAATGTTCCCGCAGAATCCAGAGTTCCCGATATTCACATGTGATCAGATCTATTCTAAAGATGAGATTATGAAGCTCTTCAAAGACGCAATCACCCTCGACTTCGATGTGGACTGTTGGGAAGAAGGAATTAATCGAATAGCTCTGGAGAGATTTGAGCGTTATGCCAAGCAGTTACTAGATTGGTGCAAGGATAAGCATAATCGTATCCTCATAATCTCACATGACGGCACTATTACCAATTACCGTATCCTTTTAGGGGAGCGCGGATTAACGAGAAAGGATTTTCTCGGTGAGGCTGGGGTATACAAGATCAACATATAGCAGCTATTAAATTGCTTGGAGTCGTAAATAATCGATGGAATGATTAATGGGACAGCAGAAATGATTCCGAGACCAAGGGGGGAATGTGCTGATGAACATTCGATTGGCAACGTATCGCGACTGTGAAGGATTAGCGATGGTTCATGTGAATAGTTGGCGAACCGCTTATAAGGGGATCGTTGCGGAAGAATATTTGTCCAACTTATCCATCGAGGCAAGAACGAAGAGATGGGAATGGATTTTCAATAATCTCCATCAAGACGAAGTTATCTATGTAATTGAAGAACAGGGTCATATCATGGGGTTTATAGACGGCGGCAAGAATAGAGAAGTAGACACTGAATACTCCGCGGAGATCTATGCATTTTATCTGCTGCAGGAAGTTCAAGGAATGGGATACGGGAAGCGGCTTTTTCATACACTGCTCGAAGAACTGCGGTCGAAGGGGTATAACTCCTTGATGGTGTGGGTGCTCGAACGCAATCCTTCTATTCATTTCTACGAGAAATTAGGAGGACAGTTCGTAACGAAGAAAGAGTTTAAGATCGGGGAAGAGCTATTCATGGAGACCGCATTAGGATGGAAAGATCTTAATTAAGAGTGATCGAACGATAGTGCCATTCATTCTTCATAAAAAAAAGCCCAACCCTCAAGGCTTATGTGCCAATCAGGTCAGCTCCATTACAGGTTATAGTTGAGGAGATTAACAACAATGTGAGTCTTTATCTTTTGGACAGCAAATACAGAATGTCTTTTGAATATTCATCGAATACAAACAAGATCCTTGTGCAGAGCCCTGACAGCGAATCGATACACGTTTAACATCTTCAACTTGAATGGTAAATGTCGAACCACTGCTCTCTTGAAATATGCGTGGAGGAATAATTCTTTCAATTGGGGGGCAGTCATTTCTTGTTTCGATAACAAGAATTACAGTACAAGGTGGTCCTGAAAGATCAGTAACGGAAATTTGCATTATATTGTGATTATTAGTAACATCTTCATAAACTAACTGGTTTGAGCCATTGCAGGCTTGGCGATTCTCAAATGTTACAACATGTGTTTCTATAAAACAGGTGGTTTGGACTTTATGTTTGTCTTTATGTTTATCCGAACATCTACAATTGTCTCGTTTCTCATTACACAGAATACAAATATCCCAAAATGAACGACTATTCATTGATTGATGCACTCCTTTAACCATTTATTTATGATTCGGGATGTTCAATGCTCATTAAAGCACGGCCTCCGCAACCACAATCAGTATCTTGGTCTAGCAATTGAAGTAAACGGTGGATTCGTTGATTAGTGGGAAGGCGTAGCTGTTGTTTCTTTAACCTATCGATTAACTGGTCTAACTGGTCTTGAGGCATAGATAATCCGGTGTTTGGATATAGCAGCATCCTTTGATATTGCGAATTCTGATAGAGCACACTTTTTTCAAACAACTCGATAACATCTTCCTTGGCTGCATCAGTATTTATTAGCTCCATGATATTAAACATGTTCTGTTCTGCAAGATATCTTCTAAGGATTTGTTTCATTCCATTATCCACATATCTCACCCCCATGAATCTATTATATGAAATCTGAGAGAAATTGATCATGTGTTTGTCCAATGCCTTGACCAATTAGTAGCTAGTAGTTATAGATTGTTATGTCAGCATCATTCAGTGATAGATTCTTACCCCAAGGAGGTACTAATGGCATTTGATCATATTAGAAAATGGTTGATAGCAGTCATTGTAATAGGTGTTCTCGTTCTGCTGTATGGGCTGTGGAGTTATATACCGAGGTCGGTGAGCTCAGATACACCGGATTCCTACTATATGGGAGTGATGATTAAGCAAATCACCCTACCGCTATTAGGGCTTGCGCTCATAGCCCTTGGAACGATACTGTTGCGAACCATAGAGAGTACTAAACGAGAGTTATCGGCATTAAGATGCGAATTAATTGAATTGCGCAAACAAACGGAAGCCTTGAACAAGAACAACTCCAACTCATTAAAATGAGTCACATCGGATAACATGGAACAGAGGGAGCCACTACATGGAGAAGCTGTATCTAATTGAGCCAACATCTGAACTCAAGGAAGAATATATCGAGATGATCGAAGAATGGAGTCAGACTGGAGAGAGGATGGTTCCATTCGTTTTGAGGTTTGATTACCGTGATTATGATGGACTACTCAAGGAATTAGCTGATCTAAAGGCAGGAATCAATCTCGCCGAGCATGCAGTCAGTAGTTCGACCTATTGGTTAATTGGGGCAAATAGGCGAGTATTGGGAGCCGTCAATATTAGACATCGATTGAATTCATGGCTGTTAGAGAGAGGCGGACATATCGGATACGGAATACGGCCAAGCGAGAGAAGAAAAGGGTATGCAACTCAGTTGCTGTCTCTAGCCTTAGAGGAATTCAAGAAGATGGGGATTGAGAAAGCATTAGTTACCTGTGATAAAAATAATATAGGATCAGCTAAGACCATACGGAATAACGGCGGTGTGCTGGAGTCTGAGCCAATCGTAGACGGCGTAGCCATTCAAAGATACTGGATTCTTACGTAAGATAGGTGATAAGGGGGAGAATCTTATGAAGCTAGTTATCATATTTGGGCCTCAAGCAGTCGGGAAGATGACAGTTGGGCAGGAACTCGCCAAGATAACGGATCTGAAGCTGTTTCATAACCATATGACGATAGAACTCGTCTCTAACTTCTTTAACTATGGCACTGCGGTGGGGAAACGCTTGGTTAGAATATTTCGAGAAGAAATCTTCGAGGAAGTATCCAAGAGTGATCTAGCTGGCTTAATCTTCACTTATGTGTGGGCGTTCGAGATGCAGAGTGAATGGGACTATATAAATAAGATCAGTCATATGTTCGAGTCTAGGGGCGGTACAGTCTATTATGTTGAGCTTGAGGCGGATGTAGAATTAAGGCTCGAACGCAATAAAAGTCCGAATCGACTCGAGCACAAGCCGACTAAACGAGATCTTGAGTTCTCCGAACGGGATCTTATTCGGTCTATGGAGAGGCATCGATTAAATTCCCATGAAGGCGAAATAACGAAAGAGAACTATATCAGGATCAATAATACGATGCTGAGTCCAGAGGAAGTCGCGCGAATGATTAAGGAAAGGTTTCAATTATAGCAGAGGCAGTGGGGGAGAAGAGCAGTGATAAACGAGTTGTTCAATGCCACAAAATCGTTACGAAGCGAGTGTGATACTTGATGGATTCAGTATGGGGAGAGCTTACTCGGAACTTCGAGCTCACGAATAACTTGAGGGATGACATCTACACATTTCTCAACGCTAATCATTGTCCGAAGACTGCCGAGCATTGTATGGATGTTGGGGCGGAAGCGAGGAGAGTGGCGATCTTGTTTCACGCTGATCCTGCTGCAGCAGAGATCGCGGGCTGGCTGCATGACATAAGCGCGGTGTTTCCGAATCAAGAGCGGATTGCTGTAGCGAGAAGGCTGGGTATTGAAGTGCTGCCCGAAGAAGAAATGTTCCCTATGATCATTCATCAGAAGTTATCGAAGGCGATGGCCAGAGACATATTCAAAATATCGAATGACGAGATATTGGATGCGGTTGGATGTCATACGACACTTAGGGCGAATTCGACTAAGCTGGATCAGGTATTATTTGTGGCGGATAAGATCGCATGGGATCAATCGGGCGAACCGCCATACCTGTATAAGCTTCGCAGTAGTCTGGATAAGTCACTAACTCACGGGGCCTTTGCTTATATCGATTATTTGTGGGAACGGAAGGAATCACTTCAGGTCATACATCCATGGCTCAGAGATGCGTATGAAGAGTTAAAGGATATTGGTATGAATAATATCTTCATTAAACGTATCCATGATCTATCTAAGGTTGATACCTTAGAGTTGGTACAAGAAAGCAGCCTTGCCGGTTATCGTCATATTGCGCGTTTAGTTGAGGAATATCGCTTAGGTCAGAATACATTTGATAAGCCAGGTGAAATGTTGTTGGGGGCATACGATCATGAGCGATTGATTGGCGTATGCGGATTGAATCAGGATCCGAATCATGAACAAGCAGGAATAGGCAGGCTGCGTCGAATGTACGTGTTAGAGAAATACCGCAGACGAGGGATCGCGAAACGCTTGGTAGATGACATTTTGAAATGTGCTCAAGATCATTTTCAGGTGATAATTCTGTATACGGATAACAAGGACGCTGCGAAGTTCTATGAATCTATAGGATTCAAGGTTAATCGAGAATACGTAAAGGCAAGCCACTACATATTGCTCTAAGAGCTGGCGCAGAACAGGATCCTACAGTTTCAATTCATTCGTGAATCCAATGTGCGTTACATTCGGTTGGCGAAGCCTATTATGAGAGGAAGTGTAGCAGTATCTATGAATAAGAGACCAGCATGTTTAGATGCTATTGCTGAAAGAGCGAGTGAACTCAACTTTACGATGTCATGCGATACAGCGACAGGGCAGCTGCTGCGGACATTGGCAGGCTCCAAGCGGAATGGGATATTTTTAGAACTAGGTACTGGAGCAGGTGTTTCGACAGCATGGATACTAGACGGCATGGATGAGTCATCTAAGCTGATTTCGGTAGAGATGAATGAATCCTTTCAGAATGTTGCAAGAGCTAGCATTGTCGACGAGCGAGTGGAGTTTGTCACGATAGATGGCGGTGTGTATATCGAAGAGAATAAGGATAAGAAGTATGATCTTATTTTCGCGGATACTTGGCCTGGTAAATATTATTTGCTGGAAGAGGCATTAGCAATGGTGAAGCCTGGAGGACTCTATATTATTGATGACTTGACGCCAGTGGAATCGTGGCCTGAAGGTCATGCTGAGAAGGCAGAGAGCTTGATTCAGACGATGAGAGAGCTCGAAGACTTTCATGTGCTTGAGTTGAATTGGTCGACAGGCTTGATGATAGCTGCCAGAAAATAAGAGTGTTATTAGAAGGAGGAATCATCCCATGAGGCGTGTAGATGTATCCTATGCATTGGTCGTAGATGAGTCGAATACCAAGGTGCTTATGGTGAAGAACAATAGAAACTCCAGCTGGTCTCTTCCGGGCGGAGCAGTTGAGAGCTCAGAATCGCTTGCGCAAGCAGCGATCAGGGAGGCAAAAGAAGAAACCGGTCTGGATGTAGCGGTGCACGGTATAGTTGCTGTAAATGAATGCCTATTTCAAGACAGAGGAGAACATGCACTGTTTATCACTTTTCGAGCAGAGATCATAGGGGGCAGTCTGGAAATTGTGAGGTCTCATGAAATTGCTGAGGTTGCGTGGGTGGATATAGATCAAGCGGATGAATTCATGCCTTATTACAAGCAAGGTATGAGAGCGTTAATCGAGGGAAGCGAAATCTACTATCATGATCAGGGTGTGATCTAAAGAAAATGTTTAAGGGAAGGGATAGCATGAAGAAAGCTGTAACTGTCGCGATTGTTGTGATCGTAATCGTTTCTGTTGGGTGGCTGGTCAAGGAGCTATTCAGTTGGGGTCCCCCTTCACCGACGATTCAAGCGGGCAAGGATAAAGTTGCTGCGTTACAAGGCTCCTATTGCTGGACCGAGATGTTCCGATCAAAATGTGCAGATATGGCATCTCCTCCGATGATGGTAAAACATGAAGGCGTTAAGCCTGTGGTTGTTTCACCAGAAGCTCAGCTGACTATTAGTTTCGGGAAGAAGCCGCATGAAGACACATTAGGTGCGAATATCTGGCTGGGTGAGAGTGGTCCGAAACAAGCCAATCTCAACGGAAACGTTCTGACCGTGCCTAAGGAAAAAGGCGTGTACATCTATGACATCTATGCGAGGTGGAACAAGGGCGGTTCGAGCTATGTGTTCGTCATTGAGGTTCAATAGCAACTAAAATGGACAGTAAGATCCTCTATTGACGAAAGCGGTTTCAGTCGATATATTAAGTATAAATCGTAACGTTTATATATAAAATGGTACATAATAAACGAAAAAATAGGATGGAATAGCCGTTGATGCTGCTGTACTTCATGGGTAGTAACTTTTTTTGCTTTATTTTCGAAACGTTTCGATCGCGGCAAAGGCTCTTATCATTCATTATGTGTTCTATTACAGCATGTAAAGGAGAATTGCAATGAAGAATGAAAGCGTTAGCATAAAGAGGATATTACTACTGTGTATTACGGGGATGATCGTGCTCACTCTTGTGTTGATACCCATTCTGTCGCAACCAGCCGCACCGGTTCAATCGTTACCTAAGCAAGCAGCACTGTTGCCTGGCGATGAGGAGATGCTGGAGGAAGAGACTCGCAAGTCATTTGATTTTTTCTGGAATGAAGCGAATACAGATCCGAATAGCGATGGATATGGATTGATTCGTGACCGAGCGCCCGGAAATGCGGACATGAGCAGTGTAGCTTCGGTTGGCTTTGGAATGTCGGCGATTGTGATCGGGGCAGAGCGCGAATATATTACGAAGGAACAAGCAGAAGAGCGCATACTGGGAACACTTGATACGATGCTGACAAAGGCGGAGCAGGTTAATGGCTTCTTCTATCATTTTTTAGATATGGATACAGCGCAGCGCTTCGGAAATAGCGAAGTATCGGTTATCGATACGGCCATTTTTATAAGTGGAGCTATCTCGGCAGGAGAATATTTTGGCGGGGAAGTCAAAGAGAAGGCAGAGCAGCTCTATAAGAATGTGGATTGGGAATGGTATCGCAATAAGGACACGAACCAATTCTATATGGGATATTCTCCGGAACATGGATTCACGGGAGCATGGGACTTTTACGGTGAGCAATTTATGCTGTACTTCCTTGGAGCTGCTTCACCAACGCATCCTGTAAATCCTGATATGTTCTATGACTTTATTCGGGAAACAGGGTCGTATGGCCACTATCCGCCATTTATCCATTCTTGGTTCGGATCGATCTTTACTCATCAATTCTCATATGCATGGTTCGACCTCCGCTATAAGATCGATGAGGAAAATGTAAACTGGTGGGATAACTCCGTTATTGCGACGAAGACAAGCCGTCAATTCAGCATCGATCAAGCGGAGCAGTTCAAGACGTTTGGACCGAATTCATGGGGATTAACGGCATCTGATGGTCCAAATGGTTATCAAGGTCGTTACGGCTCAGCGCCGACTGGATTTAACAATGATCAGCATTTAATTGATGGGACGGTTCCTCCAGCGGGTGCGATCGGGTCGATCGTATTTGCGCCAGAAGATGTGCTTGCTGCCATGCGTCATTATAACTCAATTCCGGAATTGAAAGGTCAATATGGCTTTCAGGACTCCTATAACTTAGATGTTTCTCCTGCTTACTATGGAGAGGATGTTATCGGAATTGATAAGGGCATTTCGATGATTATGATCGAGAACTATCGCACAGGGCTCATATGGGATCTAATGAACCAGAACAAGTACATTCAGGCTGGGATGAAGATGGTTGGTCTGACACAGCTAGGTACTGAAGTTGTAGATGATTATGAAGGCAACCGAAATCATGACGGCTGGCAAATGAACACATCCGATCAAATGTATACGCTGCAAGAATCGAATGAGGAATCATATACGGGCTTAAAGTCGATGAAAGTCGAATACGATAAGAAGAATGCCGCCTCGTCTTACTTTAATGCTCAATTCGATCAGGTCGACTTCAGCGATATGGATGAGCTGAGCTTTAATGTGAAAGGGAAAGTCAAGCTGTTAGTTAAACTTGAAGGCGATTCGGGCAATAGCATCGAGAAAGAGTTTAGTTCAAAAGGTGACAAATGGAACCAGTTCGTATGGGAGTTCTCTAAGGAAGAGAAGGCGAAGCTAACCACGATGAACACATTGATGTTCATTGCCCAGCCTGGAGAAGAACAGGTTCAGGGAACCTTTTACATGGATGATATTCAATTTGCGTCCAATCGACCGTTAGGCACGAATCCATTGGTTGAAGGTAAAGTCACTGTTGGCGAGGAGTTAACGGGATCATATACTTATCTTGATGTGAATGGCAGTCCAGAGGGCAAGACGCGCTATCAGTGGCTATCCGCATCGGATAAGTATGGTGAATATACTGAGATAGCTGGAGCGAATGCCAGCAGATATACCGTTAAGGCGGAAGACAAAGGAATGCATCTCAAGGTCGCGATCACGTCTGTTAATCGTGAAGGCATTGAAGGTAAAACATTGGAGAGTCCTGCTTACGGTCCGGTGGTGGAGCCATAATTCTTTTGTAAGATGTTATGAAAAGTGAACTCTAGGTTGAAATGAGTATTGGGCGGGGATTATCTGGAATATTGCCGAGGAAATAATGAAGCTCAAGCAGCAATTAGGCAGAGATTTCATAATCTTCGGCAGTGGAAAACTAGTTCTGCTTTGACTCGGCCGCAGATTCTGCGGCTTTTTTTTGTTGAGCGGTCGCACGATATTACATTATATCTAATCAGCTGGACTACAATGATCGGAAATCCCCCCTCATGAGAAGATTTTATTAGCCGCACAATTATGCCGACACCAACGGACAAATTATTTTGCTCGAATGCGTTATATTAGGTTAATACCAAGATTACATATACTTCCAACAAATAGAATGCCAGTACCTGATGTTGAAATCGCGACGTAATCCATATGTTCAACATTCCAAGCATAGGTGGTGGTCTAAGTGTTTCCTGAATCTTCAACTCCCTCCTTTCGCGCGGCCTTTTTTTGGCGGCACTTTATCAATTACTTTATGTTGATCTTTATTCCGGTGATTGTCGCCAGCATACTGGTGCATCTTCTAGTCGTCAGCTTGATTGAAGAGGATGCTAAGAAGCTGAACAACATGATGATTAGCAAATTTACGGAGCAGGCTGATACCGAGTTCAATAGGCTGAAGACAAATATGATTAACATGCTCAGCAACTCCAACATTCGCAGTCTGTTGAACGCAGTGGAGGATAAGAATCAGGATCCCTTCCAACGCGCTGAGCTGATTCAAGTTCTGCGGGAGCAGCTGAACAAGCTGCAATCGGAAGCTTTAGTGTCCAAAGCGTATTTGTACTTTGTACAACATGACCTGGTGATTGATGCTGATATCTATACGGACAAATACTATTACTTTAACTATTCCTATCCGCTGACCGAACAACAGCAAACGTCTCTTAGGACGAATTTTATGGGTAAAAAAATGATGAGCTTCTTAGAGCAGCAGGGTACTGTCATTCCCGCCGTGATGAGCTATCCTTTCAATACGAACTCTCCAGATGTGTATCTCGTCGTTAACGTTCAACATGATAAGCTGCAGGAGCTCATACGCATTCAGCAGGAATGGGTGACGGGAACCGCTATAATCGGCACCCAAGGGCAAGTTCTAAGCAGAGCTGGTCTGGATACGGAAGAGATTAGCCTGCTGAATGTGCTTCCCCGCCAAGACTTGAGTGACAGCAAGGAAACGAGGTATATGATCAATGGAGACAAGGCGCTGCTAGTCGTTCCATCCGGTTTCGATGATGCTTGGCATTATCTGAGTATCATAGACCAGCAGTTGCTGATGAAGCCCGCGGATATGACCAGAATGATCATCTGGCTGTTCCTGGCCTTCTTCCTCATGGTGGGGAGCATCGTATCGTATATGTTGAGCCGCCGCATCTATCGGCCGATCATGGAGATCCAAGAGAACTTGAAGTCCCATCGCCCTGCCACCAGTCAGGCGGGTGCAAGAGAGAACGAATTTGATGTCATTAACCGCTTCTCCCGGCTGCTGGTAATCGAGAATAAGCAGTTATCCCAGCTGATCAACGGCATGCTGCCTATCGTTCAGGAGCACTTTATCGCGAAGATGCTGCTGGGCGAGTATCGGGATGAACTGTCGATCGAAACGTATGCGAAGGAGATCGGATTCACGTACAGCAAGAAAGCAATGCGCACCGTTCTGTGCATTGCCTTTCATTACAGCGCGGAATACGAAGTGCTATCCGAATCCTCGAGATCGTTTCTGATGGCGGAGCTTAAGGAGCGCATTCATCAACTGTTTCCCCCGACGATCTGGTTCTGCCAGACGAAGCCGGATACGCTGGCATGTGTCGTCCATCAAGATCCGTTCCTCCATCTAACTTCGATGGAGGATGCGAACCTATTGAAGATGGCGCTGCAGCTATACAGCACCTACTTCAAAGCGTCGATCGGCATCGGCCAGAATGTGCATACCATCGAAGATCTGCATCTGTCGTATGAGACTGCGATGTCTGCGCTTCAACGGCGGAGACTTCATTCAGACATTGAGATCTGCACGGTCAACACGGAAGCTGATTCTGTCCCGTGCGATACCTTCTTATCGGTGCAGGAAGTAACACATATGCTGAACCAATACAAGACACGCGAGTATAACAAGCTGCTTCAGTATGTATACGATGTGATTGATGAGGGCGTTCACATGAATACGACGGTCGTCCAGATGAAGCAACTGTGCACGGATATTCTGAATACGTGGATTCGCGCGGTTGAAGTTGACCGCAAGGATTTCAATGTGTCCTTCTATGCGGATCTGTATCAGAAGCTGAATCGATGCATCACGGGTGATGAGCTCAAGGCGTGCTTTGCAGATATTCACGGACACCTATTTCCTATAGCAGAGTTCGGAGATAAGGTCAAGAAATTCAATGATATTCTGACGTACATTCACGAGCACTATGATGAGGAGCTGTCGATCGATTATTTTGCGGAAACCTTGAACATGTCAGTAGGACACTTTAGCCGTACATTCAAGGAAGAAGTCGGGGAGAAATATGTGGACTACATCGCGAAATATAGATTGATGAGAGCAAAAGAGATGCTGCTGACGACGGACTGGAAGATTGACGATATCGCCGAGAAGGTAGGATATTGGGGGCGCAATTCATTTATCCGCATGTTCCGCAGATATGAGGGGATCACCCCTGCACAATACCGTGCGATTCATCAGTAGCCAGCGAGAGACTTCATTATTTTCTGAAGTCTCTTTTTTTTCCTGAATGCGTCTTTTTTCTGTATACTGCAAGGCTGTAAGAATTGCTACCTTACACAAATAAGTACGCTTTACGCTCCAATAACGGCTGCCTATAGTTAGACCTACGGCGCTCAATCCGCCGTCAATACACTGCGAAGAGGGGGGGAGGTTGTGTCAAGAAGTTCTCGCATCTGGTATATATTGAAACGCCATAAAGCGCTGTATCTGCTCATGCTTCCTGGGATCTTGTACTACATCATTTTCAGATACATGCCGATGTATGGGATCGTTATCGCGTTTCAGGATTATTCTGTAGGTCGAGGCATATGGGACAGCAAGTTTGTCGGACTTAAGCATTTCATCGAGTTCTTCTATGTGACCCCGGATGCTTGGAAGCTGATTCGCAATACAGTGATGCTGAATATGTATGACCTATTGTTTCATTTCCCAGCACCTATTGTATTGGCGATCTTGTTCCATGAGATTCGCGGCAAATTTTTTAAGAGACTGGTACAATCCATCAGCTACATGCCCCACTTCTTGTCCACGGTCGTTATCGCCGGGATACTGGTTACCTTTCTCTCGCCGACCACAGGTGTCATTAATCATCTTCTAGTGAAAATATTCGGTATGGAGCCAATCATGTTTCTGGGGATGCCGGAATGGTTCCGGACGATATACGTCGGTTCGGAGATATGGCAGAAGATAGGCTGGGGAACGATTCTCTACCTTGCCGCGATCGCAGGGATCGATCCTACCTTATATGAAGCGGCCAAGATGGACGGGGCGAATCGGTTTCAGCAGATTCGTCATATTACGCTCATAGGCATGCTGCCTGTCATGATCATTCTGTTTGTGCTTACGCTCGGCAATTTCATGGAGATCGGATTCCAGAAAATATTGCTGTTGTACAACTCTATGAACTATGAGACTTCAGATGTTATCAATACGTTCGTTTATCGGCGAGGTATTCTGGATGCGGACTTCAGCTTTGCTACGGCTGTCGGACTGTTCCAATCCCTAATCGGGCTTATTCTTGTCGTGTCAGCCAACCGTATCGTTCGCAAATATTCGGAGACCAGTCTATGGTGAAAGGCGGACGGATATGAAGATCAAAGAAAGTGTTGGGTCACGGCTGTTTGACATCTTAAATTATGGCTTCTTGATCCTGTTTATCATTGTCATGGTCTATCCGATGATCTATGTATTCTCCGCCTCGATCTCTAACAATGCGCTGGTGGCAAGAGGAGATGTGCTGCTATGGCCGAAGGATATCACTTGGATCGCCTATGAGCAATTAATCTATAACTCGGATCTGTGGATCAGTTACTGGAATACGATTCGCTATACAGTTCTTCACGTTGTGCTCACCTTAATCGCAACTGCGGCCATGGCATACCCATTGTCGAAGAAGTGGCTGCCTGGACGCCGAATCATATTGATGCTGGCTGCATTTACCTTGCTGTTCAGCGGCGGAATGATTCCGACCTTTCTCGTGGTTCAGTCATTGGGCTTGTTGAATACGATCTGGGCCATGGTCCTCCCGACATTGATCAGCACCTGGTATCTATTCATTATGCGAACCTTCTTCGAGGCGCTTCCTGCTGAATTGGAAGATGCGGCGACGATAGACGGATGCAGTACCTTGCAAGTGCTGACTCGGGTCGTCATGCCCCTATCGATGCCTGTTATCGTGACGATCGGCTTGTTCACCGCCGTTAACCAATGGAATGCCTTCTTCGAAGCGTTGATTTACATGAGTGACCGCAATATGTATCCGTTGCAGATTATGCTCCGCAACATATTGATAGCTGGAACGAATGTGCAGGGCGAAGGCGATCTAACCTACCTGGAGACGTTGAAGTACGCCATGATCATTATCGCGACGTTGCCTATTTTGTGCGTGTATCCGTTTTTGCAGAAGTATTTTATTCAAGGCACTATGATCGGCGGAATTAAAGGATAGTTGAATAGTTGGATAGTTGTAGATTCATGGAATCTATCGCTATATCGTGTGTGGTTCTGATATGAAAAAAGGGAGGTAGAAGCGTGAAGAGAAAATATGTAGCCATGATTCTAACCGCATGCTTGTTGATCGGGGTACTTGCAGCGGGATGTTCAGGTAAGGGGTCCGATAGCGGCGACGGGGGCGGAGGCTCTAAGAAGCCGATAACGTTCTCTTGGCTCGTATATGACCGGACCGAGGGCAAGGTTCGCACGGATTGGGATATATTCAAGGAGATTAAGGAGAAGACAGGCGTATCGGTTGATTTCCAGGTGGTCAGTCAGGAAGGGCTCGCTGAGAAGAAACAGATTATGATCGCGACGAACACCGCGACAGACTTCATTCAGGTCACCACGCAGGAAGGCAGAGAACACGGGCCAGACAAGATATTCCTTAACTTAAATGATTACCTGGATAAAGCTCCAAACATCAAGAGCTTCTTCGATAAATATCCGGAAGCTAAAGCGGTAGCCACAGGAGCGGACGGCGGCATCTATATGGTTCCCGTAATCGAAGGGGATGCCGAAGGCAAGGGCTTCAACTTCATCTGGTACAGCCGCAAAGATCTGATGACGAAGCACGGCTTGAAGGCGCCGACGACGCTGGATGAATTCTATCAGTTCCTGAAGCAGTTCAAGGAGAAGGAACCGAACTCCTATCCGCTCACAGCGAATGCTATAGTGGGCGATACGGGGATCTATACTACGTTCGGAAGAATATTTACGGGCATTCACGGATTCTATAATATCGATCCGACGACAGACAAATACGCGTTCGCACCATACCATGACGGCTACAAGGATGCTCTCTTATTCTTGAATAAGCTGTACACGGAGAAGCTGCTAGATCCAGAATATTCGTTAATCACGCAAGCTCAATGGGAGGAACGCATCCTGACAGGCAAGTCGCTTGTTACTTATTTCTGGAAGGCGGATCTGGAATCGCTTACAGCGAAGGCTCACAAAGCTGGGACAGCCGACTATGAACTGGATGCTATCCCGCAATTTGCGGCTGACGGCGTTAAGAATTATCAGTTCTCGCGTCCGGTCGTAGGCGCCGTAGGCCGCTCGATCTCAGCGAAGGTGAAGGATAAGGATCGGGCTGTTCAGTTCCTCGACTACCTGGTAAGCGATGAAGGCTCCAAATACCTTTCGCTGGGTATTGAAGGCAAGACATATACGATGGAGGACGGCAAGCCGGTCTATATGAAGGAATTCGGCACTTCTCCATTTACCGTGCTGCGCAAGGATTGGGGCGTGTGGTATGACATGATCACCTTGGATAACGCCAGATCCCGTGAAGTATGGGAACGCGGCCTGAGCGATAAGAGTAAGGATATAAATGCAAGATATGCGGAGTACATCATTCCAGCGCCGAAGCAGATCGTGAAGACGGATGAAGAGCTGGAGCTTGAGAAGTCGAAGCTGACGAACTTGAACAAATTCCTAGAGCAGAAGCTAACAGAATTCGTAACGGGCAAGGTGCCAATCAATGATAAGACGTATCAAGATTTTATCGATCAAGCGAAGAAGCTCGGCTCTGATGAACTGCTGAACATGTACAACACAGCTTATACACGGACATATGGCGGCAAATAGTTGGGAGGGAGTGCGTTGACGGAAGTTTTCAAGATCATCGATGCCGATATCCATAATGAGCAGGAGGACTCGGCTCTAGTGCCGTATCTTCCGGAGCCGTGGCGCTCACGGGTCGCGGCATCCGGTATCGGATATTCGGGATCGGGGTATTACTCTCCGATCGGAGTGATGAAGAAGGACGCCATACCTCCAGGCGGGGGCAGGGCGGGGTCAGACCCTGACCTGATGATTAAGCAGCTCATAGAGAAATACAATCTGGAGTATGCGATTCTGACGGGAGTTGTCTACAACATCTCGTCAACGCATGATCCTGATTATGCGGCGGCCATCTGCTCCGCATACAACGACTTTTTGATCGCGGAGTGGCTTGGCAAGCACCCTGCGTTCAAGGGAGCGATCGCCGTCTCCACGCTCGATCCGGCGCTGGCGGCGCGCGAGATCGACCGGGTGGGAGGTCACCCGGACGTCGTTGAGGTGATCATCTCCAGCGCGGCCCGCATGCCGCTTGGGCATCGGTTCTATCATCCGATCTATGAGGCGGCTGAACGCAACGGTCTGCCCATCGCGATTCATCCGGGCGCGGAAGGAGGCGGAAGCTCAACGGCGCCGACCGCCGCCGGTTACCCGGCGAGGTACATCGAGTGGCACACCTGCCTCGCGCAGATGTTTATGGCGCATCTGGTGAGCATCGTGACCGAAGGCGTGTTCGTCAAGTACCCGCGCCTGAAGATGGTGCTGGTCGAGGGTGGCGTGGCGTGGCTTCCGCCGCTTATGTGGCGGCTCGACAAGAACTATAAGGCGCTGCGTTCCACGGTTCCGTGGCTGAAGAGGCTGCCGAGTGAATATATTCGCGATCACTGCTACCTCACGACACAGCCGATCGAGGAACCGGATAATCCGCAGCATCTGATCGATCTGTTCAATATGTTCGACGCGGAGAATATTCTGCTCTATTCCAGCGATTATCCGCACTGGGACTTCGACGCGCCGGATCAGATCCTGCGCAAGATGAAGCCGGAGGGAAGACGCAAGGTATTCTATGAAAATGCGAAGAAGTTGTACAATCTCTAATGCCGGAGGCGAAGGGCTAATATGGCGGTTCATATGGTGCTGAATGAGGCTGATATCCCGGAGGGCGGACGTGTAGTCGTTCAGGTGGAAGGCAGAGAGATCGGTATCTATCGCATCAACGGAGAGTATTTCGCGCTGAACAATTATTGTCCGCACCAAGGGGCTCCTCTCTGTGCAGGTTATGTGTCGGGTACGAACCTTCCTTCTTCCGTGTATGAGTATGATTACGCTCGAAAGGGTGAGATCGTCCGCTGCCCTTGGCACGGCTGGGAATTCGACATCAAGACGGGGAAGTCCTTATTCAGCGACAGGGTACGGGTCAAGACGTACGAGGTTGAGGTGCGGGACGGCAGGATCGGAGTCATCTTCGGAAAATGAATTCCATAGTCTCATTACGAGTTGGTTTGATGAAGGGCTGCTCCCTAATAGGTCTCCTATTCGGGGGGCGGCCTATTATGCTGCTATGAGGGTGGCCCGACGCCGCCTGCTCGCGGACACAGGAGCCCTTATTTGCTTGAATTTCGCCAAATTGGTAGGGTACGCGGACCGACGATCTATTATGTGTGAACAGTCCGTGGAAATCAGCCGCTTCAACCACAAATAACGTCTCCACGGTCCGTTAACCAGCTAATATCTCCCATTTTCACGCAAATAACGTCCGTACGGTCCGCTCGTGACCTGAGCGGCCGCCAAGGTTGCCGATTGCCCAATCATGCACAATCGTCGCATCCTACTCGTGGACACAGGAGCCCTTATTTGCTTGAAAGTGGCCCATTTGGCAGGGTAGGCGGACATACGATCCGTTATGTGTGAACAATCCGTGGAAATCAGCCGCATCAACTGCAAATAACGTCTCTACGGTCCGCCAACCAGCTGATAGTCCCCATTTTCGCGCAAATAACGTCCGTACGGTCCGCTCGTGACCTGTGCAGCCGATTGGGTTGCCGGTTGCCCAGTTGTGCATAGTCGTCGCAGCCTACTCGCGGACACAGGAGCCCTTATTTGCTCGAAAGTGGCCAATTTGGCGGGGTCCGCGGACCGACGATCCGTTATGTGTGAACAATCCGTGGAAATCAGCCGCTTGAACTGCAAATAACGGCTCCACGGTCCGCCAACCAGCTAATATCCCCCATTTTCGCGCAAATAACGTCCGTACGGTCCGCTCGTGACCTGTGCGGCTGCCAAGGTTGCCGATTGCCCAGTTGTGCATAATCGTCGCATCCTGCTCGCGGACACAGGAGCCCTTATTTGCTTGAAAGTGGCCCATTTGGCAGGGTCCGCGGACAGACGATCCGTTATGTGTGAACAATCCGTGGAAATCAGCCGCATGAACCGCAAATAACGGCTCCACGGTCCGCTAACCAGCCCAAAGCCCCCATTTTCGCGCAAATAACGTCCGTACGGTCCGCATGAGAACTGCTTGGTTGTGCGCTTATGGTTCGATCGCTGGATAAGCAGACTGTAATTAATAGATTTCGTCATATGACCACATTGATCAAAATCAACATAATTATGGAATTATTAGAAAGGAATACAATCGGGGTTATCGAATAGATAAGAGTCGAGAGTTGATCTTCTATATGATAAGGGAGAGGGACGATAATATGGTGACGAAGAACATGGTGCATATGCATTGTGAGATTACGACGAGAGAGGTTCAATTGGTTGGGCAGAGCATTACAGCTAATTTTCCGCAATCATATCCCGATGCAGCGATTCAGATCCAGAAACAGTTCGAAGATCGCCGAGATGAGATACCGAATGCGTTGAATAAAGAAGCCCTATTCTCCCCTTATATGTGCAATGGAATCTTCGCGACTTATTTTGCATGCCTTGAAGTAGAAGATCTGAACTCCGTGCCGGAGGGAATGATAGGCTTCAAGCTGCCTGCCATGGAGTATGCAAAGGTGAACTGCACGAACAAGTCCATAGGTGAGGCATATACGAAGATATTCCAATGGATAAATGAGAACGGATATAGACAGAAGTTTCTTGATAACTCTTGCCCGATCGAGATCTTTTACTATGAAGAAAATGGTGAAGAAGAGTTTGTTGAGATCTTAATTCCGATACAGAAAAAATGATTTCTATTTATAGCAGGGTACAGTGCAACATCAATACGCAAATAAGATAAGGAGTCGAGCATGACACCACCTCAGAGAGTGCATATTATAGGCGCAACAGGAAGCGGGAAGACAACTTCCGCTATGATGTTATCTAAGAAGCTGGGACTACCCATATATGAGCTGGATAACGTCATGTGGAGCAGTTCCGTTGAATTTGCCGGCAAGAATCCGCCTGAAATCAGAGATGAGATGCTGTCCAACATCGTATCGCAGCAGAGCTGGGTCGTGGAAGGTGTCTACTATAAATGGGTTGCAGCGAGCTTGGAAGAAGCAGATCTAATCATCTATATCGATACGCCCGTCTATATCAGAGATGTTAGAATCGTGAAGCGGTTCGTGAAGCAGAGGCTTCGAATCGAGCGATCCAATTACAAGCAGACACTCAAAGGGCTCTGGAAGATGCTGCAATGGAATCATAAATACGATAGAGTAGATAAAGAGAAGATTATGCAGCTGCTGGAGCGTTATCAGGAGAAAGTCGTGCTGTTGAAACACAATAAAGACTTGATGAAGGCAATTCCATAATGGTGTGCTCGCTAAGCAGTTGGATATAGAAATGAAAAGGTGATCATTGTGAAGTCATATTCGATTAGACCAGTAACTAGTGAGGACGTGCCTTTCTTGTGGGATATGCTGTATGAATCCATGCACGTTTCAGAAGGCCAGGAACCATTCAGCCGAGATATACTTAATGAACCTTATATATCAAAGTATATGGATGGGTGGGGAAGAGAAGGAGATCTGGGCTACAAAGCAGTCAATCATGAAGGCCAGCCTGTTGGGTCTATTACCGCGCGGTATTTTACGGAGGATAACCAAGGTTTCGGATATGTCGCTGACGATGTACCCGAACTAGGTATGGCATTAATGCCGGAATATAGAGGATGCGGGATTGGAACTGCTCTGATGCAGCGACTAATCCAAGAGCTGAACGAGCAGGGAGTTAAGGAACTGTCGTTAAGCGTAGCACCAGATAATCAAGCGGCGGTTAAGCTGTATCAGCGCTTCGGATTTCAAGAGGTGGGCATGGTCGGCACATCCATTACGATGGTAACCAAGCTCTAGCGAAAGGGAAGAGGTTATGGCAGGAATGAAGCATAAGCATAATCAGGAAAATGACCTCCCGCATGGCTTGGCGAAGCCCGCGCTGCGTGCGCTCTCGAACTCTAGCATAATGAGCTTGGAGCAGCTATCACAGATTCGGGAGTCAGAGCTCAAGCAGCTGCACGGTATCGGGCCCAAGGCAGTTGAACTGCTCCGCCAGGCTCTGGCCGCGAAAGGGTTAAAGTTCTTAGATGAATAGGATAGCGCTGGGAGTCTAGCGATGCTTTGTTAATAAAGTACGGCCATTCATAGGAGGGGTAATGCATGAAGCTAGCAGAAGCGTTAGTTCTTCGCGCGGATTGTCAAAAGAAGATTGCCCAGATTAAGCAAAGACTAGAGAGAGTTGTCAAGGTTCAAGAAGGAGAGATCCCCGCAGAAGAGCCTAATGCCTTGATCACTGAACTTGAGCGTACAGTCAACGAACTGACCAGCTGGATTCGAAAGATTAATAAGTCGAATGCATTGACCGCATTCAATGACGAGCTAAGCATCGCTGATGCTCTGGCAGAACGAGATAAGCTTATGCAGCAGCGCAAAATCTTACATGATCTCTTGGAACAGGCAACGATTAAGCAGGATCGGTACACCCGATCAGAAGTTAAATACTATAGAACGATTGATGTCGCAATCATTCAGAAGCAGGTCGATGATCTATCCAAGTCTTACAGAGAGTTAGACTTTAAGATCCAACAACTAAATTGGACGACAGATCTGATAGAAGAGTAGCCGTGTAGGTAGCCAACCAATAGAAGCGAGCACAACCACCCAACGGGCATGTTGGATCTCATAGGAGAGACGCGGGGCCATGTCAAACAATTATGACACTTTAGCCCAGTAATGTTACAAGAGTGCTTACGCACATAAGTAATATTAACAGCTTATTGTTATTACCACGTGCTGATTTATTGGTCTGGTGAGGGCGGGAATGGGGATTATATGGCTACTATCGTTAAGGCAGGAGGCCGTCATGTGAATACGAAGATATACGTTGTGAGACACGCTGAGTCTCTGTTCGTTGAGGGCATGGAGCGGACGCGCGGGTTAACAGATCGCGGAATAGCTGACGCCCTCACCATCAAGTCGATACTAATGAAAGAGAAAATAGATCTGTTCGTCTCGAGCCCCTATGAGAGGGCCGTTCTCACGATTAAGAATCTAGCGGATTCATGCGGCGCAAGCATTGAAATGTTCGAGGATCTGAGAGAACGAACGATGGGGCAGATCACGGATATTCATTTTTTAGAAGCAAAGCGCAAGTTATATACGGATAGAAGCTTTGCATTCGATGGCGGTGAATCAAGCAGCGATGCGCAGCAAAGAGCAGTGAAGATTATGGATCATCTGTTAGATGAATTTAGCGGCAAGAGCATCGTGATGGGGACACACGGAGATATTATGACGCTGATGATGAACCATTTTAACCCTGCATATGATTATGAATTCTGGAAGTCTATGACGATGCCGGATATCTATAAGCTCGAGTTTGAAGGCCGTGTTCTGAAGCAAGTTACTAGGGTGTGGAATGAGTAGAGAAGCGGACATCTCCATATGGCAAATCAGGCAGTGAGGAATGAACCTTGCTGCTTTTTATTTTGATCAAATGCAGGTGGGATGCCGATTTTTTCGAATCATAGTCATCATTTCATCATTGAAATGATAGACGATAAGGGTTAAAGTTAATCAACATGGAAGCGTTTTATACCATTTGAGTTACAGCAATACCAACTTCTTAGTGAACAATAGGTGATCATATGCTAACAACTGCACAACAAAGGGAACTATCACTCAAATTTGAACAGATGAAGCTGCTTGCAGGAGAGCGTGCGCAAGAGCTATTTGATGTACTCGACACATGCACAGCTGAAGAAATGGTCTGCATGCAGTATTTGTACGCGCATATGCCGATCAGCGACATGGCGAATTATGATGGCGAGTTATTTTTGAAATTTGTTCGACACGCGTTGAAGGTAAGAGCGATCACGCCATGGGGCAAAGAAATCGAAGACACGATGTTCTTAAACTATGTTTTGCAATACCGGATCAACAATGAAAATGTGGAATTCTACCGAGAACCATTCTTTGAGGAAATATATCCGACGATCAAAGATATGGACATCTATGAGGCAACGATAGCCGTTAACTACTGGTGCTTGGAGAAGGCGACTTATCAGAGCACGGATATTCGTACAGCGTCTCCATTTACAATCTTGAGAAATGCGTACGGCCGATGCGGAGAAGAGTCTACCCTTGCGGTCGCGGCCTTGCGAAGCGTCGGTATCCCGGCAAGACAATGCTATGCTCCTAGATGGACACATTGTGACGATAACCATGCCTGGGTAGAGGTGTGGATAGACGGCAGATGGCAGTTCCTTGGCGCATGCGAACCGGAGATGCGCTTGAATACAGGCTGGTTCCGACTGGCGGCATCGAAGGGAATGCATATTCACAGCAAGGCATTCTCCGATCTCGTTGAAAGAGATGAAATCGTTGCACAGTCTTCCAAATTAACAGAGATCACGATTCTGGATCGCTATGCGGATACGAAGATGATATCCGTGCGTGTCGTGGATACAGCAGGCGCTCCTCTACAAGGCGTCAACGTCCGCTTCGAGATTATGAACTACGCCGAGTTATTTTCGCTCGCCATCCTGAAGACGAATGAAGCGGGTGAAGTTAGCTTTAGAACCGGATACGGAGATCTAGTCGTATTTGCACATCATGAACGTCACTATGTTATGGAGAAAATGGACACTCGGGTGGCAGACAGCATCGAGCTTGTTTTAGATGAGTGCCATCGAGTGCCGACACCGATCGTTGATCTTACACTTGTTCCGCCTACAGGTGGAGTGGAAGACGAACCGGTGCTGTCAACCGCTGTTGAGCATGAGCAGAAACGGCGCAGCCAAGAAGCAGAGAGCAAGCGGAAGGCTTATGAGGCTACATTTTGCAATGGGGAACGGGCAACAGATTATGCGGCGAAGTACGGTGAGTATGCCGCTGATGCAGCGGCGCTGTTGGAGCAATCGCGAGGCAATTATGCTGAGATCATCGCTTTCCTAGAAGATAAGACGACGAACGAGTATCTTGCCTATAAGATAGCGCTGTTGCAGTCCTTGAACAAGAAGGATCTGACCGATATCACGAATCTGATACTTAGAGATCATTTGATAGCGGCTATACCATATCTTCAAGCATACGATAACGATATATTTACAGCCTATCTGCTATGCCCGCGCATCGCATATGAGGTGATCAGTCCATACCGTTCGGCCATACTAGCAGCCATCTCAGAAGAGCAGCAGCGTTCGTTTAAAGCTGATCCACAGTCGATATACCGCTATGTGGATGCGGCGATCAAGACGTGCAATGAGCTCGAATATGAGACCTTAAGTGCTTCTCCTGCAGGCTTGCTTGCGTTGAAGGCTGGAAGCGTGCTGTCGAAGAAGCTGCTCTGTGTATCCATCATGAGAACATTAGGCATACCAGCAAGAATTGAAAAGGCTGACGGTGTCATCGAGTATTGGAATCACGGCGCGTGGGTTATCGCTCCAACACGCCCGAACGAGGCGCAGCCTAGATCAGCAACGTTAACGTTGAAGAAGGCAAGCGATGTCAGCTTCGATTATTATCGCAACTATTCAGTCGCCATTCTCGAAGATGGACACTTCACGACCTTGGACTTTGAAGACCGCGCTTGGTCTAGTGACGAGATTCGCTTTGAGCTGAAGCCGGGCACATACCGAGTGATTACAGCTGATCGCCAAGCGGATGGGACGCTGCATAATAAACTGTATCATGTCCAATTGGAAGCGAACGAACACAAGGCGTTATCGATTGAGTTGGCGGAAGTTAAAGGACTGACGAGAGCGGTACCAGTAAGGGATTATGAGCTTAAGACGTTTGACGGAAACCCTGTCAAGCTGTCCGCGCTCTTGAATCCGAACCGCAATATTGTATCCTGGCTGGATGTCAGCGCTGAGCCAACCGAGCATCTGCTGAATGAGATCATCGAATCAAAGGACAAGTTCAATTCGCTGAAGCCTGCGACTGTACTTATCTTGAAAGATGCTCAGGACCAGAATGACCCTACCCTTATGAAAACACTGAAGGAGGTTCCGCATATCCAGCTTGTTGTAGGTGCAATCGGCGATGATATCGATTCACTGTACAATGGCTTTGATATAACGGATAAGAAGCTCCCATTGGCCGTGATCGTGGAGGAAGAACTGACTGCGACTTACGGATGGGCCGGGTACAATGTCGGGATCGGCGACATGCTTCTGAAGAATCTGAAGAAGTAGAACGAAACAATAAATAATTGAAAATATTTCCATTTTAGTTTATGATAATTAGGACTATGAAGCATTAGCTGGGTCCAACTCTCCTTATTGTACTACTATCATGCTTGCAGCACTGTCATACTCATAGAATATGTTGACACTAAGCTAGCAATAGTCGTAGGACAGGAGGGGAATGGCTCATGAAATGGATTATCGGCACTGCCCTAGGCATTGTGATTCCTTTACTATTGCTCCTATATGATCTCTATCATGGAAGATGGCATGCAGTAGAGTTCATTGGAATGTTGGGCGTATTTTTGCTAAGCTACGCCTTCGGTTGTGCGGCAGACCTGCTGGACTATTTGGGCTCAGATGATAAGGAAGATCTAAGGAAACGCATAGCAGGTGTCATCGCTGTGTTTCTAGTGAGTATACCCAGCTTTACCTACGGACTTGTACAGCTGTATGTGATCTATAACTAAGGGGCGGTGTGATCAGATGCTAACGAAATCAGAACGTATTCAAGCTATGCAGCAGCTAATAGACGATGTTGAACAGTATAGACAATTGGATGAGGCGCGTTGGACGATGCCGCTCGCTGAAGGCAAGTGGAGCATTCGCGATTGTGTAAGTCACATCTTCTTATGGGATAAGTACTTCTATGAAGCAGCGATCGAGCCCATCTCTCTGCAGCAGCCGATTACTTTGGAAAATCTATCGTTTGAACAGTTCAATCGAGATGCTGCGGAACAGGGAAGCAAGATGTCACAGGATGAGATCATTAATTCAACGGTACACTACCGAACGAAGATTATTCAAGCGCTGGAGCTTATTCCAGAGGATACCTATACAACCGATTATGGTAAGTTTACGATCGAGTCCTATTTCGAGGACTTCGCGGATCATGACCGTCATCATATGCGCCAGATTGATCGTGCGCTGCAATAAGAATGGAATAACAGTCGGCTTTGCTGCTGCAGGCAGCTCGGCCGACTGTTATTCTGTGTGAAGCTGGGCAAGCTAAAGAGAGCAAGCGGTACTGTTATTCCTTACACTTCCTCCGCAAGCTCACGGAACGACTTGATCTTTCCGTGTGGATGAGGAGTTTGCTTACGAATCTTGTTCGCATTTTCGCGACGGTTCTTAGGAATAGACATTAGGCATATCTCCTTTGCTCATCTGCATCATTCTTGACGGCTGAGGGCGAATCAGCGCCGAGAATGTATGCTTATAGTGGTCTGGTTGCCGAGCCTCTATCCTCACAAAAGTTTGGTCCTGATTACAGCTATCCGAGACAGAAGAAACATAATCGGTAACCATTCACATTCTATTCGATTTGATTCACTTTAGATGATATCGCGGCCTCTATGTTATATAATACAACCATGATGGTATACAGTATTATGGATAGAACAAACCATATTGTGAAGGAGCGATCCATATGAATCCAATAGGCTATCCGCATGATTATGCAGCCAGTCCCAAACGATATGATCATATGATTTATAACCGCTGCGGCAGGTCCGGGCTGAAGCTTCCGGCTATTTCACTCGGTCTGTGGCACAACTTTGGCGGAGTCGATACATACGAGAACGGTCGCGCGATGCTGCGCCGTGCATTTGACTTGGGAATTACTCATTTTGACTTGGCTAACAATTACGGTCCACCCCCAGGGTCTGCTGAAGAAATGTTCGGCAGAATACTCCAAACCGACTTTAAACCTTACCGCGACCAGATGATTATCTCAAGTAAAGCTGGGTATCATATGTGGGAAGGGCCGTACGGCGAGTGGGGATCTAAGAAATATTTGGTGGCAAGCTTGGATCAAAGCTTGAAGCGCATGGGGCTCGATTATGTGGATATATTCTACTCTCATCGTCCCGATCCGGATACGCCGCTTGAAGAAACGATGGGTGCTCTGGATCAGATCGTTCGTCAAGGTAAGGCGCTTTATATTGGCATATCCAGCTATAGTGCGGAACAGACGGCGGAGGCCATACGCATTCTGAAGGATCTGGGGACACCATTGCTCATCCATCAGCCTAGCTATTCCATGCTGAATCGCTGGATCGAGAACGGCTTGCAGGACGTGCTCGTGGACAATGGCGTAGGCAGCATCGCATTCTGCCCGCTGCAGCAAGGACTGCTGACGAATCGCTATCTGAACGGGATCCCGGAAGATTCTCGCGCGCATAAGACAAGCGGTGCATTACAAGAGAGAGACGTCAATGAGAACGTCATTCTTAAGGTACGCAAGCTGAATGAGATTGCACATCGCCGCGGCCAGTCGCTGGCACAGATGTCGCTTGCATGGGTGCTCCGCGGCGGTCGAGTAACATCGGCGCTAATCGGCGCAAGCCGCGTGAGTCAGATCGAGGAGAATGTAAAGGCGCTTGACAACCTGAACTTTGATGAGCAGGAATTGAACGAAATAGAGCAGATCTTAACAGACTGACCATACACCAATAGCGAAGTCTCCTCTGGATATTTACGGGGGAGACTTCTTTTGTTAGCGTCGAAACATCTCTATGATGTACTTATGAAGTTGCTTCCTGCTGCTCATTTCAGGTAATAATAGAAATAGAACAACTATCGACAAGGGGGGCGCATGATGGCTAGCATTCAACCTATACCGGATCATATCGCGCTTAATATGAAATTAATGTTCGTCGGTTATAATCCGAGTATCCGATCAGGAGAAACAGGTCATCATTACGCGAATACGCGCAACCGCTTCTGGACGATTCTTGAGCAGTCAGGCATAACCGAACGGCGTTACAGTGCGGATGAAGATCAGGATCTGTTGGATCAGGGGATCGGCTTCACGAATATTGTACCGCGTCCAACAAGAACTGCTGCCGAGATTACCTCAGAGGAGTATGCGGAAGGAAGCCGAGAGCTCAAACGAAAGATAGAGCTGTTTCGTCCAGAGCGAGTGTGCTTTGTGGGAAAAGGGGTGTACGAGGCATTCAGCGGCAATCGTCATGCAGCATGGGGATTTCAGACCGTTCCTGTAGTCTCGGGGGTTAAGGAGTTCGTGGCTCCTTCTTCGAGCGGCCTCGTGAGAATGAAGCTGGAAGATGTGATATCCATCTACAAGGAGCTGGCGCAAGACTTGCGGCATAACAAGCAGTTATAGGACATGAACTCTAAAACATGGTATAGTGTGCGTAACAAAAATTGAAGAGGTGATTGAGCTTGTCGAAATTTTTGGGGTTTTCCTTTCTCTGGTGGTTCTTTGGCAATCCATTTATAGCTATTATCGTACTGCTTCTCCTTTTATATTTCATAGATCGTCGTTTTATAGGCTTATCACCAAGTATGATGCGTCCCATTCGACGTATGCAGCGGATATCGAAGCTCAATCAGGAGCTTGGTGCGAATCCGCATGATACGTCTTCCAAGCTGGAGTTGGCCCATCTCCTTATCGAACGCCGTCGTTACAGTGAAGCCCGCAAGTGGCTGGAGCCGCTGCAGGATTGCATGGATCAATCTGCTGAGTATTGGGACGACCTCGGAACCTGTTATCTATATACAGGTGAGACGGAGCGCGGCGAAGCTGCGATTCGCTATGCGTTGCAGATTAATCCGCGTGTAAAGTATGGTCAGCCCTACTTGCGGCTTGCGAAGCATTATGCAGTCAGCGATAAGCAGAAGGCGATTGCTCTATTAGAAGAGTTCGGCGGCATTCATTCCTCGTCCTGTGAGGGGTACTATCGAATGGGCAGCTTGTATGCGGAGATCGGACGCAAGGAAGATGCTATAGCAGCTTGGGAAGAAACGATACGAATCTACCGTTCTTCACCGAAATATGCGAAACGCAAAGAGCGGGCCTGGATGATTAAGAGCCGCTTCAAGTTGTTAACCGCAGGTTAGTGATAAGATTGTAGATAAAAGTTCACATTTCTCCATGATAAAGCGTTTTCTTGGAGAAGTTGGATAGAATATGTAAGGATGAAGCAGTATATTTTCATCTCCTTGTGATCAGTATTCCAGATGAAGCCAGAAGCCCGAATATGATGAATCTTGCAGTCATTTCTCATTTCCTCAAATTCGCGCTGTTCGCTATACTAATAAACGTTCAATCTGGATCTCATGACAAACAAGGAGCGATAAAATGCATTTATCCGAGACAGCGCGTCGCCAGGAACTGATGAAACGGCATATCCATCAATATTTGATGCAGGATAACCAACAGGGGTTGACGCATCAGGAGCAGTATTTACTCAACCATATGATTAAAGAGCTGCACACACAATCACACGAGTCATCCGTACATGCTGCGGATGTAAAATAAATATTCATTCCCTCATCCTTTGAATCGTAGGTTCAAAGGATTTTTTGTGTTTCATCTTGTATATTTATTAGAAGGAAGTTCTTATTGCTTCCGTCTTTTGATTCAGTAGTTCGTATTTAGGTTAAGAGCTAGTCTATGATCATCTTAGACATTCGAGAAGAGGAGAGAATAGCGATGAAGAAGCGTGCATTAATCGTTCAAGGAGGCTGGGAGGGTCACCAGCCGCAGGAGGTAGCGGAGCTGCTTGCAGGAGTGCTGCAAGAAGAAGGCTTTGAAGTTCATATATCGAATACATTGGACAGCTTGAAGACTATAGACTTGTCCATTATGAATCTAATCGTCCCATGCTGGACGATGGGGGAGATTGCATCCGATCAATTGGAGCCGCTACTGCGTGCCGTTCACGAGCACGGTGTAGGAATTGCAGGCTGCCATGGAGGCATGGGCGATTCGTTCCGCAAGGAGACGGAGTATCAGTACATGGTTGGCGGTCAATGGGTAGCGCATCCAGGCAATGATGGTGTCGTATATCAGGTACATATTAAGGATCACGAGCATGAGATCACAGCTGGAATGCAGGATTTCACTGTCGTGTCAGAACAGTATTACATGCATGTGGACCCAGCCATTCATGTATTGGCGGATACGGTATTTAATGGCCACGTGCGCATGCCTGTTGCGTGGACGAAGCAGTATGGAGCGGGCAAGGTATTTTATTGCTCGTTAGGCCACCAGGTGGATATTGTCGCGATGCCGGAAACGCTTGGCATGATGAGACGCGGCATGAAGTGGGCTGCGAAGTAAGAAGCTGCAAAAGCATAGATTAGGGAGCAAGAGGAGGACGAATGAAATGACGGACAATAAGCGTGAAGTTGAACCATTGCGCGCAGGGATTATTGGATGCGGTAATATTAGCGATATTTACTGCCACAACCTAAAGCTCTTTGCAGAGGTTGAACTGGCAGCTTGCGCGGATCTAGATCTGGAACGCGCGCAGCTTAAAGCGGCGAAGCATGGCATTCCCCGAGCGTTAACGGTCGAGGAGATGCTGAGTGATGAAGACATAGATATCATTATTAACCTGACGATCCCAGCCGCGCATGCGGAGGTCAACATTCGTGCGCTGGAGGCGGGCAAGCATGTCTATGTCGAGAAGCCCTTTGCTGTTGAGCTTGAAGACGGCAAGCGAATGCTGGAGCTTGCTGAAGCGAAGAACTTGCTTATTGGCGGTGCGCCTGACACCTTCCTAGGCGGAGGTATTCAGACATGCTTGAAGCTGATCGAAGACGGCGTTATTGGCAAGCCGATTGCCGCGACTGGCTTTATGCTGTGCGGAGGTCATGAAGGCTGGCATCCTGCGCCAGAATTCTACTATAAGCGCGGGGGCGGTCCGATGTTTGACATGGGTCCGTACTATCTGACCGCGCTTGTCGCTCTGCTCGGACCGATTCGGCGAGTAACCGGCTCGGCGCAGATTACATCACCGCTGCGGACGATAACGAGCGCGCCGTTGTGCGGGCAAACGATTGAGGTGGAAGTACCGACTCATATTGCCGGTGTATTGGATTTCGAGGAAGGGGCTGTCGCCACGCTCGTTACCAGCTTCGATATACCGGCAGGAAGCGATCTTCCGCCAATCGAGATTTACGGTACACATGGCACGCTTCGTGTTCCGGATCCGAACTCCTTTGGCGGACCCGTTAGCCTTAAGCGGCCGGGAGCAGCGGATTGGGAAGAGATTCCGCTCGCCTATGGATACGCTGACAACTCACGTGGTATCGGCCTCATCGATATGTCGCGCGCGATTCGTACGGGAGCACCGCATCGAGCAAACGGTCAGTTGGTTAATCACGTGCTTGAAGCGATGCACGGCTTCCATATTGCATCTTCATCGGGTGCCCATTATGAGATGAAGTCCCGCTGCGAACGCCCGGCACTCTTTAGCGCTGATCCGGATAGCACATTGTAGGGTCGACGGAGCAGGAGTGTAAGCCTTGAAGCGGCATATTCGATCACAACTCACGTCTAGCGATAGGCGTGAGTTTTTTTGCAGATACAGTGAATTTAATAATTTTCCGAATCGTACCGATGTAATATAGTGTCAGATGTTCAAGCTTGTTGAAATGAAACTATTAACTTCTAAGAGGTGTATGGATGAAGAAATCACTTATTTCTGCTATTCTTGCGCTCGTGATGTGCGGCGGAACATTTCTCACTACAGTATCAGCCGAGCCTGCAGGCATAGAAGCAGATGCGAATGCTCAAGCTGCTGTCGTCAAGCTGAGATTGACCGACCCTGTCTTGAAGCATACAGTCGATCCGGCAGGCCAAGAAGCGATTCGCGCGAAGTGGAACCAGTATGCGCCAGTATACGATTATGAGCAAAGTCTATTCGAGCAGGAGCCATTGCTGACAAGTCCGTATGCTCCTGGAAAGCTTCAAGAGCAGGTGCTGCTGGATGCGTTGAACATGACGAAGTTTGTTCGCTATCTTGCAGGGATGTCAGAAACGATTGCGATGTCTTCCGCGCTCAACAATTCCGCCCAGCACAAGGTGGTTGTACTTGAACAAGCTTATAACTCAAACGACCCGCATCGACCCGCCCGGCCAGCGGATATGAGCGAAAGCTTCTTCGCGCAAAGCGAGGGCTGGAAGAATCGACGTGTAGGCGCCTTCGAGAATCTACATTATGGCTATTTGCCTATGGATGCTGTAGCGTCTTTTATGGATGACAGGGGCTCTAAAAACCGCTATAGTGTTGGCCATCGCTGGGCGATCTTGCAGCCTGACATCAGTGAGGTTGGATTCGGTTATACGGACAATTATACGATTATGCATCTCAATAAAGGCGGCTCACAATCTGCTTTACCAACCGGTATGGATTATGTCGCTTGGCCGGCGAGCGGTAATTTTCCGACTGAGCTGAGCGACTTCGAGATGTTCTCGATCGTGCTGGATCCGCAGAAGTATGCGCCAGTAGAGCAGGACAAGCTTCAGATCGAGGTGCTGAACAAAGGCCAGCGAACCAAGTGGCTGCTGTCCGATAAGACGAACGGTGAAGCAGGTGATTTCTACTTGTCTCAACGCTCGTACTTGGGAGATCAGGCATCCTTCATCACATTTGGGCCTAAGGGTTTCCACATAAACGATGATGATGAGGTCACCGTGAAGATAACGGGCATAAGGGATAAGTCTGGCAAGGATACCACGATCGAATACTCGACACGATTCTTTAGCCTTGATCCGTCAGCCGCGAACGGCGATGCGGACGAACAATCAAGCTTCTACGATGTGCCTGCCAACCACTGGGCGAGAGAAGCTATTGAATGGGCGGCGAAATGGGAAATTGCAAAAGGGGACGAGTATGGGCAGTTTAAGCCGAATCATCAAGTGAGTGAGGCTGAATTCTTGGCGTTCTTCTATCGACCGCGGGTAGACATGGTCATGGTAGAGTCGCAGGGGAATGATTCGGAGCATTGGGCTGATCCATTGTACAGCCTTGCTCGCGAGTATAACGTTCCCGTGAAGGGATTCGGCGACATTGCTGTTCGGAGCAAGCCGATTACACGCGCACAGGTCGCAGAGATTATCGCCGCCGCAGACGGCGTATATTACACAGGCGACGAAGCGATACAATACGTGCTTGGCAAGGGCTATGCCAAAGGCAAGAATGGCAGCACCATCGCCGGGTATCGAGGCGATGATTTCTTAACTCGCGCTGAGGCGTTGCAATTCAGCTATAGATTAATGGAGCAGATTCCGGAGGTTAAGAGGCGCCCAGATCAACCTTCGCCTGCCAGTGAGCTTGCGCCAATACCTAACAGCTAAGATCAACTCATCAGAACGGAATATAGCCGCTGCAGTTCGGCAATGTCAGGAGCCGAGCCGCAGCGGCTATATTGGCAGATGGAGTTAAGAGAATGGGATAAGATCCTCAACTTCATTAATAGAAAAGCTATATACTTGTTTCTCATCTACATGGTATACATTGATAACTTGAGTTGCACAGTCATAGCCAACGATTCGTCCAGGCAAAGATAACTTAGTTCCTCTTTCCTTATTAATGAGAAGGCGGATCAGCTTATTCTGATCTATGCATGCTTCGATAAGATCTTCAATAGAGAGGATACACTTAGCTGCAGGATCGCGTTGTGGGTCTTCAGGACTGTTGGTTTCTGTAGGACAGCTTTCACGGGATAGTTCTTTAGTAGGTCGATAAGATTTCATAGTGTACTCCATAGGAAAATTTATAAAAAGAATTATACAATAATTTTGTCTAAAATGGTGACTGTTCTTTTCAAAAAAAATAACTTTGCGGGTGAATATAACTAGTAATTTTGTAGGAGTTTGTAACTAGTAACGTTGGTTTACTTAATAGGTGATATATGTAAAGTGGAGAGCTGTTCAGGCTGGAGCTGATAGAAGAGGTCTGCATCATCATACAAGAATATACATATAGTTACTATGAATATATGAGGTTTAGAAGAAGCAGTTGGGGCACATCACATAAAAACACAGCTGCTTAAGGATGAAAGTCCTAAATTGCTGTGTTTATTGGGATATCAATCATATGATCACCTATTGCACCTTTAGCCCCCATAATATCTCGTATTAGACCATAACCTTGTCAATCCATCTGTCTCGCTGGTCATTTAGATTGATGAAGGTTCGATTCACTTCAATCACCGGACGAGTTGGGTAGTAGGGATTCAGCATGACTACTTTGCCGACGGTTCCATCGTTTAACATGACGTCGCTTCCGACAGACAATCGAGCAACCGCATTGGCAAATACAAGCACTGCCTTAGGATCCAGCTTGCCAAAGCTGTATTCAATGAGTTTATCTATGACTAAAAATGGGGATTCCGCTTTCTGATGCAGCCGTTCAGAACACATGGCATGATACATGTCGATAACCGCGACGATCTTGCTGTAAGGATGCATCTGGGCACCGGTAATGCCTAGTGGATATCCGCTTCCATCTTCTCGCTCATGATGCTGGAGCGCCGCCAGCGCCACACCTTGTGAAAGCCCAGGAGTTTGCTTCAACTGCTCATAGCCATAAGTTGTATGCTGCTTCATATCTTCATATTCACTAGGTGTCAGCTTTCCAGGTTCCCATAGTATCTTCGGGTCGAGCTTCGTCTTTCCGATATCCATCAATATCCCCGCTAAGGCGACCTGCATTCTTTCATTTGAAGGAGTTCCCATCCATTTTGCCATCATGTAAGCTAGAATTCCAACACTGACGCTGTGCTCATATATGTATAGACTTGGCTCCTCGGATCTCTTAAGTATAAACACTAAATTGGAATAAACCTCTATATCTTGTATGAGAGAATTAATAATTTGACGAATCTCGATGATGGGAATGTCTTGTTTCGCTTGCACTCGTTCGAATATATCTTTAAAAGCGTAAGCAGCTGTGTTATATCGCTTTGAGAATTCAGTAGGGACATCAACTGCTGGGGCCGTTATATTCCCATTATGATCGGACATGAGTGAAACCTCCTTATCTACGCTATAACAATTGACAACGGCTTTACTATTATTATCGGCAAGTCATGCTCTTAAATGAATAATAAAGATCACGAAGATGCGATGATCTGTTGTGAATATTGCAGGGAGAAGCCGTATTCAAAAGGGCTGCTCACAGACCCAATTTATTCTGCGAGCAGCCCTTGAAGCTTGCTGGTTATGAAGTTGCACATACAGCTGTAGACTCGCGCTTGATCAACTTAGTAGGCAAGAGAATCTCCATAAGCGGCTCTTCTCGATGCTTCATGCGCCAGAATAGCTGTTCGACCGCTTTTCTCCCGTACAGCGTCAGATCCACATCCATCGTAGTCGTGTTCGGAACAGCTAATTGAGACAGCTGCCCATTATCGAAGCTGCAGATGGAGATATCAGCAGGGATTCTGTACCCCAACTGCTGCAAGGTGGAGTTAACAAGGAAGCCAAGCCCGTCATTGACACAGAACCAAGCGGTTGGCTGCTCCTTTAAGGACTGCATGGCAGACAGAAGTGTGGCTTGGTTCTCCTCGGCATGCTGCAGAATCCATTCCTCGCGCACAGCCAATCCGTAGCTATACATCGCCAACCGAAAACCTTCCAATCGCTCATAATAACTGGGGGAGAATTGAATGTTTCCTACGAATCCGATCTGCTTATGCCCGAACTGTACAAGATGGGAGATGGCTTCATATGTGCTAAAACGATTATTAGTCAAGATACAATCGGCATGCACGTCAGGATGATGATGGTCAATGAGCACAGTCGGAATTCCAGTCGCGATCACTTCATTGGTATATGAAGTATCAAGATGGGATAAGATCAGTATTCCATCCACCTGATGATCCGCGATGAAGGAGGGCATGATCCGATCCTGCATCATCTCTCGTGTAATGGACTGGATGAGCAGATTTTTGCCGCGGTTCGTTGCCTCACGCTCAATCGCCAAGTAGATTTCACCAAAAAAGCTCTTCAGAGAAAAAGCGAAGTCCGACGCGATCAGCGCAATGTTTCCTGTACTTCCGTTATGCTCCGATTCAACTATACGTTTGCGGCGTCCTTTTGAATACGTATATCCCATCCGCTCGGCAGTTTCGAAGATGAGCTTGCGGGTCTCTTCAGACACGCCATCCTTCCCTGATAGCGCTTGCGAAACAGAATTTTTAGATATTCTAAGGTGGTCTGCGATATCTTGCATCGTTACTTTTGGTTTCATCTATAGAGAACTCCTTCTTGCGAGAATTAGGAATAATATGTGTTCTTGGAGAGTTCATACAAATTGTTTGGATAAATGAACTATATAAAATGACATACTACTAACATTATGCCAGATATTCGTACATTACAAAACTAATTCCCCGAAAATAATTGTAACGTTACAAATACAGTTAGTAAAGTACATATTTACATTACTTGATTGTTTGGTAATTGTTGCTTTCCTTATTAATATGATTGACAATAGGCTTAAAAAGTTTAATAATGTGATTACAAACGCTTTCAAGTGTTTTGTAATGATATAAAGTAACGTTAAATGTTCAATAGTAACGTTACTGATTGAATTACCTAGATTATACTCATCACAGGAGGTACTTCATCATGAAGAAGAAAATGGCTTTGTTACTTTCACTCACAATGCTGTTCTCAGTATTAGCAGGTTGCTCGACAGGTAATGATGCTGCCAAGGGGTCAAAGACAGCAGATGGAAAAATTGTAGTTGAATTCTGGGCAGCTCCAAACCCGCCGCAACAAGTGTACTGGACGGAAATGGCTAAGGCCTATGAAGCAGTTAATCCAAACGTGAAAGTTAATGTAAGCGCGATTAAGGAAACACCAAGCTCAGAAGCTAGCATTCAGGCTGCTATTGCAAGCGGTAATGCGCCTACTATTTCTGAGAACATTAACCGCGGCTTTGCAGCGCAGCTTGCAAACAGTAAAGCGCTCGTGCCGCTCGAGGA
This sequence comes from Paenibacillus sp. EB106-04-04-XG159, assembly GCF_058791835.1. Taxonomy (NCBI): domain Bacteria; kingdom Bacillati; phylum Bacillota; class Bacilli; order Caryophanales; family Paenibacillaceae; genus Paenibacillus; species Paenibacillus sp. EB106-04-04-XG159. Next base: position 157,243 of record NZ_JBYTDY010000006.1, on the reverse strand, counting down.
AATGCCGCAGTTCAAGGAAATTGTTGAGACTCGTCATATGACGGAAACGATTAAACCATGGAAATTTAGTGACGGACATCAATACTTGCTCCCGATCTATTCGAATCCAATGCTGATTGGCTGGCGTTTGGATATTCTGAAGGAGCTTGGGTATAACGAACCGCCTAAGACGTACAGTGAAGTGCTTGATGTAGCGAAGAAGCTTAAAGCTAAGTATCCTGACAAGTTCGTATGGGGTAAAGGCGCGGATCTGGCAGATCCAACTGCTTGGAAGCGTTGGTTCGACTTCTTTATCATGTACGACGCAGCGTCTGACGGCAACAAATTTATCGAAGGCGACAAATTCGTTGCTGATGATGAAGCCGGTATCGAAATGCTTCAGTTTGTAGCTGATCTGCAAAAAGAAAATGCAATTCTTGCGAAGAACGTAACCGATCCATTTGAGACAGGTGTAGGTCTGTTCACAGACGTTGGACCATGGGCGTTCAGCTTCTGGAAAGAGAAATATCCTGAGTTGAAATATGGTGAAACATACACATTGTCCTTGCCTCCAGTACCGGATGGAATGGATCCGTCTCAAGCAAAGACATATGCTGACGCTAAGGGCTTAGTCATGTTCTCCAGTGTTCCGAAGGAAGAACAAGAAGCAGGCGCGGACTTCCTGAAGTGGGTATACTCTGACGCGAAGAACGATGTGAAATGGTTTGAAACAACAAACCTGCCTCCTGCACGCGATGACTTGACGACATTGCCTGAATTCCAAGCTATTTTGGATAAAACTCCTGAATTGCGTCCATATGCGGAATCCGTTCCACTTGGTGTGCCTATGATGGACAACCCTAAGTACAACGAACTGCAAACCATTATTGGAGCAGAAGCATTCAATAAGGTCGTACGCGGTGAAATCGATCCGAAAACAGGTTGGGAGAACATGAAGAAGGCGATTGAAAAGGAACTTCAATCATGATAGACAAAAATAACAATAGATTGGGCTGGCTCTTTGCCAGTCCATACCTTATTTTCTCGATCGTATTCTTTTTGTTGCCACTGCTCTATTCGTTCTATCTTTCCTTTACCAACTGGGACATGATTTCACCGACCTATGATTTCGTTGGGCTACAAAACTTTACTAAAGCCTTAAGCTCACCAGGCGTTCAAGCGGCTTTCTGGGTTACGTACAAATTCATGCTCGTATTCGTACCGCTCGTTACGATCATGTCGCTCGGTGTTGCGGTACTGGTGCAAGGTTTACCGAAGTTTCGCAGCTTGTATCTGATCGGGTTCTTCTTACCATATATGTCTTCCGGTGTTGTTGCTTCCTTGATCGCTCAGGGCTTCTTGTCTTACAACAGCCCGATCAACGTATTCTTGCGCAATAACTTCGGACTCGATATTGATTGGCTCGGAACTCCGTTTTCGGCGCTATTTATTGTCGCGTTGATCATTGCATGGAAATTTACAGGCTACTATGCGCTTATTCTGACTTCAGGGCTTGAGAGCATTGATAAAGAAGTATACGAAGCGGCTGCTATCGATGGTGTAACAGATCGTCAGCGCTTCTGGAAGATTACACTTCCGCTTCTGTACCCTGCCATGTATACAACATTGATTCTATCCTTCGGTGTAACATTCGGTATCTTTACGGAGATTTACCAGCTTACAGGCGGTGGACCAAACTATGCTACGAATACGTGGCAGATGGAGATCTATAATCAAGCCTTTACGAATCTGCAGACTGGTTATGCATCCGCTATAGCGCTGATGGCTTCTGTGGTGACGTTCATCTCCATCTTCTTCATTAGAAAATTCCTTGAAATGTGGGGTAAGCGAAATGGTTGGGTCTAAGCAAAACAGTAAAATGCGTCTGACGCTTCGTTATATCTTTGCGTCCCTGCTGCTCGTGGTCATGGTCTACCCGTATCTGTATATGGTATTAAACTCGTTTGCTGATTGGTCAATTGTAGATAAGAAGTTTATACCGACTGACTTTACGCTAAAGTCTTATGAGTGGTTGTTTACAGGTGGAGAAGCTGGAATCGCACGCCCATGGATCAATTCATTCTTCAACAGTGTGATCGTCTCCGTGGCCTCCACGGCATTGATGATGATCTTCGGGATCATGGTTGCTTATGCGTTATCGAAGCTTAAATTCAAAGGCCGCGATACCATTAACAACTTCGTGATGTTCCATATGTTCTTCCCGGCGATTATCTTGCTCATTCCGAACTTCCTGATCATTCAGAAGCTTGGACTGTACGATTCGTACTGGGGCTTGATCATTCCAAAGGCAGTCAGTTTGTGGGCGATATTTATGTACACGAACTTCTTTAAAGCAATACCAACGGTATTTATTGAAGCGGCTAAGCTCGATGGAGCTTCAGACTTCAAGATTCTGTATAAGATTATGATGCCGATGTCGAAGTCCATTACAACCGTTATCTTCCTGTTCCTGCTGATGGAACGCTGGACGGAGCTCCTATGGGATATGATCGCGGTGCAAAGCGACAGCATGTTGACATTGAACGTACTCTTGTCACAGATGTTCGGTCCGTACGGTGGATACCCTGGACCATTGTATGCAGCATCCACGCTGCTGACATTGCCGATTCTTATTCTGTTCTTGATCTTCGGTAAGAAGTTCAAGGAAGGTATGCAATTCAGCTTGAAATAAGAACATATACCGCCTGTTCTGGTCAGTGGCCGAACAGGCGATATGCTTTAGGAGGAAGATTGGCATGACGACTGCGGCATGGTGGCAGCAAGCGGTATGGTATGAGATCTATATGCCAAGCTTCTGTGATGGCAACGGCGACGGGATTGGCGATTTCCCCGGCATTACATCCAAGCTTCCTGAATTGGTGGAGCTCGGCGTCGACGGAGTATGGCTAACACCATTTTACAAGTCGCCCAAGGTAGATAACGGCTATGATATCGCTGACTATTATGCGATTGATCCTGATTATGGGACGATGGAGCAATTCGACGCCTTCATCCAAGAAGCGCGGCGTCTCGGGATCAAAGTTATCGTCGATCTGGTGTTAAATCATACCTCCGCAGCGCATCCTTGGTTCCAACAATCGAAGTCATCCCGTGAGAATCCGAAACGCGACTGGTATATATGGAAAGATCCCGTTCAAGGCAAGGCGCCGAACAACTGGGAGTCCTTCTTTGGCGGATCGGCTTGGGAGTATGACGAAGCTACGGAACAGTATTACTATCACGCATTTGCCACAGAACAAGTTGACTTGAACTGGGCGAATCCTGAAGTCCGTGCAGCTATGAAAGACGTTATGGGCTTCTGGCTGGATAAAGGCGTGGACGGCTTCCGCTTGGATGTAATTAACTTCTTGAAAGTATCAGATGACTATCCTGATAATCCGTATAACACGGATAAGCAGGAGCAGGAGCATCTGTATGATAAAGATCAGAACGGCATACTTGATGCAATAGCCGATATATGCGCGTATGTCCATAGTCGTGAAGGCAAGTTTATGGTTGGAGAAGTCGGCTCCGAGGATATGGAGCTGCTGAAGCGTTACAGCGGCAGCGGTATGCTGGATGTCGTATTCAACTTCAATCTGGGCAGCCAAGCATCGTATAAGCCGGAGCGCTTCATGGAGGAGCTGGAGCGGATGGAGCGGCTCCATTCGAAGGATCAGATTCCAACGCTCTTCTTCGGCAGTCACGATATGGCTCGCTTCATCTCTCGCTATGGCGATGGGGATGCAGAGCTGGAAGAGAAGCGCGCGAAGCTTATGGCTGCGCTGATGCTGACTGCAAAGGGAGTGCCGTTCATCTACTATGGCGATGAAGTCGGCATGCGGGATTATGTTGCACCGCGAATCGCGGATATGCGTGACGTTCAGGGCTTAACAGCTTATCAGCTTGCGCTCGACAGCGGCAAGCCTAAAGGGATCGCGCTGGCAGAAGCGAACGAGAAGTGCCGAGACAAGTCTCGTACACCAATGCAATGGAACGGCGATGAATACGGCGGCTTCTCTACAAGTAAGCCATGGATCTCGATGGGACCTGATGTAGAGCGCTTAAACGTGGAAGTACAGCGGGGGCAAGCGGATTCGATATATTGCTTCTACCAAGCTCTGCTGCAGCTGCGCAAGGAGAACCCCGCGCTTCATCAAGGTCAATATGTAAACTGGTACCGATCCAAGGATGTACTGGTCTATGAACGTCAAGCAGGCCATTCGAAAGCGTTGATCTTACTGAACTTTGGAGAGAAGCCAACAGAAGTTCCAGTAGGTTCTGCGTACAATCGGCAGCCGGATTGTTCAAACTGTCAAGCAGCGAAAGCGGCCGCTGCGGATGTCTATCTCCTGGTGCCTTATGAAGCAGCAATATGGGTTAACTGAGTATAGTTCCAATCGTGATGTGAGTTTTATATATACGATGATCGAATAGTGATGACAATGAACAATGAGCATGGGGGGCAATCCATTTGAAGTTAACGAACAGCGGTGTAAAGACATGTGAAACGCTTCTTCAAGAATATACGGCTCTCAGCCCAATGGCGAAGGATGCTGAGAAGCTGAACTTTACAGGTGTAGGCGATAAAGACGTCTACAACATCACGGCACCTTTCCTGGATCAAGGTGAACTGGTTATTGCGGGACGCGTGGAATCTCGTGATAGTGAGCATTCCGAAGTATTCTTCTTCGTTGAGCGCAATGGAGCTTGGGTACCGCGCGACGGAGCACCCGTCTTCGAATTGCAGGATCCATTCTTCACGCGTATTCATGGCGAGCTGATTGTCGGCGGTGTTCAGATCTACCCGCATCCGACGATGGAGAACGCCTTGATGTGGCGCACGGTATTCTATAAAGGAGCCGCAATTCAAGAACTGAAGCCATTCTTTACAGGTCCGGACGGCATGAAAGACCTTCGTCTAGTTGAGCTTCAGGATGGAAGCATCGGTGTATTCACTCGTCCACAGGGCGAGAAGGGCGGTCGCGGCAAGATCGGCTTTACACGAGTAGCGCGCTTGGAGGATCTGAGCATGGAGATCATCAATGATGCGCCGCTGCTGCAAGGTCAATTCACGGATGAAGATTGGGGCGGCGCCAATGAAGCGCATCTGCTCGCGAATGGTCTAGTCGGCGTGCTCGGCCATGTCGCATGCTTCGATTCAGCGGGAGATCGCCACTACTACCCTTGTGTATTTGCATTCAACCCACAAACAGGCGAGCACAGCAATCTTCAATTAATATCGATCCGTGATAAATTTTTGCCTGGCGCAACAAAGCGTCCTGATCTAGTCGATGTCGTATTCAGCGGCGGAATCGTTCGTCGCCATGATGGTACAGCCACAATCTATTGTGGTATCAGTGATGCAGAAGCACACCGTATGACGATTCAAGATCCGTTCCTTCCGTTCGAGCAAGCATAGTGCTTTTTTACTAGATTTTTTACATCTAAGGAGCTAACATGATGAACATTTATAGATATGAAGAGAATCCCATTATTACACCGGCAGATGTAAAGCCTCATCGTGATGACTTTGAAGTTATTGGCGCCTTCAACGCGGGTGTAGCTTCTTATAATGGTGAAGTGCTGCTGCTGCTTCGCGTAGCAGAGCGTCCAATCAGCCATGATCCGATGATCGTTAAGGCGCCTGTGTACAATCCGAAGACGAATGAACTGGACATCATCGAGCTTCGTACAGACGATGAGCGTTATGATTTCTCTGATCCGCGTGTCATTCGTGATGTAACGAAGAGCGCAACGTTTGAATACTTGACTTCTATCTCTTATATCCGCATTGCGCGCAGCAAGGATGGTCACAACTTTACGATTGATGAGAAGCCGTTTATCTTCCCATCGAATGAGTTGGAGACGTTCGGGATTGAGGATCCGCGCGTAACGCAAATTGATGATACGTACTATATCTATTTCTCAGCAGTTTCTCCAGTCGGTGTTGGCGAGTCCATGGTATCCACGAAAGACTTCGTGAATACGACTCATCATGGCATGATCTTCAGCCCTGATAACAAAGATGTTCTCATCTTCCCCGAGAAAGTGAACGGCAAATACTATGCGCTGCATCGTCCTACGACAAAGAGCATCGGTAACCCTGAGATCTGGATTGCTGAGTCCGACAATCTGCTCTACTGGGGCAACCATAAGCATGTTATCGGCCTGCGCGAGGGAATGTGGGACAGCGGTCGCATGGGCGGCGGAGCGGTTCCATTCAAGACTGAGAAAGGATGGCTCGAGCTCTATCACGGTGCGACGCTTGAGCATCGCTACTGCATGGGTGCCGTGCTGTTCGACTTGAACGATCCGTCGAAGGTTATTGCACGTTCCGAACATCCGGTCATGGAGCCGGAAGCGGATTATGAGAAGAAGGGCTTCTTCGGAGATGTTGTATTCTCTTGCGGCGCGCTTGTAGAAGGCGATGTCGTGAAGATGTACTACGGAGTAGCTGACACTTCAATGGCATGTGCGGAATTAAGCGTGCAAGAAATATTGGACAGCTTAAAGTACGTTTAAAGATAACGAGAAAGCCAAAGCCAAAGTCGGAAGGGACTTTGGCTTTCTTGTTAGTGTGCGCGGCTGTCATCTTATTTACATCAGATGAAGGAGAGTATGAAGTTGAAGCTATTGCTATCTGACAACTGGAAGCTGAAGGATTATAACGTTGGGGAAGCGCGTGATCTGGAAGTCGCGTCGCCAGACTATATCGATTACTTCTGGATGACGACGAAGGTGCCGGGAGATGTTCATTCCACCTTAATCGAACGCGGCATTATCGATGATCCGTTCTTCGGTCATAACGATCAGAAGTGCCGTTGGGTGGAAGAGAAGGTCTGGTGGTACCGCACGACCTTCACCTGGGACGATACGCTCGAGGTGAACGAGCGTATGGAGCTTGTGTTTGACGGGCTCGACACGTTCGCGACCGTGTATCTGAACGGGGTCGAGCTGGGTTCGACCGATAATATGTTCATCGGTCATACGTTTGAAGTGACGCGCGAGTTGAAGCGCGGCAAGAATGTGCTGGCGGTGAAGATCGACCCTGTTGCGCTTCATGCGGAGAGCAAGAAGCAGTATGTATGGTCGGGCTTCAGCAAGAAGCGGGTCTGGACCCGCAAGGCACAGAGCCACTTTGGGTGGGATTGGGGCCCGCGCCTCGTGTGCGCGGGCATCTGGCGTGAGGTCCACCTGGTGAAGCGCAGCCGCGCCCATGTGGACCATGTGTTTGCGCGCACGGCTGCGATTGCCGCCGAGGCGAAGGAAGCCGTGGTGGATGTCACGGTGGACATCCGCACGTATGAGCGCAGCCGCGCACACGGATATACGGTGTGCGCTGAGCTGCTGGACGCGGACGGGCGTGCTGTCGCGCGCCAGACCGCTCCACTAGAGGGCTCCGCCGTGTATGTACAGGACGGAGCCCGCAGCGCATACGCCTTGAGCGGCGAACTGCAGCTCAAGGTGCTGAACCCGCGGCTGTGGTGGACCCACGACTTAGGCGATCCGTATCTATATCGCCTACGCATCTCGCTGCTCGCCGGAGATGAGCTGCTGGATGAATATGAGCAGCAGCTTGGCATCCGCACCGTAGAGCTCCAGCTTCACGACGAGAAGGGTGAGCATGCCTTCACCTTCGTCTTGAACGGTGTGAAGCTGTTCGCCAAGGGCGCGAACTGGATCCCGATCGACAGCTTCATCGCCGCTGTACCTGATCAGCGCTACACGAACCTGATCGAGATGTCAAAGGCTGCGAATATGAACATGCTGCGCGTATGGGGCGGCGGCATCTATGAGCGTGACATCTTCTATGACGAGTGCGATCGTCTCGGTCTTCTCGTATGGCAGGACTTCATGTTCGCCTGTGCGCTGTATCCTGACTACAACCGCAACTTCATGGACAATGTGCGCCGTGAGATAGAATCGGTCGTGAAGCGGCTGCGCAGCCGTACTTGTCTCGCGCTATGGTGCGGCAACAATGAGAACGACTGGCTCTATGAAGCGCTGCATGCAAGCGGCGAGATTCCGCATCCGTTCTATGGAGAGAAGATCTATCATGAGATGATGCCTGCGCTGCTTGAGCAGCTTGATCCTTCACGCTTGTTCTGGCCGAGCTCGCCATATGGCGGCAACGATCATAATTCTCGCGATGTAGGCGACACTCATAACTGGCAGGTATGGCACGGCAACATCGAGCCTCGTCAATTCGGCGAGCCGCAGCTGCAGGATTACAGCGTGGAAGGTCTGTCGTTTAAGAAATTCAAAGGAGACACGACCAAGTTCGCGAGTGAATTCGGGATGCATGCCTCCTCGAATCGATATACGCTGCAGCGCAATATTCCGGAACGTGAATTCGTCTTCGGCAGTGAAGAAATGATGTATCGCAACAAGGACATTCACCATCCGAAGGGTGTGCTCCTGATGGAAGGCTACACGGGAGTCCCTCGCGACATCGAGGAGTATATGAATTACTCGATGCTGACTCAGGCTGAAGGCTTGAAGTACGGCATCGAGCATTATCGCCGCAACAAGCCGGAGACGAGCGGAGCCTTGTACTGGCAGTTGAATGACTGCTGGCCTGGGACGAGCTGGTCTGTGATCGATTATTACGGTTTGCCTAAGGCCGCCTATCATTACTCGCGCAAATTCTTTGCGCCAGTGCTGCTGACGATCGATCACGATGCGAGAAGCAGTCTGAAGCTGTGGGTATTGAATGACAAGCTGGAAGCATATAACGACTCTATTGAACTGCTTGTCTATCGCATGGATGGAGGATTGGCAAGTCGACGCCTCTATGAAGTGAATATTGCACCTAACAGTAAACAGATGATTGAGGAGCTGCAGGAAGCGGATATCTTGGCAGGCGAGGAGCCGACCAAGGTTATCTTCGTCATGCGTTCTGCTTCAGGACAAACCGAGGATAACTTCTATTATATGCGTGATCAACGGGAAATGATCTCGGAGACAGCTCAGCTTCAAGTGGAGGTGTTCGAACATGAAGCGTGTTCAGGCACACTTCGGATTCGCACCGATCGATTCGCGCGCATGGTGAAGATTGAGCTGGATTCTCCGTGGGTCGTGATTGAGGACAACTTCTTTGATCTGCTCCCTGGGCAGGATCGGGTAATTCGTATCTCTCATCCGAATGGCGATCTGATTCCTTGGGACAGTCTTCGCGTATCTGCGTTGAACACCAAGTAAGAATATAGCTGTGGGCCACTCTTAAACGTCTAGCAGCGCAATAGGAATTCAGAACCTCCAATACCTCTTACAAGAGGCGTTGGAGGTTTTTTGTTATAGTCCCATTGCACTTCCGCGAGAGGAAGAAAGTACTCCTTCACCCCATTTTACGACACTCATAGAATTGAGACCGACGCTTCATGTAAATTGTTTCATTTACAATTAATTTAAATTTAAAGGAACCTCTGTTTACATTAAGGCTCTATTCTTAAATTGTTTGCGTTAGCTCCATTTACTAGACAGGGGTACGATCCTGAATCTATTAACCCAAGGAGGAAAGATGAACAATGAATAGTAGACTTCAACGTAAGATTAGTCTGTTCTTATCTGTGCTATTGATAACATCAGTCTTAGCCCCGATCGGTCAGGCTTATGCTGACACCTCTTCCACCCCTGCGTCAATTCTGGATGAAAGGACCTCAGAGATTGGACCAGGCGCTACCTATTACAAGTATAGTATGAAAGACGTAAACGGACTTCAAAAAGCTGCGGCTGTTGAATTTGACCCTAAGAATCCAGCTTTGGAGCTCCAGCCAGGCCTAACGAATCATAAGGTGTTCGGAATGACTGGAGTCAGCAAAATGGCAACCGATGCTGACCAACCCGGCAACAAAGTAATTGCCGCGATTAATGGCGATTTCTATGACATGTCTAATGGCGTTCCTCTAGGCTTCTTTATGGGAGATGGTCGAATTCTCATCAGTCCCCCTGCAGACTGGAATGCCTTTGCCATTAAAGAGGATGGATCCACGATGTATTCTGCGAGTCCTCAATTAACACGGACGATCACTATTGATGGTGTAAGCAGTTCGATTACTCATATTAACCGTCCGCGCGGCGATAACAGCTTAAACCTATACACTTTCGATTACAATACCTCAACGGATACGAATAATCTCGGTGACGAGGTCGTCTTGAATATCATTAGCGGTGATATCAAGAGTGGAGAAACCATGTTACTCGAGGTTGCTCAGATACATAAGGATAAAGGAAATACTCCGCTCGCGGCAGGTCAAGTCGTCTTGTCCGCATCAGGAGCCGCTCGTCAACTGCTGTCTGGTCTCGAAGTTGGCGACCAGGTGACAGCAAGTTTTCAGCTTAGCTCTGGTTGGGAAGATGTGACCATGGCGATAGGCGGAAGTACCATGTTAGTTGTGGACGGTGAAGTACAGTCCATCGCCGACCCTTCATTAGCTCCTCGCACTGCAATCGGTACGAAAGCGGATGGCAAGATCGTCTTCTTCCAGATCGATGGCAGACAGCCTGGCTATAGTGAAGGCGTAACTCTGCAACAGCTGGGACAGATCATGAAGGATATGGGTGTCGTTAATGCCTTGAATCTAGATGGCGGCGGTTCATCTACTATGGTCATTCGTCCAGCTGGTGAAACAGCTCGGAAAGTCGTAAATAGCCCTTCTGATGGCAACGAGCGCTCGACTGCTAACGGTCTATTGCTCGTGAATAAAGCGGCAGAAGGCCACGCGACTTCTCTCGCCGTTAAGCCAAACTTAGAACGAGTTCTGGCTGGAACGACTTCCGTTACGTTCTCAGCTGCGGGGATCGATGCTAATCTTCATCCTGCGCCGATCTCAGATGCTCCAGTATGGTCTGCTGATTCGTCGATTGGAACGATTGACCCCGTGACCGGACAACTGTCTGCAAGTTTAAGTCCAGGCACTGGAACGATCACAGTAGCAGCAGGAGAACTAACAGGTACAGCTCAGGTTGAAGTCGTCGAACAGCTCACAGAGCTCCGATTCCCCCATGAGCTGAAAACATTTGAGTCGGGAAAATCAGAAAAGCTCTCCGTTATGGCGTTGAGAGATGGTCAGGTTATCCAAGCGGACAACAAGCTATTTCAATGGAGTGCTGATCCGGCTATTGGCACGATTGATGCTGACGGGGTGTTTACCGCAGCCACCGGCACTGACTTGAGTGGGAAGATCACCGTCAGTTATAAGGGAATATCGACAAGTATGGATGTGAATGTAGGCGTCCCTCCTGTAATCTTAGAAGACTTTGAGAATGGGCTGGACAGATACAAGACTACAGAAGGTGCTAGTTATGTAAAGTCAATCGCAAGCATCGAATCCACGAATGAAGAGTTCATTCGCTTCGGCAATGGCGCTTTGAAGCTGGATTATGACTTCACAGGTAAGCCGGGCACCTCCGGAGCCTATCTTCAGACGAAAGATTCATCTATGAATATTCAGATTCCAGGTTATCCTGAGAAAATTAGTATGTGGGTATACGGAGACGATAACAAGCATTGGCTGCGCGCTCAGCTTCGAGATGCGAAGGGCACAATACCGATTGATTTTACAGATGAAAAGACTGGAGTTAACTTCGAAGGCTGGAGATACCTTGAAGCAACGGTTCCTAAGGGCCGAACGATGCCGCTCTCTATGGATATGCCTGTTCGTTATATGGAAACTTCCGCTGCGAAGAAAGATGCAGGCACCATATACGTAGATCAGATTCGGGCTCTCTATGGACCTGCTAATGATGATTTGGATCCGCCTGTTATCAAGAACATCTCGCCAGCCGAAGGCTTAACGGTTAAGAACAATAAACCTGTTATATCGGTAAATGCAGAGGACTACGGATATGACCATACGCAGAATCCCGGCAACACACTGATCGATCCTGCTTCCATACGTATGTATGTTGATGGCATACGGGTTCAGCATACACTCTATCCGCCTGAAGGCCGTATTCATTATACGCCGACAGTGCCGCTTGCGGACGGTGTACATCAAGCCAAGGTTCAGGTGAAGGACTTATCGGGAAACCAAACGACGAAAGAATGGACCTTCCAGGTGGATACGGGCGCTGCCAAGATCGAATATACGACGCCGACAACGCTATATGCCGGTGATACGTATGCAGTGGATATTACGGCGAAAAATGCTTCAGTTATTAAGAATGCAAGTCTATCCTTAGCGTTCGATCCGACGCTCGTCGATGACTTCCAGGTTGTGGCTGGAGATAAGCTAACTGACGGACAATTGAACTCTGAAGTGGATGAAGCTAATGGAGTAGTAACCGTCAACCTAAGCCAGTTAAGCTCGGCAGCATTGACGGATCAGGACATTCTTGCTCACATCCAGTATCGAGTAAAGCCTAAAGCTGAAGGAACGCATACACTTAGCTTTAAGTCCGGCTCGATTGAATTTACGAATGCAGGCGAGACGGTGTTCCCGTTCTTCGGGCTCCCTATTCAATCGGACATTAAGAACAAGCTGCAATTAACGTGGAATAAGGACGGTATCGTTCAGGGCTATCCAACTGAATTCAAGGTCAGCGATGAACAAGGGCAGCCTGTTGAAGCTGCCAAGATTATCGCTGATGGAGCGGAGATTGGCAGTACGGATGCACAAGGGATCTTAACGACCGATGCTCTCACGACAACCCCGAAGGAATATAAATTGCAAGCTAAGCTTGGTTCTGCTTACAGCAAGGTCGAGACATTTACCGTATCCGGCCATGCCGGAGCTCCAATCCCATCCAATGTCGTCGTAACGATGGGGCAGGATCCTTCCACATCTCGCGGCTTCACTTGGCAGACTGATCCGACAACGATCGGATCTGTAGTGGAGATCGAGAAGCAGTCCGAATTCACAGGCTTTAATTCGCCGCAAACGCTGCAATTCACGGGCTCAAGCAGCCTGTACAGCACGCAGGATCTCGGCACAGTTCGTGTCCATAAAGCTTCTGCTGCAGGGCTTGAGCCAGGTACAGCTTATATGTACCGAGTCGGTGATGGTAATGGAAATTATAGCGTTCAAGGGACATTCCAGACCGATAGTCGTACAGATGAACCATTTAAGTTCCTGTTCTTTGCAGACTCACAAGCGACCGATCAAGCGGGCTACAATCTGTGGGGCAACACCGTGAAGACAGCAGTTGCAGAGCATCCAGATGCGCAATTTATGTTGCATGTGGGAGACATGGTAGATAAAGGGTACAATGAAGCCGAATGGAATATGTGGTTCAATGCAGCTCAACAGGAGCTGATGAATACGACATTTGTCGCAGCTATCGGGAACCATGAGGCGATGCAGAATGGCAACAGTGATTTTAATGCTCATTTTAACCAACCGGGCAATGGATTGGATTCGTTAAAGGGCAGCAACTTCTCCTTCGACTATGGGGATGCTCATTTTGTCGTACTCAACAGTGAAGAGCAGCTTCAAGAGCAAGCGGAGTGGCTGAAGGCGGATCTTGCGAGCACCGATAAGGGATGGAAGATTACGTTCTTCCACCGCGGTCCTTATGGCAGCATTTACAATTCCGATACCGTCCGCAACTACTGGGCTCCTATATTAGAAGCTGGCGGGGTTGATCTCGTTCTAAACGGTCATGATCATATTTACTTGAGAAACCAGATGAAGGACGGCCAGAAGGTTGAACAAGGCAATGGAACCACCTATGTTGTCGGAGGCTCCACAGGACCTAAGTTCTATTCCCTTACGAATAGACCTTGGATCGACGTTTATGATGAAGAGAAGACGCAGATGTATTCATCCGTCGAAATTAATGGCGATCAACTGAACTTCATCACGAAGACGGTTGGAGGCAGGGTAGTTGATCAATTTACACTTCATAAAAAAGAGGCGCCTTTACCGACAGAAGTCATCATGGATCAGCCGCAAGTCACTCTAGGTGTAGGAAAAAGTGCTCAGCTTCAAGCAACCGTCTTGCCTGTTGAAGCAGCCCATAAGAGCTTAACTTGGTCCGTCGTTGATTCATCTCCCGATGCCGCCGTTACGGTAAGCCAGGATGGGCTTGTAACAGCGCAGCGTGAAGGAACTGCCGTCGTTCGTGCGACGAGTGTCGTGGACAGTGTATATGGCGAAAGCACGGTGACCGTTACGCCGCAGACAGGGCCAATTACAGAGCCTACTGCCGTCCATATCGATCAACCGAGCGCAAGCATCGGCATTGGCGGCAAGGTAAAGCTGAAGGCTACGGTATTGCCGGAGCAAGCAACCAACAAGACTGTCACTTGGTCAGTAATGAATGACTCGCCGGATGCTGCTGTAGCGGTGAGCCAGGACGGCACGGTCACAGGCTTGCGTGAAGGAACTGCCGTCGTACGTGCGACAAGTGTGATCGAGAGCGTATATGGCGAAAGCGCGATTCACGTGACCGCAGACAGCGTGATTCTACCAGAGAAGGTTAACATTCATTCAAAGGCTTCCAGCCTGTATACAGGGGAGAGCATGCAGCTGACCGCAGAGGTACTGCCAGAACAGGCCTATAGTAAGGATGTCACTTGGTCTATTCGAAATGATTCGGCTGCAGGTGCTGCATCGATTAGCGAGAATGGATTATTAACAGCCCTTCGTCCGGGTACGGTGACGGTACGGGCGACAAGTGTAGTAGAAAGTGTGTACGGCGAGCGAACTTACACCATAAAGGACTGGCCGGTTGTCGATCCGGGTCCAAGCGACCCGATTGTTAAACCGCCTGCAGAGAATGAGGATACAAAGGTCATTACATCTGATCAACTACGGGAATCGATTCAGAACGGAATGGCGATTCTGAACATCGACAAGCCTGTACAGTTTATCCAGCTTCCACCTGATGCGGCAAGCATTCTGAATGGAAAGCCGCTTCAAATCGTTACGCAGCAGATCAAGTTGACGATTCCTTATTCCTTGATTAGTGATCCTGCTAACAAAGGGATCCTTACGTTAAGCTATAAGGAAGCGGCTGCTGAGGATACGAAGAAGCAGGTAGATAAGCTGGCTCGTGAAGCTCATGCAGAGCTGCGCGCAGCAGGTCAGGTGTTCAGCATAGGGCTGACACGAGCAGTGGAAGGTGAAGCGAGTCAAGAAGTTGTATCTTATAAGCCATCCATGCAGATTGAGCTGGCTGTTGATTCGTCGATCAATCCGAGGCTGGCAGGCGTATATGAAATTCTAGCTGATGGCAAGCTGCGCTATATCGGCGGCACGGTCTCAGATTCTAAGATTGTCGCAAATATTGATCATCCAGGAAACTACGTAGTACTCGAATACAACAAGCATTATAGTGACATCCCAGCTGGCTTCTGGGCTGAGGACGTCATTAAGGAGCTTTCAGCGAAGCAGCTTGTTAATGGTGTAAGTTCAACTTCATTCGCACCAGCCGCTACCGTAACGAGAGCTGAGTTCATCTCGATGCTCGTTCGTGTGCTGGGTCTTGAAGGGCAGGGTACTGCTGGCTATACAGATGTGCCGGAAACGGCATGGTATGCTGACGCCATCTATGCAGCAACTGAAGCCGGAATCGTGAACGGCGTCAGCGCAACTCTGTTCAAGCCTGAAGCGTCGATCACTCGCGAGGAGATGGCTGTTATGCTCGTTCGCGCCTATGAGTATGCGACAGAGCAGAGCGTCCAAGCGGCGCCAGGAGCGAATGGCTTTAAGGATCTCCATAAGGCATCGCCATGGTCCCAAGAAGCAATCGCCGGAGCGAGCGCGCTCGGTCTTCTGAAGGGGCGAAGCGAAGGTGTATTCGCGCCGAAGGGTATTGCCACGAGAGCGGAGAGTGTGCAGGTTGCTTACAATCTGTTGAGCAAGCTCTCACTCTTTGGAAACACTCACGGCGAGTGATTAGGTGAAGCTGAGCGAGAATCAGCGGTCATATGAAGTGAACTTCAACTAGGTAATTTGCAAGCCAATAAGGGGCTGTCCCAAAAGTGGATTTTTTCTACCTGGGAAAGCCCCTTGTTTTTCGGCTCTCTGATGCGGTTGAGGCGTCTGAGACGTCATCGATAAAATCGATAGCTATCTACAAGGACCGGGAGCGGACACACGATCCGCTATTTGCCGCAAACACCACTAATTCGCCATACTAGCGGACCGTAGAGCCGTTATTTGACCTGAATAAGCAGTTTAGTGCTAGTTTTGAAGCAAATAGCGTCATCTGAGTCCGTAAGCCCTCAAAAAATACCCCGAAATCATGAAATAGCGTCCCCTGTGTCCGTTCAAGCGCGGGTCATACGACTTTGCTGTCACCGTATGTGCTATCGGATAAAAAGACCGCTGATCCAGTCTCATCGACTAGGTAAGCGGTTTCTTGTTGTAGCAACAAAGAAGGGTTGTCCCAAAAGACATGAGAAAAATGACTTTTAGGACAGCCTCTTATTGCATTAGCGAGTCCAGTGTACGCCAATCCAACTGCTTCAATAAGATATTACTGATAAAATAAAGCTCGTCACGCTTGTCAGGCTTGTTTGCATAATTGTCCAAGTACCCTCATAGACATGTTATCAGTGATGAAGCCGAACAATTGGCGAAGAATTTAATATGTCAGAGGGGATGATCTCATGCGACGTTTCACATGGGTGTTGACCATTATGATGAGCTTTGCGATCTTTATGGCCGGTTGCGGTCAGAAAGACGCTGCTTCAGTGGTCAAGGAGTTGGATCAGAAGATGAATAAGCTGGAGAGCTATGCAGGAATCGGCACGATGATTCTGTACTCGGGCCAGCAGCCGTTGGAATATCAGGTGGAGGTGTGGTATCAGGACCCTTCCTATTACCGCATCGAGCTGACCAACGCGAAGAAAGATGTGAAACAGATTGTACTCCGCAACGATGAAGGCGTGTTCGTACTGACTCCTAGCTTGAAGAAGAGTTTCCGATTCCAGAGCGATTGGCCGGATAATCAGGGTCAAGTGTATCTGTATCAGACGCTGGTGCACAGCATCTTGTCGGACAACAACCGCCAGTTCTTGAAGGAAGGCGACAGCTATATCTTCGAAGTCGCCGCTAATTATCAGACAGATTCGCTCGTCAAGCAGAAGATCTGGCTCAATTCCAGCGACTATAAGCCTAAGCATGTACAAGTGACGGATGCGGAATCGAGAGTCGTGCTGGAGATGAAGTTCTCCCAGTTTGAATTCGATAAGCACTTTGATAAGGATGCCTTCGACATGCAGCGCAACATGTCAGCCAGCGCTAATATTGATCCAGCTGAGATTATGCCGGATCCGATCAAGCAAGTGACTGAAAGTGAAGACGCGAAGAATAACGCGGCTCCAACGACCGTTCCTGAGCAGAAGGAGGGAACTGACAAGAACGCAGATCCGGCCGACAATCAGAATGGTCCAGCAGACGGTAAAGATCCACAAGGTAAAGAGCAGGGCACGATGGATATGGGACCATTCGGTATGATCACACCGAACTATACGCCAGAAGGTGTAGCCCTGAAGGATAGTGTTGAAGTTCCGGAAAATGAGAACCACGCCGTGCTGCTGCGCTACACGGGAACTTACAATTAC
This sequence comes from Paenibacillus sp. EB106-04-04-XG159, assembly GCF_058791835.1. Taxonomy (NCBI): domain Bacteria; kingdom Bacillati; phylum Bacillota; class Bacilli; order Caryophanales; family Paenibacillaceae; genus Paenibacillus; species Paenibacillus sp. EB106-04-04-XG159. The sequence goes on along the minus strand of NZ_JBYTDY010000006.1, from coordinate 139,746 downwards.
ACCATTATGGAATCTAGACCGAAGGATATGGAAACTGGCGTTATCTGGGGACACGGATTGGATATGGGCTTCACTGTAGGTCAATTGGTTGGTGATGAGCAGAAGACTCTCACTTGGATGGAAGATGGTGTGAAGTATCGTCTGACTACGAATGACCTCCCTGAATCCGAAATGGTGAAGATTGCCCAATCTATGGTTGAGCAGCCTGGAAAATAATCAAGCAGGACAGCGCGCGTTTCCACCAATTTCTTACATCTTCGTTGACAGTCTTCCTCATGAGCATTAACATAGATTTGTTGTGGCATGATCGGAAGAGAAGGGGACGGAGAAGGTGACAGTCTTGGAAGCATATTATCGGCCAACGCGCGCTGAGATTGATATTAATAAGCTGCGTCATAATATACGAGCATTTCGTCAAGCGACTCCGGCACATGTTAAGCTTAGCGTATGTGTTAAAGCCAATGGCTATGGCCATGGCGCTGTAGATGTGTCGAGAGTTGCTGCTGAAGAGGGTGTAGATTACCTGAACGTAGCCTTTTTAGATGAAGCAATTCAGATAAGACAGTCAGGCAATAACACCCCTATATTAGTACTAGGCTATACGCCGCCGGAAGGAATTCCGACGGCATTTTGCCATGATATAACGTTGAATGTGTATTCATTGGAAGTCGTAGAGGCGCTGGAACAACTTGCACCTAGATTGTCAGCAAACCACAGTGGACGCAAGCTCAAGGTACATGTTAAGATCGATTCTGGTATGGGAAGGCTCGGAATTCGATCGATTGAAGAAGCTGTCGCTTGTGTGAGACGGCTGTCGGCTATAGAAGGTGTAGAAGTCGAAGGGTTGTTTACTCACTTCGCATGCGCTGATGAGACGGACAAGAGCTATACAACCATGCAGCATTCACGCTTTCGTGCTGTTGTGGAGGCACTGGATGCAGCTGGTTTGCGTCCAGCAATTGTACATGTGAGCAACAGCGCAGCAGCAATCGATCTGTTGGAGTATGGTTATGATATGATTCGTGTTGGCGTCAGCTTGTACGGACTATATCCATCTGCGGAAGTAGATCAACAGCGTATCGAACTGCAGCCTATACTATCATTGAAGACGAAGGTAGTACACGTAAAGAAGATGCCTGCCCATGAAGCCATCAGCTACGGAGCGCACTATCATACTGGAGATGCGGAATGGATCGCGACGATTCCAATCGGCTATGCGGATGGTTATTCACGTATGATGAGCGGGACTGTGGAAATGTTGATTCGAGGAAAGCGCGTTCCGGTTGTAGGACGGATCTGCATGGATCAGTGCATGATATCGCTTCTGCCTCTAGGTGAAGAGGCTGCAAACGTGACAGTCGGGGAAGAAGTCGTACTCATCGGGACACAGGGGAATGCCTCCATTCCAATTGATGAGCTTGCCGACAAGCTCGGAACGATTCATTATGAAGTCGCGTGCATGCTTGCACATCGTGTGCCGCGTGTCTATATTGAAGATAAACAAGTACGCAGTTTAGTTAATCCCTTGTGGAATTAGTATGTTTTTCCGTAATTTCCCTAATGTGATTATGTGATGTGAGGAAGGAATATGACTTCTTATCACGAATAAGGGGATAGAGAATAAGTTAACTTACCAATGCGGTATGAACCGGTATGAACACATCGCTGTATGGATGAGCAACATACTTCATCTTTACGCAGCATATATATGATTCTGTATAATTTTACTACTGGATCGACATAATGGATACTAGGCAGCAAAGGTTTTGGAGGTGCGAGGACAGGTGGCTAATATTCAGAACACCAAAAGGATAATGATCAGCTTGCCCGACCAATTACTTCAAGAAGTGGACGGCATCGTTGCCATGGAGAATTCCAATCGCAGCGAATTTATTCGACAAGCAATGAAATTATATTTAAGTGACCGGAAGAAACGTCATATTCGAGATTCGATGCAGCGTGGTTATATGGAAATGGCGAAGATCAATTTGACAATGGCATCCGAGGCTTTCTATGCTGAAGAGGACGCGAATGGCACTGTCGGCCGTTTAGTAAGCGGGGTGTAAACATTGATCGTAAAGCGCGGCGACGTTTTTTTTGCCGATTTATCTCCTGTTGTCGGATCGGAACAAGGCGGGGTCCGTCCTGTTCTCGTCATTCAGAATGACATTGGCAACCGCTTTAGCCCTACGGTTATCGTAGCGGCTATAACTGCTCAGATACAGAAAGCGAAGCTGCCAACACATGTAGAAATCGATGCCGCAAGTCATGAGTTCGATCGGGATTCGGTTATTCTGCTGGAACAGATCCGGACGATTGATAAGCAGCGACTGACAGACAAGATTACGCATCTGGATGAAGAAACGATGCGTAAAGTGGATGATGCACTGCAGATTAGCATCGGCTTAATTGATTTTTAATGCACGATTTGAAGACCGCTGGGGATGTCCGGCGGTTTTTTTGCATTTGGGATTGATGTTGATTCTACCGCGTTCAAAGAGTGGAAATTGTGCTGAAAGTTTGCGACAATAGAGAGAAGAATACGATGGTTGACAGCAATTACGAAGAAAAGGGGACCTACATGAGCGCACTTGATGAAGTATTGGACATGACTTCTCTAGACAGCTTCTTAGAGCAGTCGCAAGCAGGAGAAGCGGAGCGTCTGTTGAAGCAGCTTATATCGGAGCTTTCTCTTGGCAAAGGGCAGGCTGAACGTACGATTCAGCTGCTGGATGAGGGGAATACGATCCCGTTTATCGCGCGTTATCGCAAAGAGATGACCGGTGAGCTGGATGAGAACCAGTTGCGCGCTCTTGAAGAGCGCTTGGGCTATATGCGCGGCTTGGAAGTGCGGAAGCGTGAAGTGCTGCGGCTCATTGCAGAGCAGGGCAAGCTGACAGAATCGCTGAAGCAGTCCATTGTTAAGGCCGTCAAGCTTCAAGAGGTCGAGGATCTGTATCGACCTTATCGCCAGAAGCGCAAGACCCGTGCCAGTGTAGCGAAGGAGCGCGGACTAGAACCGCTCGCAGAGTGGATATTGAGTGAACCGAAGTCTGGCAGCGCGGAGACGGAAGGCGCGAAGTACGTCGATGCGGACAAGGGTGTGGAGACCGCCGAGCAAGCGGTGCAGGGCGCTCTAGACATCATTGCGGAGCTGATGGCGGACGATCCTAACGTTCGAAAATGGGTGCGCCAATTTACATACGATCAAGGAGTGCTGCGGACAGAGGCGAAGGACAGCGAAGAGGAATCTGTCTATGAGATGTACTACGCTTACTCGGAGCCTGTAAAGCGACTGCCTTCGCATCGAATCCTGGCCATTAATCGCGGTGAGCGAGAAGAGATACTGAAGGTATATCTGGATGTGGCTGCTGACAAGATAGCTGTATATATGGAGCGCCAATGGATTCATTATCCTTCCGTAGTGCGTGATTTTCTAGCGGCGACGGTCGAGGATGCGTACAAGCGCCTGCTTGCGCCATCTATTGAGCGCGATGTGCGCGGGGAGCTCACGGAGAAGGCCGAAGAGCAGGCCATTCAAGTGTTCGCTCTTAACCTGCGCAGCTTGCTGCTGCAGCCGCCAGTGAAGGGCAAGACGGTGCTCGGAGTCGACCCCGCTTTCCGGACAGGCTGCAAGCTGTCAGTCGTCGATGACACCGGCAAGCTGCTCGAAGTGGCGGTAACCTATCCGACACCGCCGAACAATAAAGTAGTTGAAGCGGAGCGCAAGTTCACGGAGCTTGCGGATCGTCACGGCGTCGAGCTTGTCGTGATCGGGAACGGGACTGCTTCCCGCGAGACTGAGCAATTTGTGGCGGATTGGATCGGCAAGCGCAAGACTGCCACTGGACAAGAACTGCAGTATGTCATCGTGAATGAAGCGGGAGCGAGCGTGTACTCTGCGTCCAAGCTGGCGCAAGAGGAGTTCCCCGATCTGGACGTGGCTGAACGGAGCGCCGCCTCCATCGCGCGCCGGATGCAGGACCCGCTAGCTGAGCTGGTTAAGATCGAACCGAAAGCGATCGGCGTCGGTCAATATCAGCACGATGTCGCGCAGAAACGCTTGGAAGAGAGCTTGGGTGCGGTTGTTGAATCCGCCGTTAACCATGTCGGTGTGGATGTGAATACGGCATCGCCATCCTTATTATCCTATGTATCGGGCATCAACTCGACGTTAGCCAAAAATATCGTGAAATATAGAGAAGAGAATGGCAAGTATCTCGATCGCAAGCAGCTGCAGAAGGTTCCGCGCCTTGGTCCGAAGGCTTATGAACAGTCGATTGGCTTCCTGCGCGTTATGGAAAGCAAGCGAATGCTGGACAAGACGCCGATCCACCCTGAATCGTACGGGGTTGTTGAACGCTTGCTGGCTCAATTAGGGCTGAAGGAAACATCAATCGGCACGACTGAGCTCGTGTCTCAGCTGTCGAAGATCGATGTTGCCAAGGTGGCAGGCGAGCTCGAGGTAGGTGTTCCGACCTTGAAAGATATTATCGACAGCCTGCTCCGACCAGGACGAGATCCGCGTGAAGAGCTTCCGACGCCGATCTTCCGGACGGATGTCCTGCAGATCGAGGACTTGAAGCCGGGGATGGAGCTTCAAGGCACCGTGCGCAACGTAATCGACTTCGGTGCGTTCATCGATATCGGCATCAAGAACGATGGCTTGGTGCATATCTCGCAGCTAAGCGATCGTTTCGTCAAGCACCCGCTTGATGTGGTAGCGGTTGGAGACAACGTGACCGTATGGGTGCTTAATGTGGATCTGAAGAAGGGCAGAGTCGGCTTGACGATGCGTAAACCGAATAACACTTAAAAGATGAGCCGAGTGCGAGACTGCACTCGGCTTATATGTTGTCATGTGCAACCGCTCAGTCGTTGGGCATTCATCCATACGCATCCGCACCCGCCTTCATATGCTACAGGATAGGCGGGTATTGTTGCCCTGCATTTTGTATAGGGAGTGATGCGAATGACAGCAAATAAGCAGATGCAAGCGCGCGGCTCTTTGCTGCAGGAAACAGACCTTGCTCGCCAAGATGTAATATTGCGGGGAAGTCAGTATGAATGAGTCTCAGCATAAAAAAAATGACAAGTCAGCAGAAAAAGTAGTGAAAACAGAGCAGCCAAGCGATAAGCAGAATCAAAAGAATGGAAATCCGGCAAAGACAACAGTAAATAGGGATCCTGCAGGTGATATTTTTCAAACTGATAATTTATCATCAGATGATTTAGCTATACTTTCGGTTTATGTCAATATTCTCAGCAGTGTCATAGGATTAGCAGCATTATACATGGCTAAGGCGGAGAAGGAGAGGGAGAGCGCTCAGGCTGAACCTACGGTTGTAGGGGGAATTGCGACTACTCCAGTTGGGGTATTACGAAACAAATCTAATGTGCACAAAAAGAAGCGTAAAATGAAAAAATCCCGCCCTTAATCGAGAGTTGAGGACGGGATTTATTGTTGAGTTTGATCAATAAGCAAGGTTTAATCTGAGTTGCTCGGATGGTTAGGGTCTTTAGGCGGCATAGAAAAAGCGTGGCTGCGAGTCAGGTGCTTGCGATAGAGCCGCTGCCATCTAATAGCGAGTTTGCGGATTCGAACGATAAAAAAACCAGCACTCATTCAATAATTTAATTTGTCGCCGATCCTTCTTCTGGAAGGCGCGCATCAATTGATTGCTCAACCATTGCGGCATTGGGGTTACCTCCTTCTGGTGGGGACGGTATACTCATTGTACCGCTATCTTATGGGCTAAGGTTTATAGAGGTGCAGGTCCGAATAAAAAAGCACCTCCACTAGATCATTTTCGATACTAGTAAAGATGCTCTTCAATGTTCGCCATGAAGCGTAAGTTTTAAAGCTCCGCTTCTTCCTCATACCACTGCTCAAGCTGAGCCAACAGAGCGCGAATCTCAGTCAGCAGAGCGATCAGGGGGTATTCTGTCTCGCGGATGCTGCTAAACGCGCGTTCCAGTCTATTCATATAATCGAGACCGCTAATGATCTGATCCTGCTCGCGCAGCAGCTCCAGTTGGGCGCACTCTGCAACAGCCACCGGCAATTTAGGCACATTGGATGCGGTCAGCTTGCCGATTTCTTTATTCAAACGGAGATTAAGCGCGCTAAGCTGATAGGCGTAATCCGCAGGCATTTCCACATATTCAAACTCTGTATCGTGTTTAAAGATGATATAGCGCATCTTGGACATTCGTAATCCTCTCCTCTATCATCAGAGCCTACTATATAAGGCCTTCTATGGATTCATCATTGATTCTCTTGACAGTGTAAAGGAGTTCAAGTACAAATTCAAGTAGATTCAATATACAATGATCTTACTAGACTGCAGGATAGAAAGGCGATTCATATGGAAAAAATCGTGACTAATGAGGAGCTTCAGCGTTGGATTGAGCAGGTGTCGATGCGTGATTTCAGAAGACCGTTCCGACATAAGGCGCGTTGGAATGCCCGCTTGTCTACAACGGGTGGACGTTATTTGTTGAAGTCCCATGACATAGAGATTAATCCGAAGCAGTATGATATCAATGGAGCGGAAGAAGTGGAGAGAATCATTAAGCATGAGCTATGCCACTATCATCTTCATTTGGCGGGCAGGGGGTATCAGCATCGGGATGCCGACTTTAAGCAGCTGCTGGCTGCCGTCGGCGGCTCGAGATATTGCAAGTCGATGCCGGATCAGAAGCGTAAGCGAACAGAGCCGTATCGGTATCAGCTTGTATGCCATGCATGCGGTCAGAAGTATATGCGCAAGCGCAAAGTCGATATTCGAAAATATGCATGCGGTGTATGCAGGGGCAAGCTGAAGCAGGAAACACTTGTTTAGCTGTTTATTGCTGCTTGGGCGGAAACGGACCTGAATGAATCTCTTGGGAGGTATGGGAATGGCAAATAAGCTGGAAGGCAAAGTCATTGCAATAACCGGACCGCGCAAGGCGGAAGAGATGTCTATACTCGTACAGAAGCAGGGTGGAGTGCCGTTGATTCGTCCACTTCAGGGGACGATGCTCGAAGCGTTCGAGCATCTGGACAGTGAAGTCGACAAGCTGCTTCAACATCCGCTGGATTGGGTCATTTGGACGACCGGGATGGGCGTCAATCAATTGATTGAAGCAGCTCGTGAAGCGGGTAAGCTCGACGAGCTGCTGCTAAGGCTTAGCGAGCTCAAGCACGCCGCGCGCGGCTATAAGACGGTGAATGCCCTGCGGAAGCTGGGCATCACGCCGGATGTGCGCGACGATGACGGCTCCACGTTAGGCCTCGTGCGCGCGATGGAGGCGCTCGGCAGCGATGCCTGGCGCGGCAAGCGGCTCGCGCTGCAGCTGCACGGCGATCCCGCGCCCGCGCTTGTGCGCTGCGCGCAGGCTTTCGGCGCGAGCTTGATTGAGCTGCTGCCGTATCGCCATACCGCGCCGCCGCCGGAGGACATCGAGCAGCTCCTGCGTGAGCTGCTCGCGGGCGAGATCGACGCGGTGGCGATCACGAGCGCCCCGCAAGCGCGCAACCTGTTCCGCTATGCGGAAGAACAGGGGCTCGCGGCAGAGCTGCGCGGCATCTTCGAAGGGCGCACACTCGCCGCTGCGGTCGGCAAGGTAACTGCCGCCGCGCTCAGCGACGAAGGCGTGGCGCGCATTCTCGTGCCGCAGGAGGAGCGCATGGGAGCGCTCATCGTCGCGCTCTCGCACTGGTACCAGGAGGAGCAAGGCTAACGGCTTGCTCCTAAGCACTTGCGCGCATGTGCCGCCAAGGCACGGCACCGCGCTTGCTTGATGTACACAAGAGATTTTTCACGTGCTATTCAAGGATGCTTGACATCGTTAACTGTTCATGGTAAATTAGAAATTGTCATTCCCTGATAGCTCAGTCGGTAGAGCACTCGACTGTTAATCGAGTTGTCACAGGTTCGAGTCCTGTTCGGGGAGCCACTATGGAGAGATACCCAAGAGGCCGAAGGGGGCGCTTTGCTAAAGCGTTAGGGTGTAACAGCCGCGGGGGTTCGAATCCCCCTTTCTCCGCCATTTAACTTTAACTTTATCTTTTTGTAAAATCCCGCAAGGGATTTTTTTGTTTTCCGAATTCATCAAGCAATCAAGCTCAGATCGCCAAAGAGTTATACGATCAAGTATGAAAAATGTCCGCTTCGGAGATGATAATTGTTGTTCGAACATCTTCGTGATCTCGTTTAAAACTTGGCTGAAAAAGGATAAAAAAAGGGGTTGCCAACTTCATCTCTGTTTGATATACTCTTAAATGTCGCTGATGAGGTGACGGAACATTGATGAAACTGCGGCCCGTTGGTCAAGGGGTTAAGACACCTCCCTTTCACGGAGGTAACAGGGGTTCGAATCCCCTACGGGTCACCAACACTCTAGCTGTATAGTGGACGTGTACTAACATCAGAGTTTCAGCATCAAGAGCCATTAGCTCAGTTGGTAGAGCACCTGACTTTTAATCAGGGTGTCGAAGGTTCGAGTCCTTCATGGCTCACCAGTATTTTTTATCTGGTATCCCTAAATGTGCGGTAGTGGTGGAATGGCAGACACGCTATCTTGAGGGGGTAGTGGGCGTACGCTCGTGGAGGTTCGAGTCCTCTCTACCGCACCATAACTTACGAATGATAATCCTTGCGGAAGCGCAAGGATTTTTTTGCGTTTAATTTCGAAAAAGTGATTGAATGCTAGAAGTTGTAATCATCGTGTCAATCGAATATGCTTCTCTTACAGCCGAGAACTATCGATAACTCTTGTAGGATGAAGAAATGACCGATAAGGAGCGATAATCGAATGGCCAATAAGGCAGAACAATGGGAACTCATACTGCTGTCCTCGCTAGCCAAAGTATTTCCAGATGAAGAACTACAGGAAAAGGCTCATGAACAGGGCAGCACCTTGCTGCACGAAGCGTATTCATTCCAACTTGCTTACCGGGCTCCTTATGTGCTGAAGGATATGAAGGTACATATTGAAGCTAGTCTTGAAGCAGACCTGTCGGTATATGCTGTTGGCCTAGTGCCGTCCGAGTATCCCATACACGCTGGTCATGATGACAATCTATTGCGGACAACTCCAGGTCTATACCCAGATCCGCTCTTTACGGAGCAAGAAGGCGGTCCATTTCTGGCGCTGCCGAATCAATGGAGATCGATCTGGATTACGGTGAAGACGGATAAACGAACAAAGCCTGGCAAGCATGAGCTTAAGGTGCAATTAATTTCAGAATCACAGGGATTAATCGGCGAGAAGATATTCTCACTTGAGGTCATCGCTGCCGCGCTCCCGGAACAGACATTCATCCATACCGAATGGCTCCACACCGATTGTATCGCGACGCATTATCGAGTGCCTGTTTTTAGCGAGGCTTATTGGACACTTGTGCAGGCTTATATTGAAACTGCAGTTGAGCATGGAATGAATATGATTCTAACGCCGCTATTTACCCCTCCGCTGGATACAGAAGTTGGGGGAGAACGACCGACAGTTCAACTGATCGAAGTCGAAGTATCTGCTCCTGGACAATATAGCTTCTCGTTTGATGAGCTGGATCGCTGGGTCGATGTATGCTTAGCAGCTGGCGTGAAATATATTGAATTTTCTCACCTATTCACACAATGGGGTGCGAAGCATGCTCCTAAGATTGTAGGCTGGAAAGAGGGGGAGCTGGAACAGCTGTTTGGCTGGGATACCGACGCGACAGGTGAGGAATATGCCCATTTTCTGAAACAGTTTCTGCCAGAGCTGCGGGCTTGGATTGAGGAAAAGGGCATCGTGGATCACTGCTACTTCCACGTCTCGGATGAGCCGATCCTGGAGCATATATCGTTCTACGAGCATGCAAAACGATTGCTGCAGGAAGGCTTGGGGGAAGATATTCTGATTATCGACGCATTGTCAGACTATGACTTCTATGAGCGCGGCTTAGTTCCAACACCGATACCGTCCAGCGATCATATTGAGCCGTTCCTGACGCATAATGTGAAGCCATTATGGACGTATTACTGCACTGGACAGTATGTCGATGTATCCAATCGCTTCTATTGCATGCCGTCGGCTCGAGCGCGAATACTAGGCTTGCAGATGTACAAATATGAGCTGCAAGGCTTTCTGCATTGGGGATACAACTTCTGGTTCTCTCAATACTCCCGCAGACCGATTGATCCGTATCGTACAACGGATGCGGATCGCGCATTTCCATCAGGAGACCCGTATCTCGTGTACCCGGGCAAGGAAGGGCCTGTTGGCTCGATACGCTTAGCATTAATGCGCGAAGTGATGCAGGATATTCGCGCGATGCAGCTTCTCGAAGGGCTGATTGGCCGAGAGGCAGTGCTTGAACTGATCGAAACAGGCGCCGAGCAGCCGATCACGTTCAAGGGGTATCCGCATGAGGCGGCGTGGCTGCTGCAGCGGCGAGAGGCTATTAACAGCGCAATCAAGCACGTACTCATTTCATGATGGAAATAAAAAAGGGGCTTGCTGTCAGCAAGCCCCCTATTGCGTATTATTCGTTAATCGTGATCTTTACAGGGGAATATTCAGCGGTTACGGTTTGACCGTGCACGGATACACTGCCTTCCGGCGTTAAATCCTTCTCCGTCATAATACCAAGCGCAACCGTGAACTTGTTGAACTTGATCGGCACGTTCTTCTCGCGGCGCACTTCCTCGCCGTTTACGTAGAACACGATCTCATCGTTACCGCGGTTATACGTGATGCGGTAGTTGTTGAATTCGCCAGCTTTGAAGTTCGTGTCTTCCTTAAAGATGCAGAAGTATCTCGTCTTATTGGTTTCCGGAACTTGTACACCTGGGAATGGCAATACTGCATACACGCTCGCATATTTGTCTCGGCCTGCGAAGAAATCTAGCGCGCCGCCTGTTGAGAAATCGAGCAGGTTAAGCGATACATAGCCATCGTACAAGTCGTTTGGAACCGTGTTCTGTGTTCTTGCGCGAATATCAAGCTCGAAGCTGATCTCGCCCTGCTCCGGTACTTGAATCTCCTCGACAGAGTAGTACATGTGCTTCGCGTTATCCAGAATCTGAACCTGATGGTTCTGACGGCTAAGCGGAGCACGTACATAGAGGATTCCATTGCGTACAATTACTGTCGCGTTCGGTTCGCGATATTCCCAGAATGAGCCGTCTGGAAGCTTGAAGCCGCCCATCTTCCACACATGCCCTTCATTCAGGATGGTATCAAAGTCGCCTAATACGATCTGTTTTTCCATAGTCTATAACTCCTTCTATGTTGTAATATGGGAATAAATTAGCTTATTGAATAAGACCTTGTATGATAAGTGAAATCATCATGATCGCTCCGCAGCGTATCGTAGCTTGAAGTGACGATTTCATCAATGGCAGGAAGGCGTGAGCCTGTCCGCTCGTGCGAACTCTGCCATAGGTTTGATAGAGCGGTATCACTGTGATGACCGCGATGAGCGCGTACATCGGCAGGATGCCGAGAACGACACACAGGACTAGACTGCCGTACGCGAGGAAGAGCAGAAGCTTCGAGAACTTGAGCGCTCGTTCTTCGCCCCATACGACGACCAGCGTATTCTTGCCTGATTGCTTATCCGCCTGCCAATGCAGGAAGTGATGATTGAACAGAATAAGCGTAGTCAAGAGACCAATCGGCAACGACAGCAATATAGCCCGGTAGTCAAAATGGCTCGTCTGCACATAGTAGGAACCTGCGATTGGCAGTACCCCAAATGAGAGTAGAATAGCAATCTCGCTGTAGCCCTTGCCCCGATATCCGAAGCGAAGCGGCGGTCCAACGTAGAAATAAGCAATTAATCCGCCCAGCAAGCCAAGTCCAAACGCCCACCATCCACTGATGAGGCTTAGAATAATAGCGCACAGCATACCAAAGCCGAACAGTGCCCATGTCATAATGGCAAAGGTGCGCTCGCTCATTATGCCGTTTGCGAGAAATCCTGAATTCGTAGATATGGTCCCAGCCGTTTCTTTAGCTGCTATATCCACACCGCTGCGATAATCCCATAGATCATTGATCATGTTGGAAAATAGGTGCGCGGCCGCCGAGCCCAGCAAGGTGATGATAAGCAGGAGGGGATGAAACACGCCCTCCCATACATAAGCGCCCAATGCTCCCAGAATGACAGGGATGAGCATAATCGGGACAACCTGTACCCGCGACGCTTTCATAAATAGCTGCAATTTGTTCATGCGGATGTTCCCTCCACAATACTGGAAAATGAATCTCTAAACACTTCACTCCCAACCAAAAGTATGGGCTGGGAGTGGAGTTTAGCATAGATATGAATTAATAAGCTAAGGCAAATAGCGCCTTAATATGGGACAAATAACGAATATTACTTGCTTCTTTCATCATGGTAGCTGGCAAACCTTTTAGAGAAGTATTGTTCGCGCCAATCGTAGCTACAGCATCTTTACGTCCGAGGCTGGCAAGCGTACCGGAGTTGATAGGGTTGAACGCCTCCATCTTCTTCTGTTCAAGGTACGCGTGCAGATTATAACCGATCAGCTCACCCATCTGCCATGCGATCTGAGCAGTTGGCGGATATGGACGGCCGTCTGGAGCGAAGAATACGGCGCTGTCGCCAGCCACGAATACGTCAGGATGGGATACGGATTGAAGATGCTCATTCACGGATGCGCGTCCGCGGTTCACTTCAAGACCCGATTCGCCAACGAGCGGGTTGCCTTGAACGCCGCCAGTCCATACGAAGGTGTTCGTTACGACCTGTGAACCGTCCTTCAAGTCAACGACGTTCCCTGCAACATTCGTAACCGCAACGCCCGTCAAGAACTTCACGCCGCGGGCTTCAAGACTCTCTGTTGCGCGAGCAATCAGATGATCTGGGAGCACTGGCAGAATCTTAGGCCCTGCCTCTACGAGAATCAGCTTGATCTCAGCAGGATCGATGCCGTAGTTCTTAGTCCATGCAGGCATCTTGTCTGCAATTTCGCCGACTAGCTCGACGCCCGTCAAGCCGCCGCCACCGATTAAGATGGTTGCATCAGCTTCATTTTTCGACTTCGCATAAGCTTGAAGACGATCTTGGATATGCTGATGGATCTTGTTCGCATCGTCTGCCGACTTCAGTACCATGCTGTTTTGCTCAAGGCCTGGAATGTTGAAGTATGCAGTCTTGCTTCCTAATGCAACTACTAAAGCGTCATAGTTCATGAAAGAACCGTCCGACAGTTTTACTTGCTTCTCATTAACGTTGAATGACTCTACCGTAGCGATGCGCAAATGGATATCTTGGCCTTTGAACAGCTTCTCTAACGGCATAGCAACAGCTTTTTCCGCAACGCTGCCTGCTGCCAGGCGATGCAATTCCGTAATGATTTGATGTGTTGGGTATTGATTAATAACCGTTACTTGCGCTTCAGCCTTGCTGTAATATTTACGAACATTTAATGCAGCTAGAAGTCCGCCATAGCCTGCACCTAAGATGACAATATGTTTAGACATAGTTTATCCTCCGTCCTTACTTATTCCATGAAAATGGAACTATTTTTGATTAGCTCGTTCACTTGAGATTTGAAGATAAGCGTTAGCGAAACGGAACAACTTCTGCGTTTGTGGATCCTTCATCATTTTTAATAGACCAAAGAGACCGATCGCTTCTTGACTTGCTTCAGCGCGATCCTTTGCTTCTATAGCCGTTGCCGCGATATTCTTAACCGTATCTGTAACAGGACCTGCAAGCTCCTTAATCGCGCCAACCGTGTCGTTCTTCAAGATATCGTCAGTTGCCACAGCTTGTACGAAATCATATGACTTTGTCAGTACGTTGACCATCTCGGTCAGCTTAGGCAGCTGCTCTACCAATACAGTTAGTGATTCCTGAACTTCCGGCTTCATCAGCTGATCCAGAATATCAAGCTTGCCTTGATTAGCGGATAACGGCAGCACTTCATGTTCAGTGTTGATTTGTGTGTTTGTTTCTGACATATCCAGTTCTCCTTTACAGTTAGCGTTTTTGCTTCATTCTAGGGGGCAGATTAACTTCTGCCTTCATACAAGTTCATAACTTGAAATAGAGTTTAGTGAATATCATCCTCAATTAATAACAATTATCACTTAATAAAACTAATTATAAAATACATATTGAAATAATTACAGAGGGGAAAGTCAACTTTTGAACATAAAATGTTGAAAAATTGTGAATTTTGTAACAGCGCTGTAGGAAATAGGTGTGAATCAAGCATTTACGAGATGAATTACTATATAATGAAATATAACCACATGAACATTAGCGAGGATGATAACAATGGAAAAAGTAAGCTCTGAAGAGCAGTATCAGACCCAAATTGCACAGGAAGGCTACACCATTTTGAAGTTCACTACGACATGGTGCCCGGATTGTAAAAATCTTGATCGCTTTATTGGCGATATCATTACCGAGCATGCTGATAAGACATGGCTCGAGATCGATGCTGAACAATATCAGCATATTGCGGAAGCGAATCAGGTTAGAGGTATTCCGAGTCTGATTATCTATAAGAACGGTCAGAAGGTTGGACATCTGCACAGCAAGTTTACGAAGACGCCGAATCAGATTAGAGAACTTCTAGATACGCTATCATAAATCGAACTTCATCCGGAATGCGGGGGTTATACGTGAGTAAGGCTTCAATGAAAACAGCAGCAGCTATTGGCTGCCTCGTTCTGATCTGGGGATTGAGCTGGCCCATATACAAGGTAGCTTTGGATTATACTCCTCCTATTCTATTTGCAGGGATGCGGTCGCTGTTTGGAGGGCTGCTGTTGTCTTTATTTCTGATACCGTATGGGAACAAGCTGAAGTGGCGTGAGAATTGGTTTCGTTACGTTATATCCGCCCTGTTCAACGCGGTATTGTTTTATGGACTTCAAAGTATCGGATTATTATATTTGCCAGGCGGGTTGTTTTCTGTAATTGTATACTTTCAGCCTGTGTTGATCGGTTTATTTGCCTGGATGTGGCTGGGCGAACGGATGTCGGCCATTAAGCTTACAGGCCTCATTGTCGGCTTCCTCGGCATATTGACGGTCAGCTCTGATGGAATAACAGGCGAGATCTCTATCATCGGTGTAATCTTGGCGTTATTGACGGCTCTAAGCTGGGCGCTGGGTGTCATCTATGTGAAAAAAGAGAGCGCGAAGGTAGATCCGATGTGGATGGTAGCCTTTCAATTTATAATAGGCGGGGCTATATTAACGGGAATTGGTACTGGGGTTGAGAGTTGGTCCGATATCGTATGGAACAGTTCTTACTTGCTCGGTTTAGGGTTTGGTGCGACGCTGGGTATTCCTGTTGCGTTTGTTATCTATTATAAGCTTGTCAGTACGGGCGATGCGAGTAGAGTCGCGTCGTTTACGTTTCTCGTACCTCTTATTGCAGTGTTAACGAGCACGATCTTCTTGGATGAGCCGTTCACGTATACGCTTCTTCTCGGTTTGATCCTGATCATCATTAGCATCTATTTCGTAAACTACTCGGGGAAGAGGAAAGATGTTAAGCTGCGAGAAGAGCTTCGTTATAATACTTAACACTAGTAGCTATTGATGCTGTCGTGTTGAATGAATAAGGGCTGTTCCCGAAGGTCTGAGCGACCTAGGGAACAGCCCTTTGCTATGTTTATGAAGGCGGGGCTTACAGCTTTACCCAAGCTGTGAGTCCGTCCGGTTGATCCGGGTTGATGCCTTGGCGTTTGGCGCTGGCAAGAGCAACGATCTGCGGGATGAACATGAATGGAATTCCTTGTGCCGCGATATCAAGCTCGCTTTCCGCGATAACAGCAAGGTCAACAACTTCCGCAGGCACGACGCTGGAGCGATCGCCAAAGGCGATAACCAGTGCTCCGCGGGCTTTAATATCCTGCATCAGCTTATGCTGATAATCAGTGCCTTCGTCTGTGAGAACAGCGATGACAAGCGTGTTCGGACCGATCGTTACCATCGGTCCGTGGCGCACATCGAGCAGATGGTAGGCGTGCGCTTGCACCTTCGCAATCTCCGTTAATGCGATGGCTCCTTCGGCAGCGAGTCCTTGGAGCTCGCCGTCTGCGAGCAGAACGGCATGCGACCAGTCCGTATCGGCTGCCTGTGCGAGAGCGGCTTCCACACGCTCCATATACGCTTCACCTTGGCGAATAGCTGTTCCAATATCCGCAATTAAACGTTCATCGTTGCCGATAAAGGCAGCAATCATCAGGTTAGCGGTGTAGAGGTTCGTTACCGTGCGCGTTTGACAGACGCTGTGATCGAATGCCCATGGCAACTCAAGCGAGAAGTCGGCTTTCTTCGATAGCGGTGAGTCTGCAACGCAGGACAATGCCAGCACAGGTATCGGCTGCTCCTGCTTGAGCGCATCTACAGCCTGGACAACCTCGCTCGTGCTGCCAGAGCGAGAAGGTGCGATGAGCAGGGTGTTATTCAGCATCGCGCGATATTGCTTGTAGTTGAGCATAAGATCGCCGCCTGCTAGCGCAGCTGCTGGCATGCCTGCACGTTTGCGAACAGAGAATGCCGCTGCTTCACTTAAGGTGTAGCTGGAGCCGCAGCCTGTAAAGGTAACGGAAGTAATAGACAGGGACTTGAAAAAGGCTTGAAGCTCATCCCGCTTGGACAGCATGTAGTCGTAGGTTTGTTGTAAAGCGCTGTATTGCTGCTTCGTTTCGGTATACGTTAAAGACTTCATCGGAGGCCTCCTCATATAGGGAAAATGATATTTGTATTGCTTACAATCATTATAATGAAATAATACATCATAAAAATGATTGAATCAATCATTTTAGAGGAATTTGCATGGATAGTTGTAACTTTGCCGAACTCCTGGCCACATATCCAATTAGATACATATAAGCAAGTTTATATTGCATAAGAGGTGCATAACCCATAAAATCGAAATGAATGCACGTTCCAACATTTGGATATAGTTATCCAAATCTCATGAAGCGAGGTATGGGGATGAGCCAATCGTGGTTTAACAGGCTGCTGCTTTCTTATATGCCTATCTTTATAGTCGTCATCTCGTTTACCTTCTTCGTAAGCTTTCAATTGATAAGTGAACAAGGCCGCACGGAAGCGATGAAAGCCAACAAGCAGCTTTCCTTGCAGGCCATGAGACTAATGGATACCTCGCTCAAGGCAATTGATAATATGGTGCTGCAGGAGATTATTAATAGCAGAGATCTACAGGATTTTTTCACGCAAACGGAACAGAGAGCGGCTTATATCGATATCCGTGCAGTTAAGAAGATGAATGATATGATCAGCTACTATCCCATTATCGATTCGATCTATCTTGTCCGTTTTTCCGACAGCTATGTTCTAAGCAATGCAACCCGAGATTATGTCAGCACTTATCCTGATAAGGCGTTCATTGAACAATTCAAAGACTCTGCTTCTGTAAAATGGACAAATCTAAGGACCTTTGAGCAATTTCCATTGGTAGGCGGGAAACAAGTCGTGAGCCTGGTCAGAGGTGCTCCCTTCATGGTGAATAATGAAGGGATGATCGTTGTGAACGTAGCCGCTGACAGCTTGCGGCGAATGACTACCGACATGCACGATCCGAACTACAGCTTCATTCAAGTTCGGGACAGATCAGGGCAGGCGATGCTTAATCTCGATATCCATATAGACGAATCAAACGTGACTGCGGATTATACCTCTGGATATACCGAATGGCAGTATGAGAGCGGATTTGTTCGAGGCGGAATAATGAATATCGTGTCCATGCTGTATAACGTATGGTCCATTATTGGTTTGACGATGGTTGTGTTCGGTTTGATCTGGATTGTATTTATTACGAGGCGCAATTCACGGCCGGTAGAGCAGATGGCGGCCCGAGTCAGCGGCTATATGCTGCCGCTAGCGAGTGGTACGAAGCGAGGACGAATAGATGAATTTTCATTTATCGAATCGGCTATCGATAACGTCATGGAGCAAGCACGACAGTTCCAGCAGCAGTATCGAGAGGATCTGCATTTGCGAACGCGACATCTATTCCATCAATTAATCGAAGATGGAACTACGCTCACGCGTGAACAATGGAAGCAGGAAGCGATACGATTACAGCTTCCAGAGCCTACAAGCCGGATTTCGATGTTTATCGTCGAGATCGATAAGTATGGGGAATTCTGCAATCAATTTTCACGCAAGGATCAGCATTTATTTAAGTTTGCATTGCATAGCCTCATTCAAGATATTGCGTCCAGGTCGGAAGTTAGGCAGTGGTCGGAATGGACTTCAGCGTCGCAATTGAGCACGCTGGTGTTTATTCGCGACGAGGATGTCATGATTGATTCCCAATCGCTGCTGCGCATAGCGGATAATGTTCGGGCGTGGACGGAGCAGAATTTAAAATTCACCGTTACGATAGCGATTGGAGAGCCAGCTCATCAGCTGGTCGACATCGCGCAGGCATACAAGGGTGCGCAGGAAGCGCTCAATTATAAAATGGTTCTTGGCGATAACCGTATTATTATTCGCGAAGACATATCAAGAGAAGGCCAGGTGGAAGTATACTCGCATCTTGTAGCTATTCGTTCGATTGTACAGTCGTTCCGAATGCAGGAGGAAGGCTGGAGAGAGAAGTACGATGCGCTCTTTACTCAATTTAAGCAAGGCCTGCTAACGAAGGATGAGATAATGAGCATCATGAATTATTTCATCTATCATCTCGATCGTGAAGCAGCGCATCTGCCATCCGAGGTGAAGGAGATCTGGCAGCACTCAGGTATGGAACAAATGAGCGAGATCATCGACACCTATGATTCCCTAGATCAGATGCAAATTGACATAGCGGAAGTGCTTGATGAACTTGCATTAGCTTTGGAAGCTGACCTGAACAAGCTGCAGCATGCGGCGATGATTCGGAATATGCGCAGTTTTATTGAACACAATTTCACAAGCCCGAACATGTCATTAGAGTGGTTAAGCGATGAATTCAACATGAATGCCAAATATGTGAGTCGATTGTTTAAGGAGCATACGGGTCAGAAATTCGTTGATTTTCTGATCGAGATTCGGCTCCAGGAAGCTAAGCGTTTGTTGAAAGAGACCCAGACTCCGGTTCAAATTATCGCTGAACAGGTAGGGTATACGAGCGCCAATTCGTTCGGTCGCGTCTTTAAGAAGGTGACAGGTTATTCGCCTGGAGAATATCGCATGGATGAAGCGCGAAGGCTGAACGGGTGAAAATGGTTCATTCTAAGAAAAATGAATATTATATCTTAAGATTGCTCGTGAATAGCAGTGCCGTTTGAGTTCGGCGCTGCTTTTTTATGCTTTATTTCCACGATACGAAAATAGTTCATTCGTTAATTATTGTATCTTGTCGACACTGTGCTGGCGGCTATAGACTTACATCAAGATACCGCTGACATGTAGGCCCATCGAAGAAAGGAGAGTCAGCCATGTCCAAGCAAGTGAATGCAGTAAGTGCACACGTGTTACCGACGGATTCCTCAGTGAAGAGGTCGGCCAGGAAGTCTGCGTGGATTCGAATGAGACGGCACTGGCAATTGTATCTGGTCATCTTCCTGCCTCTCGTTTACTTGATCATTTTTAAGTACATTCCAATGGCTGGAATCGTAATCGCTTTCAAAGATTACAATGTCATTCAAGGGATCTGGTCAAGTCCATGGGTCGGAATGAAGTACTTCAATCAATTTTTCGATTCGCCTAACTTCTGGCTGTATATCAAGAACACGCTAGGAATTAGTGTGTATGGACTGTTGGTAGGATTTCCAGCACCTATACTGTTAGCGCTTGCTCTCAATGAGATCCGAAATGGCCTGTTCAAGAAGAGCGTCCAGATGATATCCTACGCGCCTTATTTCATCTCAACCGTAATCATGGTGTCGATCATCATCGTGAATCTCACTCCGAATGTAGGCATTATCAGTAAGCTGTTTCAATTTTTCGGTATGGAAAATACAAACTTCATGGGCATCCCGGGTTTGTTCAAATCAATCTATGTATGGTCAGACGTCTGGCAGCATACGGGTTACGGCGCAATCATATATATTGCCGCACTGGCTGGAGTCAATCCGGAACTGTACGAGGCTGCCAAGGTCGACGGGGCATCACGTCTACAGAAGATCATCAACGTCGACATTCCAACCCTCATTCCGGTATCTGTCATCTTGTTGATCTTGAACCTGGGAAACATCATGAAGCTGGGTTTTGAGAAAATATATCTCATGCAGAATCCCCTCAATTTAAGCACCTCAGAAGTCATTTCTACTTACGTATACAAGGTTGGCTTGTTAGGCTCTAGCTTCAGCTTCTCAGCAGCCATTGGCTTCTTTAACTCCGTTGTTAATCTCATTTTGCTTGTATCTGTAAACTATATTGCACGGAAACTGTCCAGTACGAGCTTGTGGTAAGTTCATACAACCTTATAGGTGAAAGGGGTCCCTTATGGCCAGAACATCTACCATTCAGGAATCTCCGGCGGATCGAATCCTCGTCACGCTGATCTATATTTTCTTGACGATTATATTGGTCATTATTTTGCTTCCATTGCTATATATCATTAGTTCTTCGCTTAGCTCGCCGCAGGCAGTGGTTTCAGGCCAAGTGTGGATCTTTCCAATCGATATGACATTCGCAGGCTACAAAGCCGTATTCCAGAATCCTCAGATTGGTACAGGCTATGCGAATTCGCTCTTCTATACTGCGGTCGGAACGATGCTCAATGTTGTGCTGACTGTGATGCTGGCTTACCCGTTATCGCGAAAGACATTTTACGGACGCCATGTGGTTATGGTGTTGCTGGTCATAACGATGCTCTTTGACGGCGGATTAATTCCTTTTTACTTAGTTGTGAAAAATTTGCATCTGCTGGATACCCGCTGGGCTATGATCCTTCCAGGTGCGATGGCTGTATTTCAGGTCATTATAGCGCGGACATTTTTCCAAACGACGATTCCAGATGAACTGGCAGAAGCAGCAGAGCTGGATGGATGCGGTGATATTCGCTTCATGACAAGTGTCGTGCTGCCTTTGTCAAAGCCGATATTGGCTGTAATGACCTTGATGTATGCGGTGGGGCATTGGAATGCTTACTTTGATGCGCTGATCTTTTTGCGATCACAGGATCTGTTTCCGCTGCAGATCGTGCTGCGAAACATCTTAATTATGAATACGGTTGACGCTACGATGCTGGCGAATGCAGATCAGGTGCTTGCACAGCAAGGGCTTAAAGATCTGCTGAAATATTCATTGATTGTGGTGGCCAGCGCGCCAGTGCTGATCATTTATCCGTTTGTACAGAAGCATTTTGTTAAAGGCGTTATGATTGGATCCTTGAAGGGCTGATGAGATCGATTATAGATTGGAGGTGGGAAGGGGTACGGCATTAAGGCAATATGCATGATCTAGTTGTGAAGCTTGTAGCCATAATCTAATGTTGAGGGGAGTCTTCAGAATGGGGAAGAAATGGAGCAGAACATTTGCGGGGATACTTGGTATCGTATTATGCAGTGTGCTCGTCCTAACGGCATGCAATCCTGATGTAGCGAAGGAGCCGCCTGTTGTAAGTCAGAAAGATGGAGACAAGGTTAAGACTGAGGTCAAGGAAGAGCTATTCACTCCAGTCGGATCGTACCCAATCGTGAATAAACAGATGACAATCAAGATGTTTGCGCCACAGCTTTCGACTATTGAAAATATGGAGACGAACACCTATACCAAGTTTTTGGAAGAGAAGACAAACATCAAGATCGAATGGGATCTCGTTCCGGGAAATGCGTTAAATGATCGCAAACAGCTTATGTTGGCAAGCGGGGATTATCCTGAAGTAATCCTGCAGGGAGGTCTAACGAAGGAAGAACAGATGAAGTATGGCAAACAGGGGGTATTTATCCCGTTAAATGATCTGATTGATCAGTATGCACCGAATATCATGAAGGCGATTGAGGACATTTCTTACCTCAAGCAATCGATCACAGCGCCGGATGGCAACATCTATGCTCTGCCACAAGTGAATGAATGCTTCCACTGTGATAATGCCTTGAAGCTGTGGATCAATAAGGCATGGCTGGATAAGCTGAGCCTCCCAATACCGACTACGACAGAAGAATTCTATCAGGTTCTCAAGGCGTTTAAAGAGAAGGATCCGAACGGTAATAACAAGCAGGATGAGATACCGCTGACTGGTTCAGACGAGATGTGGGTGGGCAACATCTCTGCATTTTTGATGAACTCCTTTATAGTAGACGATTATACAGAGAAGAATGCGGGAACGTTCCTTATGGTGAAGGATGGCAAGGTCGATCTGGTGGCGAACAAGGAAGAGTGGAAGCAGGGACTGCTCTATCTTAACAAATTATACGCTGAAGGCTTGATCGATCCTGCGGCATTCACACAGAATGCAGACGCTATTCAGCAGTTAGCTAACCGCGAGCCGGACAATGTGCTGGGTGGTCTTACGTCAGCGTTAATAAGCTATGCATACGATATGTCGGATAAGCAGCCGCGCCATAAAGATTATGTGACGATTGCGCCGCTGAAAGGTCCAAACGGCGTTCAGCAGTCGCTTAACTTTGCAGGGATCGGAAGTTCGCAATTTGCGATTACGAACAAGGCAACGAAGGAGCAGCAGATTGCCGCTATTCGCTTAGCTGATTATTTGTTCACCGAGGAAGCGATTGTACTTCAGGAAAACGGTCCGGAAGGAAAGGGTTGGAAGAAGGCGGAGCCAGGCGAAAAGGATATTAACGGCCAACAGGCTAAATATGCGTTTATACAGCAAGAGAAGAAACCGACTCATAATGATGGCTGGGAGCAGATTGGTCCTTCTCTCCGCACGTATGCTTATCGCGATTCATGGGTTGCGCCTCAGGATCCGTTAGCAGAAGGCGGTTATGGCACTCGTCTGCAAATGGAGTCGAAGAAATACGTGCCTTACCATTCAAAGGAAAAGTATCCTAACAGTATATTTATTGCTCTTGAAGATGCAGAGATTGCAGCACAGCTAAAAACGACGATCATTGATTATGTGAAGTCGAATATGGCGCAATTTATTACGGGCTCCAAAGATATCGAGAAAGAGTGGAACGGTTATGTAAAGGGCTTTGATGGTCTGCAAACCGAAAAGTATATTGAGATCTATCAGAAAGCTCTGACTATCAAATAATTGAATTTCGCGTTATACAGCGGCAAGCTCGGGCTATTCTGCGCGGGGTCGTGAAGAGGGCATAACCATCTGGCTATAAGAATCGGAGGTGCCAATCCACGACCTCGAGCTTTATCGTTGTATTATTGTTCCAACGGCGAACTAGCGTGAATCAACTTTACAATCGACAATAATAATGTTATATTAATCGAGTACTCCTTTTTTAACTTTTAAACGTGCGGTAGTGGTGGAATGGCAGACACGCTATCTTGAGGGGGTAGTGGGCGTACGCTCGTGGAGGTTCGAGTCCTCTCTACCGCACCATAAACTAATCATTCAGAACTCTTGCGCTGCAAGAGTTTTTTTGTGCATTCATACATAATCCCTTGAAGTCAGATGGGAACTCTAGACCTTCGGAGCGTTGATCAGCGACATAAGTATTCGGTCTCGGGAGAAGCAGGAGCATGTCTGTGAGAGCATTTGACCATTATCCCCTGAAGTCAGGTGGGAACTCTAGACCTTCGGGGCGGTGATCAGCGGCATAAGTAGTCGGTCTCATGATAAGAAGGAGTATGTCTGAGAGAGCATTTGACCATTATCCCCTAAAGTCAGGTGGGAACTCTAGACCTTCGGAGCGGTGATCAGCGACATAAGTAGTCGGCCTCGGGAGAAGAAGGAGTATGTCTGAGAGAGCGTTTGACCATTATCCCATTGTCTCAGGTACGATATACGCAATGACCACTATACAGGTATAGTTTCAAAGACAATTATCGTAAGATGGATACCGAAAAAATATCAGTCTGGCAAAAAAGGCGGCTTCTTAGGATATGATGACCAACCATTTTAAGAATGATTGCGTAGTAGTGGCGTGTGCACAACAATTAATAGACCTTAATTGATCAGGTTAAGGTAATTACGCTGCTAGATATCGAGAGGAAATCGTGTTATGTCTTAATAATGTACGGTAGCGACTGGACATAGATGAACTGATTAAGAGTTCCCATGCAGAATAGCGCCCCGAGCTTGCATTGGAGCGAAAGCAGAATTCATCTAAATAGCGCTGCAGATACTTGATTCCAATCCCGTGGAATGTATCAATCATCCAATTATGAGCTTGTTTAAAAGCTCTCTTCAGAGTATGAAACTTCTGTGCTCGGTAGAGATGAGTAATAATCGAGATATTAGACGCTTCTGTATGAGTATGCAGATCAATAAAATGGCTGCAAGCAATAGGGCGCAGATTTCTACCATAAAGGTGTTGTCGATTGACGGTCTTCATCTTGAGGCGGATGATTTGATCCTCTGTGCCAATGGTAGCAGCAACAATAAGAGGATGCTCATAAGGAAGAAGCTCCAGCGTTGAACGAAAAAGTGGCTTGCAATGATAATCTACAATTCCTTGAACGTTATGTTCTAATGGAGAATCCGTGTCTATAGTACTGATAACAGATCGGATCTTATGGAGCATAGACCAAGCTGTTTTATAAGTAACCTGGATAATAGAGCGCAGCTTAACAGCGTTGATATTAATATTGTGCTGAGAAACGAGCCATATGGCAGTGATCCATTTGTGCAATGGGGTGCGGCTATTCTCCATGATAGTGTTAGTTATGAGCGATGTCTGATGATGACATGCACAGCATTCATACAGCGGGAGCCGCCTTGTATTAATGACATAAGCATGCGAATGCTGGCAGCGTGGACATACGAATCCCTGCGGCCATTTCAAATTGTATAAGTAGGAAACACAAACTTGCTCGTCCGTAAAATGAAGAGATAGTTCCTCAAGCGAATTCCACGAGTTCCAGTTCTCCATAAATTAACCTCCTGAATATCAGAAGAAGGATGAATGTTCCTGCTTTATAGTGAAATTATACCAAACAAACGTTCTCATATCAACCATTTTTATGTTATTTTTTTGTTTTGCAACAATAGCTGATGACTATATTATAGATGGTCAGACGTGCGGAAACCTGAGTGAAAGGGAGAGTGGTCAAAAGAGCTTGGAAGAGACATGCCACAGGGGAATGGCACAGAGCGAAGCCGAGAAGAAGAGCGCGATGTGCCGCCTGAGTGAAAGGGAGAATGGTCAAAAGAGCTTGGAAGAGACATGCCGTAGGGGGATGGCATAGGGCGAAGCCGAGAAGAAGAGCGCAATGTGCCGCCTTAGTGAAAGGGAGAAAGGTCAAAAGAGCATGGAAGAGACATGCCACAGGGAAATGGCACAGGGCGAAGCTGATAAGAGAAGTGCGATGTGTCGCCTGAGTGAAAGGGAGAAAGGTCAAAAGAGCTTGGAAGAGACATGCCACAGGGGAATGACACAGGGCGAAGCCGAGAAGAAGAGTGCGATGTGCCGCCTGAGTGAAAGGGAGAGAGGTCAAATGTGCTTGGTAAAAACAGGCGTTGGGAGTTCAAGGATAATTGGAAATCATAAAAAGTGACAAGAGGCTTGTCCCCTTAACCAGCTAAGCTGATTATAAGGCAAGCCTCTTTATCTATAGTCAGTCATTCCAGCTGCCTTATATTTCATCCGGTGAGATCCACTCTTTGGACCAATTTTCGATTTCAATTAGCAAAGGCTTTAAAGACAGTCCCTTATCTGTAAGTGAATATTCAATCCTAACGGGAGTTTCCGGATATACATCGCGCTTAACGATCCCTTTAAGCTCAAGCTCCTTGAGTCGTTCAGACAATACTTTGCCGCTGATGGTTATTGCAGCTTCGATCTCACTGAAGCGTTGAGGACCGCTGTTAAGCAACTGATAGATGATAAGTGCCGTCCAGCGCTGACTGATGATGCCGACCGCTTTCTCAAAACGGGGACACAACTGTGATTGATTCATGTTCCTCACCTCTATGTATTTATTATATATGGAACTAATAAAAAGTAAAACAATATATATTTTATAGTTGGTGGCTTGACAAATAAAATGTACGATCTTATACTAACTTACATAAAGTAATTAGCTTTTGTTAAGTACACAAAGAAGAGAGGTGCTATGATGGGATTCCATTCACATCCGAATTTATTTATTCGCGATATAACACTGCAGGTTAGTCAGCTTGAGCGGTCAATTGCATTTTATGTTGATTTATTAGGATTTAAGGTTTTGAAGCGGGAGGAAAGCAGAGTCACATTAACGGCCGATGGCACATCGCCGCTCATTATCCTTGAACAGCCGCATGATGTGAAACCGAAACAGCCAAGAACATCAGGCTTGTATCACTTTGCTATATTGCTGCCTACACGAGCAGATCTAGGAAAGTTCCTTGAACACTTAGCAGAGAAGCAGATAGGAATCGGTGCAGCGGATCACATTGTGAGTGAAGTACTTTATTTATCTGATCCTGATGACAATGGCATTGAAGTATATATCGATCGTCCATCAGAGACTTGGACCTGGAATAATAATCAAGTGTTGATGACAACTGATCCGTTAAACGCACAGGGAGTACTAGCTGCCGGAAATGGTGAAAAGTGGACAGGAATGCCAGCTGGCACTTTAATGGGGCATATTCACTTGCATGTTTCTAATTTGCAGGAGGCGAGAGAGTTTTATACTGAGGTGCTTGGTTATGAAGTGGTATGCGAATACGAATCACAAGCATTGTTCCTCTCTTCCGGAAAATACCACCACCACGTTGGCTTAAATACATGGAATGGAGTAGGGGCTCCTGCACCGGATGCACGAAGCGCAGGGATGAAAGTATATTCGATTGCGATTCCATCTGAGTCTTATAAGCAGCGAGTAATTCAATCATTAGTAGCGAAGAATACTAAGTATGAAGAAGTAGACGGAGTGTTGTATACGAGTGACCCATCTCATAACCGGATTGCTCTTCATATAACTCAATTTTGATGGCTAATAGTTTACAAATAATATTTCCAAATACATTACATTTGAAGGAGAAATTCATATGTCTAAAGATTTTTACACAGCAATGAAGGACAGACGTTCCATGTACATGATTAGCAAGGAGTCTACAATTTCGGATGCAAGAATTCAAGAAGTTGTTGAAGAGGCGATTAAACACGCTCCGACTGCATTTAATTCGCAGAGCACAAGAGCAGTTGTATTGCTTAAAGAACAACATGATAAGCTGTGGGATATTACAACTGAAACGCTACGTAAGATCGTTCCAGCTGATTCATTTGCTGATACACAGAACAAGATGAATATGTTCAAAGCGGGTTATGGAACTGTATTGTATTTTAACGATGAATCGATCGTTGAGTCTCTGCAGCAGCAATACAGCCTATATAAAGATAATTTTCCAATCTGGGCCGAGCAATCAACAGGAATACTGCAATACTTAGTATGGACTTCACTGGAGCTTGAAGGCCTCGGCGCAACCTTGCAGCATTACAATCCATTGATTGACGAAGAAGTGAAGAAGGAATGGAATATTCCAGCTTCTTGGAAGCTTACGGCACAGATGCCATTCGGTAAACCTACAGCACCAGCCGGTGAAAAACAATTTTCGCCTG
Source organism: Paenibacillus sp. EB106-04-04-XG159 (assembly GCF_058791835.1). Lineage (NCBI taxonomy): Bacteria > Bacillati > Bacillota > Bacilli > Caryophanales > Paenibacillaceae > Paenibacillus > Paenibacillus sp. EB106-04-04-XG159. The sequence goes on along the minus strand of NZ_JBYTDY010000006.1, from coordinate 112,129 downwards.
TAGAGGAGCGCGTGAAAGTATATAAGTAATAAGTAGTATGGTGCAAAAAAAGCCCCTCCTGATCAATATCAGTGAGGGGCTTTTGGGTTCAATCTCCGTTTGCGATTATTTTTTGATGAACCTCAGGATCACATACGACGTAAAGTCTAGCATCATGTGGAATGGTTTCATTCAGCTTGCAGTTAATCGTCATATCATTGCGATCTGATATGAGTGTAGCACCTTGCATCAGCAAATGATGAAATGCATCTTGATAAGTCTTCCATTCACTCTTTTTAGGAACATAATAAATATTAGATCCATTCCGCTTACTTAACAGTTGAGTGATAATGTCGATGTTCCCTTCACGAAGTGCTGAGCGAGCGGCAAGACGCGACACAGCATTATATGAAAGAATGAACTCATTCACTTGGATGTGAAGAAAGGTTTTTATATGTTTCTCCTGCATAATTTCAACTGTGGTATGCACCTCAGGAGCTATGCTCTCAATACCGGAAGCGATTAATAATGACTTGCCATCCATAAGAGAGGGGTCGTCAATTCGGGCGTCAGCAAACAAAATGGCCGACCTTGCTTTATCGATGTTAGCTTTGAGGAGCGTGCTTTCTGAGGTTGGATCACCGCTTACAAATTGTACATTCGAGTGCATGTATGGATGTTTGTCGGAGTCATCGATGATGACAATTTCGATCTTGGGATCGTTTTCCAACAGTTCTTCAACGGCATACTGAGCCTTTTTACTCCAATTAATAATGACAATGTGATTTTTGCCTAGGTACTGCAATCTGCCTGACTCCCTTCGCTTATGAAATTTGTTTAATCCATCGATGATCTTTCCGATAATCAAGCTCAACAGACCGATGCCGAATATATAGATGAAAATGGTTAGCGCCATTCCTGCTGTGGTATGAGGAGAATAGTCGCCATAGCCGACTGTAGCCATCGTGGTTAGAACCCAGTAGAGTGCGGTAAACCAGGTTCCATACGTTTCAGGCTCCAGCAAATATGCAGCTGAAGCGCTTATGAAAAGGAAGAGTAGTGTGAATACAGCCAGCGCCCAGTTTTCAATCTTTAGCATCTGAATAGATAGACGGCGTAAGAAATATATCAAAGTAATAGTTACCTCCTAATGTCAGTATGCTTACTTGTTAAAGGTTTCAGTTATTATGCTGAAATAAGGTGAACACATAAACAATACGGATAAAGGCTTGATGAAGTAGCAAATAGTTTTATTTTGATGTAAAATATTGGTCTAAAAACAAGAACCTTCGACACTGCTGTGACCAGTGTGCTGAAGGTTCTTGTCGTATATTGGACTAAAGTGAATTAGATGAAAAATAGCTGTTTCATTTATTTTGATAAATTCAAGAGTACGACTCCGCCAATAATGAACAGGATGCCAAGCGCACCTGTCCAAGTAATCTGCTCCTTGAACAGCAGGAAGCCGATAATCGCGGTTGCTAACGTACCGACACCTGACCAGATCGCATAGGCGGAGCTAAGCGGGATAGATCGCAGCGCCAACGATAAAGAATAGAAGGCGAGTCCATAACCGATGATAACCCCAATTGAAGGCAGGAAGCGGGTAAAGCCGTTCGTATACTTCAGCATCGAGCTTCCGAAGACTTCACTCGCGATGGCAATCGCAAGCCAGATATAAGACATAATTTGGCATCTCCTTAGCGACTAAATGAAATAAGGGGGCCGTGAATTAGGCCCACAAGGCCATAAGTGTGCCGCTGAACGCACCAAGCAGCACGATGAGCCATGGCGGCAGTTTCCAGTATGCGAGCAGCACGAACAGCACTGCTGCGAGCGAAAAGTCAGCGGCGCCTTGTACGGCTGTTGTAAACAGCGGATCGTACAAGGCGGCGAGCAGTATGCCGACGACCGCGGCATTGATCGCGGTCATGGCCTGCTGCATCCGCGCATTGCCGCGGATGGTGTTCCAGAACGGCAGCGCGCCTGCGACAAGCAGGAACGCGGGCAGGAAGATCGCGATGGTGGCGATGATGGCGCCGCCGATGCCTCTAGCCGCCATGCCGATATAGCTGGCGAAGGTGAACAATGGGCCGGGTACCGCCTGCGCAGCAGCGTAGCCAGCCAGAAATTGCTCGGCGTCGATCCAGCCGGTCGGCACGAATTCGCGCTCAAGCAGCGGCAGCACGACGTGGCCGCCGCCGAATACGAGCGAGCCGGAGCGATAGAAGCTGTCCGCCATCGCGATCAGGCTCTCTGGATAGAGTGCTCCCGCTATTGGCAGCGCGGCAAGCAGCGCCGCGAACAGCGCGAGGCAGCCGTACGCCGTGCGCCGGCTGACTGGCATCGCCAGCATCGGCGCCTCCTGCGCCGCTTGCTTGCGGAACAGCAGCAGGCCAAGCAAGCCAGCCGCGATGATAATCGCGAGCTGTGCATAAACGGCCTGCCATAGCAGCGCAAGCGAAGCGGCGCCGACGGCGATGCTGGCGCGGGCGCGCCCCGCGGCAAGCTTCTGGCCCATGCCAAGCACCGCATGGGCCACGATCGCCACGGCCACGATCTTCAGGCCGTGGAGCCAGCCCGCCGCGCTAACATCCGCGCCCTGCAGCAGCCAGGCGAATGCTGCAAGCGCGATGACGGACGGCATCGTGAAGCCTAGCCAGGCTACGATGCCGCCCAGGATGCCGCCGCGCAGCAGGCCGATGCCGATGCCGACCTGACTGCTGGCAGGCCCCGGCAGGAACTGGCATAGCGCGACCAGTTCAGCATATGCCTTCTCATCGAGCCATTGCCGCCTTCGAATATAAGCTTCATGAAAATATCCAAGATGTGCAGTCGGACCGCCGAATGAAGTCAGTCCGAGCCGCAGCGATACACGAAATAATTCTAATAATACAGCTCCTCGACGTATAGTTGGAGGATTGGCTGAGGATGGCACAATTGTTCAACTCCTTGTATCCAGTTGATGACTATCCAACTACCATCATAATAGAAGATGAACCATCCTTACTTTAATAGTTTGTAAAGGAGCGGTCAATATAGAAAAGCAGCAGCCCCAAGGTTTACACCTTGAACTGCTGCCGCATGACGCTATTCACATGTGACACAGGAGGACTAAGCTGCTCCTTCTCCTGCTCCAGAATCTGCTTCCTGAATATCCGATTGACTCTGCTTACCATTGCCAACTCCGTTAAACACGATGTTCAACAGAATGGCGGTGAAGGTACCTGCAACGATACCATTGCCTGTTAGGATCTGCAAGGTAGAAGGCAGCTTCGCGACCAATTCCGGAACCGTTGTAACACCAAGACCCATGCCAACGGAGCAAGCGATAATAAACAAGTTCTCGTGACGGTTCAGATCGACTTCAGAGCCAAGCATGCGCAATCCAGAAGAAACGACCATCCCGAACATCGCTACCATCGCTCCACCCAATACGGAAGGGGGAATAAGCGTCGCTAATGCTGCGATCTTCGGCACGAAGCCGAGCAATATGAGCAGGCAGCCCGCGACCACGACTACGTCACGTGTTTTGATGCGGCTCATCTGAAGCAAGCCTACGTTCTGCGAATATGTCGTATAAGGGAAGGCATTGAATATACCGCCGAGTGTGATCGCCAATCCTTCAGCGCGATATCCGCGCGCTAGATCTTTGGAAGTCACATCACGCTCTAATATTTTTCCAAGCGCCATAAACACGCCTGTTGATTCAGCCACACTCACGATCGCCACGATAATCATCGTCAGAATCGGTGTTACTGCAAATTGTGGAGTACCGAAGAAAAACGGCTTCACCATATGGAAAACTTCAGCATCTGCTACTTTATTCATATCAAGCATGCCCATGAAATATGCCGCAACCGTACCCAAGATCAGTCCGATCAGTATGGATACGGAACGCAAGAAACCCTTGGAAAAGCGATTCATCAAGATGATGAAGATGAGCACACCGAAGCCGAGAAGCAGGTTCTCGGGACTTCCGAAATCTAATGCGTCTTTATTGCCGCCGCCCAAGTCAGTAAATGCAACTGGAATCAACGTCAACCCGATAATCGTAACAACTGAACCTGTAACGACTGGAGGAAAGAAGCGAATAAGCTTGCCAAACAATCCGCCGAATAAGAAGATGAACACGCCAGAAGCGATAATTGCACCGTAAATATAGGAAATGCCGTAATCAGTACCGATCGTGATCATTGGAATAACCGCTTGGAAGGCGCATCCCAGCACTACGGGCATACCGATACCGAACCATTTATTTTTCCATACTTGCAGCAGGGTAGCAACACCGCACATCATCAAGTCAATGGCGACGAGATACGTTAACTGTTCTTGTGTAAATCCGAGTTTTCCCCCAACGATCAACGGTACAATGACTGCTCCGGCATACATCGCCAATACATGCTGCAATCCGAGTGAGAACGTCTTGAACGGATGGCGATTGCGTTGAAACACACGTTCATTGGATGACATGGCTGTATAACCCCCCTAGAAATATCTAAAACTATCTATTATTCGACTATTCGACGAAGTGAACTTTGCCGCCCTCAAATGACTGAATGCGCGCAAGAGATTCTACGCGATAGCCTGCGTTATCCAGATTAGCTCTTCCTGGCTGGAACGATTTCTCGATCACGATGCCGATACCGGCAACCTTGCCGCCAACCTGTTCTACGATGTGAGCGAGTCCAAATGCTGCTTCTCCATTAGCTAAGAAATCATCAATGATAAGCACTGTGTCATCCGCCGTTACGTATTTGCGCGAAACAGTGACATCGTTCGTAACTCCCTTTGTAAAGGAATGCACTTTCGTAACAATCAGATCCTCTGTCAGCGTTAATGACTTCTGCTTGCGCGCGAACACAAGTGGAACGTTCAGTTCCATTGCAGCCATCAGCCCAGGAGCAATACCGGAGGATTCGATCGTCAGCACCTTTGTAATGTTGGAATCTGCAAAGCGCTTCGCGAATTCGCGACCCATCTCCAGCATAAGACCAGGATCCATTTGGTGATTGAGAAAGGAATCTACTTTGAGTACGGTATCCTTCAAGACGATACCTTCATTCCTAATTTTGTCTTTTAGCATCTGCATGATCTGTTGTTCCCACCTAGTAAGTTATTTGAAAATAAATAAAGCCCGATGGGCAGCAACCTGTAGAGGCACTGACCGCATCGGGCTATAGAAGTCTATTCCATAAACAGAGAATAATGAAGACGAGTTCATATGATAGGCATGAACTTTCTTCAATTCATGTTAAAGTAATATGGAATTGCTCCCGTAGTCCGATCATTTACGGTGATCTGGTAGAGACATGCAGGCCAATTCCTGCATATATACGAGAATATTAAGAATGAATATTCGGGTTCAATAAGACCTATTCAGTATAACCGATATTAATAGGTGAAGAAAGAGGTCTAATTAGGAAATTGATGAATTAGTAGACCGTAATTCCTAAAAAAAATACATTTTGGAGATTTAGTTCTGAAAAGGTCTTTTGAAAATAGGTCTGATTACCGATATTAAAATTATTGATGCTTAGCAAGGAGAGTGGAATAACTTTGGAAGTAGCTTATAGCGCAATCTCGAAGCACTTTAAGCATGTCGGCTATCATCCTGGTCGATACTTGCACATTGTTGATGTGACATGTCGAACAGTTGATTTTGATTACAGTGAGAAAGAACGTGTGGATCAAATCGTAATCGGATCAGATAAGTCTATGGATGTATCTGATCTGAAGATAGCAGCGCGTGAGAAGCTGGTGGAGGAGCATCCCGATTTTCAGTTTTACCGAGAGATTGAAGTTGTGGATCTGAATGTCGTGGAGGCTTTTGATCGGGAACTGACTTGAACCTCGTGCGTTGGGAGAACGATTGCCCTTGTTGATATAACGAGGGCATAGTTATTGTTATCACAAGGACAACCTATTAGCGTAGAAAAGGGAGATGGACAATCATGAACCGCGGAATTCGCGAGAAGTTGTTGAATAAGAAAACGTTTTCAAACTTGAAAATGATTAAGAGTCCAATTCGAACAATCGGAGGCAAGTTATTCACCATTTTTGTTGTCAGCATCGTCTTATTTGTATTTATAGTAGGTATGCTTTCTTACTCGGTTTCCAAGTCGGCTATTGAGAAGAAAGTTACAGAATCAACGTACCAGACGATGATTCAAGGCGCTGAGAAGGTTGACATGCTGCTAGACCAGTACAACAAGCTGAGCCTGCAGGTTATGTTCGATAAGAACGTATCATCGCAATTATCTCTGGTCAATTATTCAGATAAAGATTCATTTGACTATTTTCAAGCGGTGAGCCAATTGCATCAGGCACTCCAAAATTATACGATGGGCAACGATCTAATTGAAAACTTGTATCTCATTCCACTGGATCCTGAGCAGCCAACCTTTACCGCTACACAGGGTAAGCAGGATATTACGAAGGACCTAGCTCAGAATGCTTGGTATGAAGAGGCGAAGAGCTTGAGCGGAGATGTGTTGTGGATTCCAACGATGGTGAATGGAATCGACGGCACGAAGTCAGCCACCTTCGCACTTGCGCGATCGATGAAGAACACGTCTTCAACGATGGGCGATTGTATCGTCGTTGTCGAGATTAAGTACGCCGCACTCGAACGCTTGCTGTTAGGGCTTGACACAGGAGAGGGTTCAACTCTTCAACTTATTAATGATAAAGGACAGTACATATACTCACCTGATCGCGTGAAGTTAAAGGAGACGGTACCTAGCTGGATGATGCCAGATCCTGTGGAAGAAGGTAAAATCTGGACGGGTTCCCAAAAAGCAAAATCAGATGAAGGCGAATCAGTACTTAACGTTTACCATCAGGTTAAAAGCAGTGATTGGCTCCTGCTTGGTTCTATTCCAGAGAAAGAGCTCTATAAGGATGCCAATATGATTCTAATCGTTACCTTTATCAGCATTGCGGTTGCTACCATTCTGGCGTTAATCATTGGTTCGCTTATTTTGCGAATGGTTTCGAAACCACTGAAGACGATCAGCGGCTTGATGAAGGAAGGAGCAGAAGGCCGACTTTCAGTTCGCGCAGAAGTGAAGACTAAGGATGAGATCGGAGAACTGTCCGGGGCATTTAATACGATGATGGAACAGATATCTGGTCTCGTGAAGCAGACGGAGCACAGCGCTAGATCCGTACTTGAGACGGCTTCTTCTCTATCAGAGGCATCTAAATCGACAGCTATCTCAGCCAAAGAAATCGCAGTCGCAACAGAAGAGATCGCGAAGGGAGCTACAAGTCTAGCAGTTGAAGCGGAACGCGGCAATGATCTGACAACTCATATGGCTTCGCAGATGCAGAAGGTGCTGGAAGCGAACAAGGTTATGGACGTGTCTGCTCAGGAAGTTGATCATTCCAGTTCTCTTGGAGCATCGAATATGAGCGAGCTTATGGATCGCACTTCGTCAACCGGCAGCTTGATGCATTCGCTGGCAGAACGCGTTCATCAATTAAGCGACAGCGCCGCTTCGATCCGCAAGATCATGGACGTATTGAACAACATGACGAAGCAAACGAATATTCTGTCGCTTAACGCGACAATTGAAGCAGCGAGAGCAGGGGTCGCTGGTAAAGGCTTTATGGTAGTTGCGGATGAAATTCGTAATCTGGCGGATCAATCGCATCAATCGATTGATGTTGTGAACCAGATAACCGAGCGCATTCAGCAAGAGATAAACGAAACGATCGAAGCGTTGTCCTCGGTATTCCCTATATTTGAGAAGCAATCCGAATCTGTTAAGGAAACGGACAGCATCTTTGGACAGGTACGCAATCAGATGAGCGGAATGATTGGCAATCTGGAGAATGTGACAGGTTCGATCGAGCAGCTTCATCAAGCGCAATTCACGTTAGTAGAAGCGATGTCGAATGTCAGCGCTGTTGCGGAAGAAGCTTCCGCTACTTCGGAAGAAGTGGCATCCTTGAGCGGTGAACAGCTTCATATCTCCTCACGACTTGTGGAATTGTCGCAGCAGCTGGAAGATGTCTCAACACAATTGAAGGATTCGTTGACACATTTCCGTTTCGACTAAGTTAATTGCACTTGTCCCTTCATAATCGGCGATCACCATTCATAAGAATGAAGTGAACCGCCATTAAATAGGGAAGGTGGAAAAGTGTTGAATCAGAGACAGTCGATATTGGCTGCACACATGGTATATCCGGTAGATCCCTATGTCATGCAATCCCTGCAGGACGGAACGATTCAGAAGGCCGCGATGAAAAGGTTTCGCGGCGCGTTTCGCCATAATGCAGCGGCTAGCAATCCGGATCATGTGGTGCTCAAAGAAGGTGATAACACCTTACTTTTTCGAAATAAACATAGGGTATGGAATATCGCAGAATAAAAAATGATTTATGAATAACGCCCGCAGCTTCTTCGTGAAGCATGCGGGCGTTTATGTGCTGTGCTTACAAAATGGCTGAGCAGGACTTGTTCGTCACAGGACATAGAACATGCCGGCAATCGAAGCGCTCAGCAGGTTGGCAAGCGTTCCAGCCAGAACGGATCGGAAGCCAAGCTGTGTAATCAGCTTTCTGCGGTCAGGCGCCATGGATGACAGACCGCTGATCTGAATTGCAATCGAGCCCAAGTTCGCGAATCCGCACAATGCGAAGCTCGTAATCATGAGCGTGCGAGGTGTGATCGTATCTTTAAGCTGAGCCAAGCTTGAGAAGGCTACGAACTCATTCAGGATTATTTTCTGACCGATCAAGCTGCCTGCTATAGAAGCTTCGTTCAATGGAACACCGATGATGTAGGCGATCGGCGAGAAGATTAGACCCAGTATGCCCTGTAATGAAAATTCAGGATAGCCAAACCATCCGCCTATGCCTCCAAGTATACCATTGAGCAGGGCTATCAAGCCGATAAAGGCAATAAGGGTGGCGCCTACAGCCAGCGCAATCTGAAGTCCATCTACTGCCCCGCCTGCCGCTGCATCAACGACGTTGGCTGACTTGCTGACTTCTTCAACCTCGATATTCTGTTCCTCATGCTTCTCTGTCTCGGGAATTAACAGCTTCGAAACGAGCAGGCCCGCTGGCGCAGACATAAAGCTGGCTGCAATCAAGTATTCGAGCGGTACGCCCATCAATGCGTATCCCGCCAGCACCGAACCGGACACCGAAGCCATTCCGCCTGTCATGACCGTAAAGATCTCAGACCGCGTCATCGAATTCAGATAAGGGCGAACTACGAGCGGAGCCTCTACCTGACCGACGAATATATTAGCCGTTGCTGAGAGGGATTCGGCCTTACTCGTCTTTAAGAATTTGCTTAAGCCCCCGCCAATGAAGCGAATGACCCATGTCATGATGTGCAAATAGTAAAGGACCGAGATCAGCGCAGAGAAGAAGATGATGATTGTTAACACCTGAAAGGCGAATACGAATCCATCAACTGGTATCGCTGAGCCAAATACGAACTTGACTCCTTCATTCGCATAGCTGATGATTTTGTCGACACCTTTAGATATGCCGTTCAATATGGCTCGGCCTGTAGACCATCTCAGTACGATGAATCCGAATGCAAGCTGAATGAGCAGCGCGCCGCCTACTGTCCTCCAGTTGATGCCGCGCTTCTTCTCTGAGAACAAGAAGGCGATGCCGAGTAGAACAACAATACCCAATATTCCAAATACATAGTTCATTCGAGTACTCCTTTCCGAACTTCCAACAAATTGTCATATGAAGGTAGTATTAGGGATGATGGGTTGCCTTATGCATCCTTCATGGAGGTGACATTATTGAAAGGGTAATGAAAGGATAATCCAATTCATTTCATATCCATTTGCGCTATCCTGTGGTTAGAAACAATTCGAGGAGATGAACGCAAGTGGAAATGCTAAAGATCAGAAATCTCGTCAAGACGTATGAGGGAAAAGTGAATACACCTGTTCTCAAGGGAATTCAGCTATCGATACAGAAAGGTGAGTTTGTGGCGATCATGGGTCCGTCGGGCAGCGGAAAAACAACACTTCTGAACCTGGTTGCCACGATTGACTCACCTACCACGGGAGAGGTGCTGATTAACGGTACGAGCCCCCATCAATTGTCGAAGGAGAAGCTTGCATCATTCCGCCGACAGGAGCTGGGCTTCGTATTTCAGCATTTTAATCTGCTGAATACGCTCACGGTTGAGGAAAATATCGTGCTGCCTCTCACATTGGAAGGCGTAAGTGTGAACAAGATGAGAGCCGATGCTCATGCTTTGGCTGAGCGTTTAGGAATAAAGGAGATCTTGAACAAGCGCACTTACGAAATATCAGGCGGTCAAATGCAAAGATGCGCAATCGCGCGCGCGATCATTCATGCGCCTAAGCTGCTGCTGGCAGACGAGCCTACGGGCAATCTGGATTCCAAGTCATCTCGCGATGTGATGGAGACGCTTGAGCGAATTAACAAAGTGGACGGGACGACGATGATGATGGTTACGCACGATGCATACGCAGCTTCTTACTGCGATCGCGTCATCTTCATTAAAGATGGAGAGCTGTACAACGAGATCACGTCTAGCGGCAACCGCCAGCTGCTGTATCAACACATCATGGATTCTCTCGCAATGCTTGGAGGTGACGACCGTGAACTTTCGACAGTTCGCTATTAGAAATGTCTTTCGCAATAAGCGAACGTATGCGGCATACTTCTTGAGCAGCGCATTTTCCGTCATGATCTTTTTCATCTATTCGGTTATTGCCTTTCATCCTGATATGAAAGCGGGCTTGATTCAGCAGGTTGCAGTTACAGCGATGAGCAGTGCGCAGTGGATCGTGTACGTGTTCTCTTTCTTCTTCATCTTGTATTCTGTCAGTGCGTTCCTCAAGACGCGTCAGCATGAATTCGGGGTGCTGATGATTCAGGGCATGTCCCATCGCCAGATGAATAGACTTATATTTTTGGAAAATATGATTATCGGTTTAGCCGCAATCTTAACGGGAATTGGAGCGGGGCTGATAGGCTCTAAACTAGCGTTGATGATCGGCTCTAACGTAATGGATGTTCGTCTACCGTTCTATGTTGCGCCCAAGGCGTTCTGGTTGACGATCGGTTCCTTCTTCATCTTATTTATGGTGATCTCCTTCTTAACCAGATTTATGGTCAGCAAGCGGAAGGTCATTCAATTGCTGCAAGGCACGAATAAGCCGAAGCCCGAGCCCAAGGCCTCCATCTTGCTATCGCTGCTTGCCGCTGTGCTTCTGATCGGAAGCTATGTATTAGCTGCTACAGCCATCCCGGCAACGATTGGACTGCTTATGATCCCGGTTATCGTGATGACGATTGTTGGCACGTATTTTTTATTTTCACAGCTAAGTGTGTTTATCATTAATATGTTAAAACGCAATCGCTCCTTCTTCTGGCGGAAGACGAATATCTTAACCTTATCGGACCTGTCCTATCGAATGAAGGATAATGCGCGTATGTTCTTTATGGTATGTATCGTTTCGACGGTCGCTTTCTGCGCGCTCGGCACATTGTCTTCTTTCGGAGTTTACTATAAACAGCTGGATTATGATTATCCATTCACATTCAATTACGTATCTCATCCTGGCAATAAGCTGGAGGCAGAGCATCTTAGTACACTGGAGCAGGAGTTGAAGGATAAGCAGGTCGCTTATGATAAGACAACTTACGAAATGTTGAATCTCAAGCTATCTGAGAATGATAACGAGATTACGCTCATCAGTAATTCAACCTATAACAAGCTGGCGACCCTGTTCAATTATCCTGCGCAGGAGCTTACCGGCAATGAAGCAAGATTAATTGTGCACCCCTTATATTATGATAAGGAGAAAAAGCCTGATCGAACGGTCAACTTTAAAGAACAAGGTATCACCATTAAGATTAACGGAGTAGCTGAGGGCTTGGTTGCTGATAATAGGACGATGTACAATGCAATCATTGTCAGCGACGATGAGTATAACAGTCTGAAAGGCAGCTCTGAAGGGACATTTGTCACCGGCTATAAGGTGAAGAAGTGGGAGGATGCCAAGGGGATCGGCACGGAGTTGTCCAAGCTGTATGATGAGCAAATGAATGTTTATTACGATTCCGATCTCAAAGGAGAGGCTCCATTATACAGTTTCAGCTCTCTCCCTGAGGTGGCGTCCATGCAGCGGCAGTTGTACAGCATTATGATGATGTCTGCACTATTGGTAGGCGCTGTATTCTTTATCGCAGCGGGAAGCTTCCTGTACTTCCGTTTGTACTCTGATCTTGAGCAGGATAAAGCTCATTATAAGGCGATTGGGAAGATCGGGCTTAAGGATAAAGAATTGCGCAAGATTGCTACATCTCAGCTGCTGCTGCTGTTCTTTATTCCGATCGTGGTCGCGATCATTCACAGTGTGTTTGCCTTTACAGCGCTTCAAAGCTTGATCCAATTGTCAATCGTTGGAGAAACGATCAAGGTGTTGGCTGGCTTTACGATCGCCCAGATCATATACTTCTTAGTTATTCGTTGGCGGTATATCAATCATCTGCGTGATGCGGTGAACTGATGCACTAGACCCTTTAACGTGTGGCCTTGCGGAAACCGGCGGCTTCTGCATCTTCTACGTTGCAGAACATGTTCTCAGCCGTCGTTTGCTCGTAGCTGTCGCCGCCGGGCACGTGATAGATCTTGTCCTTTTTGGAGTTGATATTGCCTTTTATCAGCGGCTTCGTACAGCCAGATGGCTGGTTGTAATCGGCTGTGTCAGCTGTGTTGGCCCATAGTCCGTTGTTCTGCTTGCGCGCTTCGCGTTCCAGCTTAGCAAAATGATCCGCATACATCACGTTAGGCGAGATGCTCATCGTATTGGCGTAGCCCTCTTGAACAAGCTGGTCATTGTACATGACAGGGTCTTGATCGATGAACACATAACGCAGTAGTCTGCCGTATCGATCGGTGTCACCTGTGTCTTGAAACAGGTAAACGGTTTGATTGGTCAAATGTTCTTTCGTATATTGACTGGCTTCTTTGCCGTAATGCTCCACTTTGCCGTGAACCTCGGGAGTATTAACGCCGATAAGTCGGACCTTGCTGCCTGAGTCGGTCTCGAAGGTATCTCCATCCACGATGCGCTTCACAGAATCGATTTCATACGGATGTCCTTCGAGATCAGGATAATTAGCTATAATTTCTGCTAGAAACGGGTCGTCCTTAGTGCTGGTACTTGTGGTTTGGCATCCGCTGAGGACGGCCAAACCCATCAGCAGGACCGTGACCAAGAGCAGAAGTCGGTTAATTGCGGGTATAGTCTTGCTATGATGTGATCGAGTATTGCTGAACATGTTGATTTATTCGCTCCTTCCGATCCTCATTATGGCAAGGAACTTGTATAGAAGCAAGCAGGCTTATAGTAGAGCGGATGCAAAAGATTGTGACTGAGCAGTTGCTATTCGAGTAAAAATATGGTACATTTCTTAGTAACTTCAATATGAAATGACGGAAGCACCGTCACGATATCGGGTCCCATCTGGGATGTCGAGGTCGTGGCGGTTTTTTGCGTTTACTGCTGCTGATGAGAATTAGAAAGGAGTTGCGTGCTGCATGATTCACGGAATGAAGCAAGATTGGATCTTAGCTCTGCCAGACAAGCGTTTGGCAGAACGCTTCAGTGACTATTGGAGAAATGGTTCGTATGCGGATCAAATTCAGCTGCGAGTATTTTCCCAGATCGATACCCTGCAGCATTATAGTCGCTTGAATCCTAACGTGCATGTATTCATGGTGAGCAAGGACTGGGAAGCGGAGTTGAATGATTCATCGGAGTCATGGTTTGCAGGTGCTAAACGGATATATTTGACCGATGTGGAGGTGCATGAGGAGAACCATGTCTGTATCTTTCAGCCGCTTCCACAGCTGTTTGAGCAGCTATGGAAGATTGGTTCTGCGGAGCTGAGCGCTGCATCAACATTAACAGCTGCCAGTTCCAAGCAAGGCGCCAAAGTGTTGACCGTATGCTCTGCTGGCGGCGGAAGCGGGAAGACGACGATATCGTTTCAATTAGCTCGATATGCAGCCGCTAATGGCTTGCGAGTATTTTATTGGAATGTAGGCTTGTATCCGGAATGGACGCTGTTGTACCCAGACGGGACGAATATTCCGCGAGCGTCGAACAGCTTCTCGCAGCTGCTGTATTATCTTCGACGAGATCATGGAGGCAAGCGGGATATTCCGCTCGATTCGTTTACCGTGCAAGTGACATCACTCCGTGCTGAAACGTTTGATCCTTATATTAGGGCCGAGGAATGGTCAGAGTTCAGCGAACGCGAACTGAAGGCTGTAATCGAGTGGTTGATTAGGACTAATCGTTATGATCTTATCCTGATCGATGCTTCTGATGGATGTCCGTTTCTAGATGCGGCTATTAAGATCTCCAATGATGTCGTTTGGCTTCTACTTGACGACCTTCCTCATCTGAATAAGACAGTGCATTGCTGGAATCGCATAAAGCGTGAAAACAGTATTCCTTATTCAGCCTTCTGTTCCCGCACGCATCTGCTCGTAAACCGTTACATGGGAGCGATTCAGAATCGATGGTGCAGACTGGATATAGGGATTAGTGGATTCTTGCCTTATATCCCTCAATGGAAGCAATTCCATCGCGCGGAGCAGTGGTTCGGCTCGGCTGTGTTTCAAGCTGCTTTCGAAGAATGGGCGGCGGTTGAGATGCCTTGGCTGGGCAGCGGCAGATTGCACGAGAGGGCTGTATGATGCGCAAGGTAACAAGCTTGATGCCGCCTTCAGCTGAAGCAGGCTCAAGAGCTGAGGATCTTGTGCGCTTGGACTTGCCTGAGGCGATGCAGGTACAGGATCACATCAAGCTGAATGCAGGTAATCTGCATATTGCCGAATCGGGGCAGACTGATTCAGATCAATTGTATCAAGCTGTTCGCAAGCAGGTGCGCGATCAGATGGAATGGGAAGAAGAGCTCGGAGATGATGAACTGCTGCAGCGGATTGAAGAGAAGGTGTTCGCTCTTTCCGACATCAACCGATTCACCTCCAAGCAACTGGAGGCGCTCGTGCTGCGCATATTCTATTCCTTTCGCGGCTTTGATGCACTCCAGCCGCTGATCGATGATCCGAGTATCACGGAGGTCATGATTAACAGCCACAGTGAGATATTTATCGAACGCGAAGGAGAAATGCAGCGCTGCTCTATACAATTTGATAGCCCCGAGAAGCTGGGAGATGTGATTCAATCGATTGTTTCGCAGGTGAATCGGATCGTTAACGAATCCTCTCCGATCGTTGATGCCAGATTGAAAGATGGATCCCGCGTGCATGTGGTGCTGCCTCCCATTGCGCTAAAGGGTCCGACTGTTACGATTCGTAAGTTCCCAGCCAAGCCGATGACGATGGAGGACTTGGTTGCACGCGGCGCTATACATAAAGAAGCGGCTGACCTTCTGAAGCTCTTGGTGCAAGCGAAGTACAACATCTTTATTAGCGGCGGAACTGGCTCAGGCAAGACAACGTTTCTAAATGCGCTGTCTCAATATATTCCGCAGGATGAGCGCGTCATCACGATCGAAGATGCGGCTGAGCTGCAGATTCATACGGTGCCGAACCTCGTTTCGCTTGAGACGAGGAATGCGAATTCGGAAGGCAAAGGAGCGCTGCCAATGAGAGAGCTGATTCGCGCCTCGCTCCGCATGAGGCCGAATCGGATCGTTATTGGCGAGGTAAGGGGCGGTGAGGTTCTGGACATGCTGCAGGCTATGAATATAAAAAGGTAATAACCATGTGAATATGCTACAGCACAAAGTTTAGGAAGACTAATCTATATGGACAGGACGTGACAATATGGAATTTAGTTCATCAATCTCATACCGTAGATTCCTTAATGATTATTGCTATGATTTCATGAGCAAGCATTTTAACGATATTATTGACTTTCTAGAAGCAGATGAAGATCATACTTTTGACCAATACTTAATAGAAAATGAAATTTCACATGAAATTGAAAAAAGTCTGTCTTATGTTGCGACTGCTATAGCAAATGAACTAGGTATGAACTATTTAGATTCTATCGTCGATGATAATGATTCCAGCAAACTAATTAAGATTTATGATGATGTTGTTAATATGATTAAAGTGAAATTGAAGAATGTTGTCTGGGACTCTTTAGCATATTATCAATTGGCAGAAAGAATTAACTAAATCGTGGTTTGGGTTACCCATTCTTATAAGTCCCTCCCCTCAACAACGTCTGCAAATGATTAAAAGTAATTTGACGGTTTTAAAGGATTTTGACACTGCTATTTTTATATTCAGACATGTAGTTATAGATGGATGGGTAGCAAAATGGTTGCAAAAAACAAAGCCAATTTTGCAATCAATTTAGCAAACCTATGATTGCCAAAATCAATTTTGTCAGTTAAAGTGATTACGTAATCAAAAATAATGCGTAAGAGGTAAAGTTATGAGAGTACAAATGCGATTAAGCCAAGAAAGTGAATTTATCTTGAGAAAAGAAAAAGAAAATTATAAAGAAAAGGAGGGTATTTCAGCTGCTTATGGCTGGTTAGTAAACAAAATCACTAAATATGTGTTTTCGCAAGATATAAATAAGATTGATTGGAAATTAGTAAAAGCTTATCAATTAAAAATAGTTGATGAACACCAAGCTAACGACTGCGAGTATAATACAACGTTAAATCTAGAAAAAACTGTCTTAGATAACATAAATATACTGCAAATAATGTTCAAAGATGTTTTCGATGCTGCTAGGATTCATAAGGCTTTTGTAGTAAGAATGCTTTTGAAAGCAAACTTTTTAATGAATCAAAATATTAATATATTTAAGGAGGAATAAAACATGGAGATTCTAACAAACCCCCTATCATTTTATGAGCTAATAACACGACATCATTTAAAGCTGCCAACAAGCCTATCTGACGCACGAAGAGTACAGAAAACAAGTTGTAACCCATCTTCATTTTGGGGAGAATTCGATTTTACTGACTCAGATGAAAGAAAGTTACGAGTGCATTTGGAAAGCATTTATGAAGGTGAAATCAAAGCTAACTTCATTCCAAATTTCGCTTTGCGTTTCCTCAACATATCCCAATCCAACAGTATATTGGAGAATGAAGCTCCAACTCTGAGTATCAGCTATGCAGCTATTGGATACGCTGTAGAAAACTGTGCGAAGCTATCCCTGATCGAGTCTCCTTATTAAAGATACTGCTGAGAAGCATTTACGTGTAGTTTGGCGCTCGTCAACCAGACAGTGTGGATAAATTATCAACTGACTAATAAAAACGCTTAAAACTGTGCTGGAGAGAGCCTACAAGAAGTCAACCAGAGAAACCGTATTGTATACCAGTGGTAAGCTTTCTTGTTTTATCAGCAAAAAAATCTGTTTTAAAATTCTCCGATTGTCAATGGTAATGGTGATTAATTGTCGCTCCCCAAAGGGAGCGTGAGGCTTTAGCCTCAAAGGTTTTACCTAAAGGCTTTAGCCGCTTGATTTGCCGCAAGGCGGTAAAGAGATATTAGAAGATTATTAAAGATATTAAAAGATTATTATATACCCTTTTCGGGGCAAAATATCACGCCGCCAATCATCCAGCGGGGCGGTTTTGGAGCAAAATATCACGCGATAGGGTAGGTCAATTTCCCCAACAACTCCTTATGCCACAAGGCTTTATCGAACTTTCTCTGGCATATACCCTTTTGAGGGGAAAATATCACTCCATGAAGCCCGTAGAAGAGCGGTTTTGAGGCAAAATATCAAGTGATAATCTCAATCCATTTTTCCTCGACTATTCTTTGATTTTACATAGTTTTATACAGATTAATATTCATGAAAGACTGCATTTCTATTATTACATCAAGTCAGCTAGTAACCTCGCTCTGTATCCTGTAGCAGTCAGTCTCCGCTACTTTACCGCTGAGAACGTATCACGTATGGTTGTACGCCTCTTGGGATGCTTGTACAGGGGAATTGTTGGTCAGTCCAGATGAAGGGCATAGAGTAAAGCTGGAGCGCCTTACTGAGCAGGGTAATGGCTAAAACTGAAATAGCAAGATCGAATCAAAGAGTAAGGAGTATACTCCTGCTAGATACTCAATCTTTATAAAGCATCTTCCTAAAGAATCATCACGCATATGGAAGAGAAAGACTCAATATCTTTATTATTCTCGTTCAATATTCCTCCGCTTTAGTGACAGTAAACAGTTCTCCCATCGTAATATCGAGATAACCACAAATATTAGCCAATAATGTTGCTGGAAATCTTGCCCCATCAATATCGTTATTTACCAACTTATATATGGTGCCGATTCGCTCTTGAGTATCTTTTGAAAGTCTATACGGAGTAATTTTTTTCTCTTCGAGAATCGCATTCAAATTACAATTTAGCTTATATTTAGCACTCATATATACTGCCTCCAGCGAATAAAAATTAACTATTGACATTAAACGTCTATAGTCTTATAGTGTGTATATAAATATAGCCATTAAACGTATATGACCACAAAACGATTATATCAATGTTTTAAAGGAATGTACACACATATCCTTACTTTCCTATGTCCAAAATTAATCAAAGGAGCTACTATCAAAATGATTACAGCAAAAATAGCAAACTCAAACAAGCAAGCGCAACAAACCCACGATTCTTACGCTTCCATACTTGCCAATCTCGGCAATTCGAAACAGGCTTGGCTGGAACTACTAAAGTGGAATGGAATCAATTACATATGGCATGAAATGCTTGCCTTCCTGCTTCAATCTGAAAAAGACCTTCATGAATGGAATAATTGGTGGAGCGGCAATATTGATGATTTGATTGCAAACATTAGCGATTATCGCCATTATAGGCTAAAGCAGAATCATGCAAAATTGACATTGGTTGAATTTGAACTGCTCTTTGAAGAGAATATGAGAAAAGCAATGGAGAGGCTTTTTGTCGAGCCGATACATGACTACGTGATTGAAAAGCTAAAAGTCAAACAGCTTAATTGCAAATGGATTTATCTTATGGTGATGCAAGGCAAGGTTGGACGTGTGTCACAGGTATGTGCTTTTTTTAGGGATTGTGAGGCTGCATAATAACTAAATAGCGCATCAAAAAAGAGGGCATAAATATGCCCTCTTGCTAATTAAAATAGCTTATGATAATCTCAAAATGGTGGAATAGATATTTTTATGTATACATTATAAATGATACATTGTAGGAATGGTATTGTCAATATCTCTTTATTGGAGTGTTTTTGATTAAAGCAATTGGGAACCAGTAGAACAGCTCAAAGGAGGAAATCCAATGGGAAAAGAAACTAAATTGGAGCGATGGAGAAAGATAGCAGCGAGAAACGAAGAACGAGGTATTGGCTCAATAGAAAAGTCCAATAAACAACAATTATTTTACGAACTATCGACAGTAGACCCCAAAATATTGAATGCATACAGGTCAGTTGAAATAATGGAGAAGATCATACCTTTAATTGAGAGTAGATTAGATTCAATTGAAGAGAAGTTGGATAAGCTTATTGAATTTAATACGAAGGAAAATGAAGAAGTTCCAGTCATTGATAGGAAAGAGGGTGTTTCAGTATCTGTTGATTCAATGGTTGTACAAGATAAGAACGCTACTGAAACATTTGAACCGTCGGAATGCATCCATTGCAAAGCAATAGACCAAATGAAACGAGTCAAGGCGGTCATTTATAATGAAAGCGGCACAGAAATACTGTATAGTGGTGTTCCTGCCTTCGAATGTCAAGAGTGCGGGGAAATGACATTCACTCAGGAGTCGTATAGGTATACTAGTCAGTTAAAGAAACAGTAGAGTTATAAAGTACTATCTAAGTAAAATGAATTCATGTAATCGCTCATATCAACTTAAGGAAGCTGGATTTTTTCGGCTTCTTTTTATTTGTAAAAAAATGGACTTGACAAAGAAATTTGAGTTTGTCCCTAAAGAATTACATAAAAAACATTGAGTTTTCGACAGAATTTTGCCGAAAGTGCGAATGGTATAATAGTGGTATATAGAACGAGCGGTGATTAAGGCTATAGAACGGTTGGTAGTTGAATTGAACTTCTAGTTATTTACAGATTACATAAAAGGAGAATGAATGATTTGAGAGTAACAATGCAGTTTTTTGATGATTTATTCCAAGGACAGGATATTAATTTTCGCTGTATAAGGGACAGGGGAGGGAAGACAAAAATAAGAGATTATCAAGCCAAATATTCAGATGTATATGAATTTTTGGAACGAACTAACGACGAGAATTACGAGACTTACTTTGTTGTTAATAATGGCGGGTACAAGGACAGAGACATTAACAGTATCAATGCAGTTTTTATTGATTTAGATTGCGGAAAAGATGAGAACAAAAAGTTCTATTCACTGGAAGAAGTTGATGTATACAAAAGGCATAAAATAGACGAGATGAAGAACTTTTCCGTGGCTCCATCTTATATCGTAGAAACACGTAATGGATTGCATTGCTACTGGCTACTGGATGATGGAGCGACTAGAGAGCAATTTATGAAATGCGAAGAGAGGTTAATTTCATTTTTTAATGCTGATAAGTCGGTTCGAAATCTTTGTAATTTGATGCGTGTACCCGACACGTATTGGTGTAAAGACCAAGAGAATAAATTTAAGATCGAGATAATTGAAGCGAATAGAGCGCGATATAACATCATGGAGATAATTAAGAAATGTCCAATTGTCCTCCATAATACTAAATTATCTGTCCCCGAGGGGTTTGGTGACAGTGATAAGAAGAAAGATAGTAGTTTGATTGATATCACTGTGCCAAAACCCCGCCCTACAAGTCAACCTGATATCACTCCTGCTACTCCTAATTGGAGACTAATTCAATATAGGCAGCCAGTAGCTTTAAGAGATAGACTTAGCATTACTCCAGTAACATTACATAACCACAATGAGATGTATGATCTTATAAAAAAGCAAGACCTTGCAGGATACTTAGGGGTAAGCAAAGGTAATTTTCCTTGTCTTTTTCATAAGGATAATAATCCGAGTGCCAAAATCTATATTTCAGAAGAGACTGAGCATCAAATTTACTATTGCTACAGTGATAACTGCAAACTTAATAAAAAAGGAAAAAATATAATTCAACTTACTGAACTGCTCACAAGTTATAATCGATATAAAGCTTTAGGGTTTCTTAGGGAAGTTTACAATGTAACATACCATGAAACAGAATGGCAGAAGGAACACCGTGGCATTCTCGAAGAGAATCAGCGGCTTATTATGAGCAGTGAGTTTGAAGTGAATTATGAAGATGTATACAAACGAATAAAAGACTATTTGCCAGAGTTGTATACATTGAACGGATTAGCAAAAGACTTTATTGTAACAGAAGCATATACAACAACTAATGGAAATCCTATTTTTTATGCCAGTAATAATTATCTGTCTGCAAAGTTTACTAAAGATGTTAATGCAGTTTCAAAGCACATTGGTTTATTCACCTATTTAGGATTGCTCGATAAGCTAAAGGATACAGAAGTTCCAGAATTTCTTTATAGAAGAGCGAAACAAGAAGCTGCAAAGAAAAATCAAAAACAAACAATCCAATTCTATTCCGTACCTGCATATGGAGAACTGTCGATGACGTTTAGCATGGACAAAGCAAATGAATATACGGACAAAGGCTTCACAATGAAAGCATTTGGAAGAGAGCTTTTACTACGAACATTAGGAGAAGAAGAGGCAAATAGAGTTTATCCTAAAGCAGAAGGAAAGCAAATCTCAAAAGCGAATGAGCTGGTTAGTTCAGAAATAGAACAATACGTATTGTCTAAAATAAAAGAGTGTGGCTGGGTGACAGAAAAAGAAGTACATAATAATATGAAAGCAAATCACCAGAGAGTTAATGAGCGTCAACTTAAAATGATGTTGCCTGAGTTGCTTGATAAATATGGGCTTGTTAAGACAAGACTAAACAAGAAACTAAAGAGTAAAATAAATTTTGAAGGAGACAGCAATAGCTTTCCGAACATCATCCACATGCCTCAGTTGTTGGATATGGATAGTGCTGCTCAAAGTGTTGGTATTAAAGAAGCAAGGTCTATTCATAACGTAATTACACCACGATTATACTTATCACGGAAAGAACGGAAGCTAAAAGCAGTAAACATGTAGAATAAGACAGTTTCAGTAATTCGTTAGGTACAGGGTTAACTGACCCGATGCGCCGCGCTTGTTAATCCTACGATGCGAGTCATCCCAATATAAGCTTCAAGAAATCAGGGCTTCTATCGTAACGAGCGATGAAAGAACCACAGAAAGTGAACTGTGGTTCTTTGTTATTTTTATAGTCTATTTATCTTGCATAGCATCTTCTTACGAGTTGGATTTTTTAGTATTGACCAGTCATTTTTAACTTCTTGAAACCAAGTAATTGTAAACGTAATAGCTAGAATAGATAGATCAATTATTTTGGTCTGATGTTATTAGATAAATATGGTGTTTTTAAACGTATACCTTAAAGGACATATAAAAAAGGTTAGATATGAGGATGTTTTGTGGTTTGTAAAATACGTTAAATTATTTACAAACGTTTATAAAATAATGTATACATTTATAAACTGATTTTGTATAATTAAAGCATCAAATAAGAAGAGGGATGCTTATGCAGGCTAAAACTTTTGCTTACATTCGTGTGTCATCTAAAGATCAAAATCCAGATAGGCAGCTTTATGAAATGGAACAGCTTGGTATATTTGAAAGGGATATATATATTGATAAGGAAAGCGGTAAAAATTTTGAACGGGTACAATATCAATTATTGAAGCAAAACTTACGTGAAGGTGATTTATTGTACATAAAGTCCATTGACCGTTTTGGACGTAACAGCAAGGAAATTAAGAAAGAATGGGAACACATCACGCAGGAAATTAAAGCAGATATTAAAGTGCTTGATATGCCTTTACTGGATACAACACAGTATAAGGATACATTAGGAACATTTGTGAGTGATTTAGTGTTGCAGGTGCTTTCTTTCGTAGCTGAGAGGGAGCGTGAGAATATTAGACAACGACAAGCTGAAGGCATTGCTGTTGCTAAAGCCAAAGGCAAACATTTAGGAAGACCACAAATGGATTTGGAGTCATTAACAAAAGATCAAAAAGGTATCCTTGAACTGAATTATTCTAAGTGGCAAGATAAAGAGATAACAGCGGTTCAGTTCATGGATATGTTAGAGCTTAAAAAGAACACCTTTTATAAAATTGTGAAAGAATATCAAAAATAGTTTAGTTCAATTACTACTACTCTTGAAAAAGGTAGTAGTTTTTTATTTTGATACATTTACTGACGGGGGTGGGTAAATATCAATAACAATCAACAAATTACAGAAAATGGGTGTAACAGATTAACTCGGCTAGGCTGTTTAACTTTAATTTTCTAATGAACAGATTGTTGAGTCAAAATTGCTCCATAAATATGTTTGAATTTTATTCTAGTAGAAAAGAATTATTGAATTACAATAGAAATATCCAATATTGACAAAAATAGGGTAGTCGTGGTATACTAGTAATAGAGGATGAATTTTTTGATCGGACAAATTGAAAGCGCTTACATTTATGTTTTGAATAATATGAGCTAAAGGGGATTTCATAATAAAGAAGGTATTCAAGAATGAAAAAAGCATCAAATCAGAAAGTAAGCAAGAGAAAACGAGAGTTAATCAGAAAGAGAGGTATTCAATGGACATTTAAAGAAGAAGATTATTGTTGTGAGATTGCTAGTAATTTTAAGACTGATAGAGTTGCAGGAGAACTATCGCAAGAGGAAGTAATGGAGTTGTTAGTGCTGCTCATGAACTCCTGCAAGAACTCTTTAGTACGAGTAAAGGATAAGAATAAAAGAACGTATTTCAATAAACCGCATCAATTCACAAATAAATATGAAATGTTAAGTGAAATTATTCACGTAAAAGGCTTTATTGATGAATGGATAAACCAATACAAAAAATTTAAGGAGAGCCGTATGAGATTAGAGCATCGACCCACATTAGGAAGAATTGATAGTGATAAAGGATATTTAATCGATAACATCGAGGTACAGGCATATGGAGATAATGCTGCCCAAAGAGCGCGGGAGCTATACTCGAAGCAGTGTATTGCATTAGTGGCTAGAAAAGCTGACTCAACAGGGATGATTTTCGAATCACCCAGCGCAACCAATGCGATAGCACGAATCAATGAAGTCATGGATTTGAGGTTAACCAAAACTAAGCTAAAGGGTAATCTTGATACTGGATTGACTCGATTTGATAATGATTACTCTGTATTCATTATTAGTCGTGATAGATTACTAGAATCTCCAAGATTTATTGAAATGGAGGTATTAATACACAGCATTGTAGATGACGCTAGTGTTAGACTCGTTGTCTTGCCTCCAATCAAAGAAGAGGGCTGTAGTAAAGTGCGGCTACAGATTGACGATCTAGGCATTATCTATGCTGATTTTGTTGACGAGTCCATAATAATAGGGGAACTGGAGACTAACTTTAAAAAGAAGGTAGTTATAAAATGAGCAATGCAACTGTAATTCAGCTTTATGATAGAGTCTTTATTGGTTCAGATAGCGCAATGTCAACAAAATTTGTGGATAAAATATATCGAATTGGGGAGGGTGGAAAAAAGCTTTTTGTGGTAGATGACAAGGTTATATTCTGCTCTGGCAATATGGTCTTATCATACCTTGTCATGGAATATTACCATGTGAATGAAGATAAATCAATTAACTCTCTTGCAATGATTGCCAAAGAACTGTTTCGTATTTACGGTAGAACTGAGTTCTCATTAGAAATAATGGTCTGCACGATTCAAGATGGTAAATCGATTGTGTATATCATATCTCCATATAATGATTTTGAAATTGTAAAGCAGGAGTTAAACCATCCAGATCAATACGCAATATGGACTGGAGGAATAAAAACTAAAGAATCTTTTGGTATTACCCACCAAATGTTACTTAGTGGTTTTCCTATTCGAAATATCTATAGACAGGTATTTTCTCAGATTTCATTTGAGGGAGTTGGAGGAACGCTTACAGCATACAGTCTTTCTAGTCAAGGAATATTGAAGATTATCGAGGAGCAAATAGTTGAAAACAAATATGAACGACTGGACGTAAATGAATTAATACAAGCCAATTTGATTGTTGGAGAATATGTACATGGAACTTTAGGTTCTTTCGCCAAGGTTACAGCAAGCTCGATAATTGTAGGTTCAGATAATCAGAAACTACCTGACAATGTAATTGAAAGTTCTTCTAACTGGAATGGGATGTACGATAAGGCTGTCGGTTACATTGATGGGATAAATGGCAAGATTAGAAACGATTTGCGGATAACAGCTCCATTGCCAACAAGTATATCGTTGAATGACAAAGGTATCACAGCTACAACTAGTGACCCAACTAAATTTGCAAGGCTTGATTATCGAGGCTTATACATTCAAAACGGAGCATTGCAGATAACATCGTTAGATGGTACTACAATTATTGATGGCTCTGGTGTAAATGCAAGTAAAATTAATACAGGCTCATTAAATGGTATATATATGACAATAGGTACTGGCAATAGTGTTTTTAAAGCTGATGCAAATGGTATCTATTTGGGAAGTTCAGTATTCGCTTCCGCGCCATTTAGGGTTGATATGAGTGGTAACGTTACAGCTAATAACATTACATTAAGTGGTACAATCAATAGTTCTACAATGAACAATTCTAATATTGTAGGTGGTACGTTGACGATTGGGTCTGGAAACAGCATTTTTAAAGCGGACAGCAATGGTATTTACTTAGGTAGTTCATACTTTGGTTCTGCTCCATTTCACGTTTCTCAGCAAGGTAATTTGAGGGCAAACAACGCTACACTCAGTAACGCTAATATTAGTGGTAATATCACTATGACAGGCGGTAGCATTAGTTGGTCGAATGTGACGAAGCCTAGCTACACAGCGACAGAAGTTGGGGCTTTGGCTACTAACTCTCCGAAACTAACCAATATTACATCAACTGGTATTTACACTGGTACGATAAGTGCAAATCAAATTAATGCTGGCAGGATAAATGCACAATTTATTGATACAGAAAATCTAACTGTTGCAAGGATTGCTCAGAAAGGTTCTCCAAACAACTATGCTGTGCTAGGAGGTTCGTTTGGTGATCTTGAACTTTATTACAATGGAACGAATTATTTTACGATCTACAACGATATTGATGCTGTGACATTGAGACATAGAGGGAAAAATCATATAAGGTTTTCCAGCTCAACAGGAAATAGCGCACCTCTTGGGAATTGGGATTTTAGTGGTGCTAATGTAAGTGGATTGAATGTTGTTGCGGTATTTGGATAGTATACAATAAAATGAGGGACAGTCAGTGTGACTGTCTCTTATTGTGTTAATTAGGATTAAACCTATTATGATTCGACTAAATGTGGTAGCATTTTACTATTGATTGTTTGGTATTAATATGTGCAAAGTTATAAAATTTGAGGTGTTGAACTTAATAACTCCGTCTTTATAAATATATCTAAAAAGGATGATTGTTATTATGGAAGAGAGAATACAACAGGTAATCGCATTGTTAGAAGAAAGAAATTATGATGATGCTGAAAAACTCCTTTTGGACTTAAGAAAAGGAGATTACAATAATTCTACGATTAATTTCTATTTAGGTACTTTGTATTCTAGTTATGACAATCCTAATAAGTCAGACGATAAGGCAAAGGCACACTTTCAAATTGTTCTTAATGGAGAATATGTATACGAATATGCCTTTATTTATTTAGCGGGAACGGAGAAGAACAAAAATCATTCATTAAGACTTAGTAAAAAAGGGCTTGAAGTATTTCCAGATAGTTTTGAGCTTAATAAGAGATTGCTTATGCTCAGTAAAACCGAAGAAAAGGAAAAAGTATATCAAGAGATAACAAAAAGAGGAATATGCTCGAATGAAATATATAACTATATGTTCACTTATTACTATGGTTTAGGAAAATATAAAGACGCTTATGAAATTCTTTCTGAGATAAAGGGAGAAAGCAAGAATGATTTTTTTCTTGTTGAACTAGCAAAGGGATTTTGTTCTTATCGAATTAATGATTTATCTAAAGCTAAGACTATATTCTATTTTCTAGTGGAAGAAGATATAAATCGAGAACTAGACTTTTATCCTTTTATTGGGGCTATTCTCTGCCATTTAAAGCTAGGAGATAATAATAAGGCGTTTGAGGTATTTGAAGAAATTCCATATGATCATGCAATATCTGGAGAATTATACGCTTTTCCTGATTTTATATTTTCATTTGATATGGAGCTACTAGAATTTTTTAAGCAATCAGAGACTAAAACAAAAGATTCAAGCGTTCTGGCAAAGATAAGGGGATTACGAGGGCTTTACCTTTCAAACTTAGATTACGAAAAACATGAAAAGAAGATCGTTAAAGACCTTGAATATGCTAATAAATTTTTACCGAAGACTTTAATTTATTTAAAGATTCTTAAGGACATTGCGGTGTCAAATGATAGAAATTTAGATGCATTCAATTATTGTCTTTCACTTATTAAATCTACCTCCGAAAAGAATAATAAATTTTTGAAAAGTAGATATTTTTGGGATTTTATTGAAAATTCTGAACTTGCAGATGTGCTTGAAATGACTAAATGTTTTATTAATACCCTTAAGGGTATATCATATCATAAGGAGATTTACTCTGGTGTCATTTGTGAAACACTTGTAGAAAAGTTATTTTCGTTTAAACGGTATAATGAAATTTTAGAAGTTTCCAATTATTTTGATATGAAGTCGATAAAAGGTGATTTTTTATTTGAAGTTGCATACTCGTTTTCAGAGAAAGGAAATTTAGAATCAGCAAAAAAAATCTATGAATTGTACCAAAAAAAGCATGGAGAGACGAATGCCTCCATGAATAATTTAGGAGTTATCTACCGCAAACAAAATGACCTTCATAAGGCTCAAGAGATGTTCAAGAAGGCGGTAGAATTAAAACCTGATGATAAAAACGCATTGAATAACTATGAAAACGTAACAAATCTAGTTGTTGAACAAGAAAAGCAAGAAGAAGAATTAAGTAAATCAGCGATTGTTTTTAACTCAGAGAATGCTTGGATAAAGGGAAAGTTAATATCATTTTCAAAACAAAGAAATATAGATGGATTTATAGTATGTCCTTATAGACAGTTGCCCCAATTCCTTGGTGTTTCAGAAATAAAAGCTAATGAGTTAATTAAAATATTCTTAGAAAAAAAATATGTGATTAAAACAACTGAACATAACATAGATACTAATAGTTCAGTTTATCGAATAAATTCAAAAATAGTTGAGTTAATAGAAGAATTACAATTAATGAACCAAAGAGAAAATGAATTAATAAGTATTGCTGAGAACATTAATATAGATAAATTTATTAAGTTTGGATTTGATGAGAAATTGTTAAAATCTCTCGATAAAGTTGTTATTCCTGAATTAAAAAGTATGTTAGAAAGAGACCTTAATGAAAATGTGATTGCTCTAATTACTAAATCTTATAAAACATCTTTAATAATGAGTGGTAGCATAATTGAAGCAGTTCTTTTAGATCACATAACATCAAAAAATATAACGTCGTATATTTTAGAAAATGGAAGAAGCAAGAAAATCAATCAAATGGACTTGAATGAGTTACTGTATATTGCGAATAAAGAAGGATACATTGATCTTCAACTGTACCATCTTTCTCATGCCATAAGAGGTTATAGAAACTTAATCCATCCTGGTGTTGAAAAACGAAAAGCTTCTATTATTGTGAACGAAGAGAATGCAGCTTTAGCGTGGAGTATTGTTAAAAAAGTGATACAAGAGATATAGTGATGACAATCAAATCCGAGTTTGGATCAGTAACTGAGACGGGAGCTTCATATGTGTTTCAACGCTTTCCAATACAGGTATATAGCGTTCTAATGAGTAACTGGTAGAAACTCCGATTGATAAAGAGAGTGTGTATTTAGATGAGATACAACTCTAAAGACTCTTGGGAAAGTCGTTGAGGGAAGTCTTTTGTATCGTATAATAAGGTTTGCAAAATTTGTTGTGAGAATTTTTATAATATTATATCCGAAAGCATTAGTCAAAAAGACTTCTGGAAAGCATCCAGAAGTCTTTTGTTTTTGAGTCACAAAGGTTCGTTTTATTGTTTATTCATATGGGACAATTTATCTTTATTCAGATATAACATTCAATTTAAGAATTATTTAATGGCGAGAACACCCAGATACTAATTGAAAAAAGAAAATGCAGGAAATTAGCGAACTATTGTCGAACCTTTAGACTATAACGTCTAGTGCAAAGGAAGTGATTAATCCTTGCATCTTAATAGAACAGAAGAACGATAATACTACAAGGTGACTACTAACTAAAAATATTTATATAAATAGGTTTATAGTATTAGTTACAACCAAGGATAAGGTGATAGAGTCTTATGGAAATAGATTTTACGAAATACCTCCCATTAGTAGCGGCTATATTATCAGCTACTCTTGGTTATATGTTTGGTGTTAGAACTAAAAAGAATGATAGATTGTTTCATTTTACACAGGAAAATCTTAAAGAAGTATTTAGTCCCATGTACCATGAGATGAAGAAGATAATTTCAGATACAGTTACACCAAAAGATAGGGAATTGATGCTGGATACATTCTTTGAAAGATATACTAGTACGGATATTTCTATATATAAGCTAGGTAGCTTAGAGTTACTGGATACATTTTTTGAGTTAAGCAACAGGTATGAGCAATTTAAACAATCTCGTGATGAAGGATTATGGAAAGAGATGTGGTGGGAGTTTGAGAATAATCTCTTTTATAAAGTAAAAGAAGGATTTAGAAACTCAACTAATTTATTATATCGTGATTTTAATTGGCAACTGTATATTCAAACAAAACCATACTGGTTGAAATTTTACTTTGAATCGATGAAGTTTTTGTACGAGACTGTAAAGGGGATAAATGTAATCTCTGCATTATTATTATACTTCTCTGGTTGTTTTAAATTACTTGGATTTGGACTATTCCCAAATGATTTTTGGGTATTTAGTTTGATGATACTTGCAATGAGCTTATTGGCTACTCTATTTTTGAGATTGTTTAATTTACAGTATATTACTATATCTTCGAATTCAAGGCAAAGTTTAATTAGACAAGTTTTGAAAATGCTATTTCCTAAGACACTTGTTAAATGGGATGGGCTTTTTATTGTTAAGAGGAACTATGATAAAGTTCCGAAAATGTATGAAAAGAAAACATTAGACTAGGAATCAAGCTTTTAACTATTCGTATTTTCATTTAAATCACTAATAGTTTTTTAGTGTAGAATATTTATTAATAAATAATTGGTAAAGGTGACGTAGAGATAAAAGCACGATTCCAATAATATAAGGATAAATCATGATTGCACAGGGGCTATTCAGCTAAACATTCTTACCCATCCATATAAACATATAAATCGCATTTGTTTTTTATTAAGAATTTAATGATGATATATAATAATAAAAAAGGATATGAAGATATGAAATTTTACGTTTTATCGCGCTTTAATAGGGTAGGACAAACAATACGTGACAGTTACCCATATGTAGAGTTAGTGACAGATAATTGGGATGATTATGGTTATAAAACGTCCTTCTCAGCGCACATATTCGTTAATTCATCTACTAAGGTTGATTTAGGTGGAGTAAAGATATTACATATTTATGATAGAACGACTGTAGATAAAATTCCCTATGAATTTGATGACTTAGAAGAAGGTATTTATTGCTCCCTAGGTCTGTCGATGGATTACTATAGAAAACTAAAAAGACTCGAAAAGGAAACTTATGAACAATATCTACATGGACTGAAAGATATTGCAATATACAAAAAATATTATGTCCCTTTCAATGGTCATCAGGGTATTCAGGATTCATTTTTTAGATCAAGTGAGTCTAGGAAGACATTTAATTCTGCTATTCAAATTTTTGGTGGTGAAAAAAAAGATGAAATTTTTAAATTCTCGTATGCTTACAGACCACCATACTCTACGACAAATCAAATAATTGATCTTACATTTGATTACACTACATATGATTTCTTACCACATAGAATGTATGTTTTGGTGGGGAAAAATGGGTCAGGGAAAACACAATTTATGGCTCAATTTGCAAATGCTCTTTGTGGAGATGAAAGTAAAAAAAATAGTATAGAAGCATTTGATAATATGCCTTTATTCAGTAAGGTGATTGCTGTTTCATTTAGCTCATTTGATGAATTTAATAAGCCACATCAAAAAAGGAATATTAACATTGAAGGAGAAGAAGCTAAAAAACTCAACAACTATATTTATTGTGGGATTCAAGGTAAAGATGAGAAGACATTATCAATTAATGAAATGAAAGTGATTGCAAAAGAAAAACTATTGGAACTGCAAAACGATCATATAAAATTTACAGCTTGGAAGAAAATTCTTGAAAATGTATTTGAGGATGAATTTAGAACTTTACTTATTGATGATGAACCTGAGAAATTATTTGATAATAAATTGAGTTCAGGACAAAGTATTCTTTTATATACAATGACTAATGTAATTTCAAATATTGAATATGAATCAATTGTGCTGTTTGATGAGCCAGAACTTCATCTTCATCCTAATGCAATTTCAAATTTAATGAGAATGCTTTATGAACTCTTAAATGAATTTAATTCATATGCTATTGTTTGTACACACTCGCCTTTAATTGTGCAAGAAACTCCATCAAAGTTTATCAAAAAGTTAGATCGTAGAAATAATGCTTTAATTGTATCTGATTTGTCACTAGAATCATTTGGTGAGAATCTCACTTCAATAACAGAAGATGTTTTTAATGTTAGAGATTCTGAAAGTAATTATATGACTACTCTAAGAGAAGCTATCATATTAAAAAATATGAATTTTGGCAGAATATTAGAAAGTTTTCCAATTGGTTTAAGTTATAATGCTATGACTTATTTGAACATAATAGAGAAGAATAAAGTCGAGGACAACTAGAGTGAAGAATTTATCAACTTTAACATCTGAATCACCAGAGAATCTGTACCTCTCGATAGCAAGTAGTAAATATAATCCCTGCAAAGATATACTGTTTGAAAGTATAGAAGACCCGAATAATGGAAACTGTATTCAAAATCGTGTACTAGGACGATATAAAGAATATCAAGATAATTGTTACCAATTAGAAAATCTCTCGCCTAGACCATTTACATTAATAGAAAAGAAGTGTTTAACTAATTGCTATTCTTCGGAAACCCATGTATCTGATTGGTTGTTAACTGAGATTACTAATGTACAAGATCAGTTTAATAAAGATAAGTGTCCATATTGTGGAACTAACTCTCCTACTACGGTAGATCATTATTTACCAAAGGAACTGTTCCCAGAGTTCTCAGTTATGAGTTACAATCTAATTCCTTGCTGTAGTGACTGCAATTTATTGAAAGGTACTAAATGGAAAGACGAAACAACTGGGAAAAGAATGTTTATACATTTTTACTTTGATGAAATTCCAAATGATATTTTTATTAAAGCTGATATTTCAATTGCAAGTAACAATGCTCCGCTAGTTATATTTTCTCTTTGTCCTTCTATATCTTTAAATCCATTCTATGACATAGTAAAAACGCATTATAAGGAATTAAATGTACTAGAAAGAATGGAGTATAAAGTTTCGACATTTGTTTCTGAAAAATTACAATTTAACAAGAAATGTATGGAGTTTGGTATGGAAGAGGCTGATTTAAAGAGAATGCTCCTAATTGATATTAATACAATTGAAAGAAATCATGGGAAGAATTACTGGAAAGCTGCTGTTTGTAGGGGGATCATGGAATGTGATATTTTTTTTAGGTAACATCTATAGTGTCTTCTTGTAATCAAACCCGAATTTTAACTAGTAGCAGGAGCGGGAGCGTCTAGTGTGTTTAGACGCTCTCTAGTATAGGTCTGTGGAGTTATAATTAGAGACAGGTAGGATATAATCCGTAAGGAAGCGAGCGGCGGTAAAATAACGTGGAAGCTTAAAAATGATGTAGCACTTAGTTATCTGGCATGAAAAATGCATAGGAGGAACTTTAAGTTGAAGAGAATCTTATTAGTGCTTATAACATTTTTAATAGTTACTGCATGTTCATCAGTCAGAATTAACGAAAGACCACAAGACATACGTGAAGAAATATGGAGTCAAGGGCTACAAATTGCAATTATTATCAAAAATAATGTTGAACAAGAAAAGAAAGAAGAATTGAAGGGTTTTGCTAAAGCTTCTGGTATATACGGTAGATATAAGCACATAGAAGATGTTACAGAAAGTGAAAAGCAATTAGTTGAAACGATAGGAGAATTATATACTCAATCATTATTTTATGGGATATTTGGAACTGATAAAGAAAGCAATAAAAATTACTATAAGAGTTTGTCAGCAGTAGAAAAGATATATGGGAAGGAAGTACTTGATTATTCAAATTATGATAGCAAAGTAATAGAACCTATTTTGGTAAAAGCAATGGTGTCAGATTTGGAAGAAGAACAAACAGAAAGTGAAAATAGTCCAATTGAGTTATTCAAGAAGGAACACCAGATAAGTCTCGATGCTAAAACAGTACAGTTTGATATGGCGAACAATTTAGATAAATCGTTTGTGATAAGTGGATCGTTAAAATTGGATAACTATTTCAACTATGGTTTTGATGATGAAAAGAATTATTTCTCAGCGTTCATTACTCCAGATGGAGGAAGTTATTCAGATGGCTGGTATGTCTATTTTCAACGAGATAGTTATAAAGAATTATTTAACGAATTGCTGAGTAATGAAAAGAATGTAATTGTCGAAGCTGAGATTCCAAGTTCATATTATGAAGATGGACAGGGCAACATGGCGTTAGTAACAAGAGTTCAATGGTGATAGTATAAGGTTAGTTGCACACGATTAGCTTCAATTCCTGTTCTTAGTTATAGCGTTAAAGGTCAATTGTTTAATGTTACAGGTTGAAGCGTACGGAGTTATTTTCAGGTTAAACTATAGTAAGAAGCAAGTGCATAAGAACCGTTTAGGACGGTCATGCGAAGCATTATGTTGGATAAGCAAAAAGTAGCTCACCTAACAATCACTGTGGCGGCGATTGGGCGAGCTACTTTTTGCTTCTAGATATAATTATTGGATTGATTTAGATATTATATAACCTTATTATATAATTGACTTTTATTTTGGTGGTGGTAATAGTTATGATATATACATTTTATGGACGTGTATCTACTGATAGTAATCAGCAACTAT
Source organism: Paenibacillus sp. EB106-04-04-XG159 (assembly GCF_058791835.1). NCBI lineage: Bacteria > Bacillati > Bacillota > Bacilli > Caryophanales > Paenibacillaceae > Paenibacillus > Paenibacillus sp. EB106-04-04-XG159. The sequence continues at coordinate 77,781 of NZ_JBYTDY010000006.1, read as the reverse complement.
CAGCATTAGATAATCAAGAGCAATACTGGTTAGATTATTTTGAGAAAAATAAATTTAAAGTGAATCTAAGCTGTGGAGCTTATTACAGCCGAGAAGGATTTTTGGCGTCAAGAGATGGGTATTATATAGATGAAGGAATATCAGGTTATAAGTCAAAAAAGTACAGAAAAGCATTTCTTAGAATGATTAATGATGCCCGCCAAAAAAAATTCGATATGATTTATACACGTTCAATAAGTCGATTTGGGCGTAATGTAGAAGATATTATTACGACAATTAATGAATTGAGAAAATATAATATAGGCGTCTATTTCGAAGATATAAATGCAAATACTTTGGATCGAAACGATGATTTTAAAATTCATATTTTTATGGGGTTAGCTCAAGAGGAATCAAGATTAAAGAGTTCAAGCGTTCAAAAAGGGAAGAAAATTGCGGCTGAAAAAGGTGTGTGGAGTGGAAGAGAACCATATGGGTATGATATCTATACGGGTGAATTGGAGATTAATGGAGTAAGACAATATGTAAAAGGTCGATTAGTAGTTAATAAATCAGAAGCATTAATTGTTAAGGAAATCTTTGATTTGTATTTAAGTCATGGTTGGGGATTAAGTAAAATTGCAAAACACTTAAATTCTAAAGATGTTCCTAGAAAAAGAAATTCAAACAAGTGGGATCAAAGTATTATTGGTAAAATGCTTAAGAATCCAATTTATAAAGGAGTGGTTTGGCAACATAGAACATACATTCAAGATTCCCAACAAAATATTATTGCCAATGTACCAGAAGAAGAACAAATTTTGTTTGAAGATCAATCGTTGTTAATAATCGAACCAGAAACATTTGATAAAGTTCAGAAACTAAAGGAAGAACGCTTCAAAATGTTTGGTGACTTCAAATACAAGATCGAAACAGAAGAAGACGAATTAGGAAATGAGATAGAGCGAAAAGTTCGAATAGGTATTGATAGAACTAATCAAAGATATAGCGGATCGCATTTATTTAGTAATTTATTGAGATGTGGTAATTGCGGTTCACCACTAAGATTTAAAAAGCAAAAAAGTACTAGTGGTAAAATACATCATTATTGGTTCTGTTCTAACAACGATAAAACTGGAAAATGTGAATACAGAAATTTACAACGAGATGAAGAATTACTAGAATGGGTCAAGAAAGAGATTGAATCTTTTAAGAGAAACGATTACAAGCATAAAGAAATATTGAGACAATTTATGAAGCTTCAATTTGATTCAGTAGACATTGAGAACAAAATTAGTATTCTTACTGAAGAATTAACAGAATTAAAAAAGCTAGCAGAAACTAATTTGCTCGTATTCTCAAAAGACTATATACAAGAATCGGAATATGCTGAACGTTCAAGTAAACTGAACTCCCAAATAGATGCAATTACGGATGAATTGAATCGTCTAAAAGGAGCAGATGAAGAAAGGCTAAGAATTATTGAACAGTTCAATGAATTTGTTGAGAATTTAAAAAAGATCGACATAAATAATTTAACTAATGTAATCTTGAGAAAAATCATAGATAAGATTGTATTTACAACAACAGACCCTGATCTCCAAACTGCTGCAGCTTTAGGATATGTTGAGCTAATTCAACCGAAAGAAATTTATTGGAGATTCATGGATCAGTCGGTTGATGAATTGCTAAGGGAATATGCCAGCAAATATTTCCATGAATATTTCTATGTAGGTGATGATGAGTACCTAGATTTCCATACGCTTCAACCACTTTATAGACCTTAGTCAGGTCTATTTTTTTATTGGATTATTTCCTTTTTATATTTATCTTTCAGGCTATGAATACGGGCCATGAGGGTTCACTGTATAATACAAAATGCATATCAATTAAATTCTACTTTGGCGTTAGCGTCAAAGTATTTGTTTTTTACACCCTTAACGTTAGAGCAGTCTGTCATTAGCGTTATTTTTTTAAATATTGTTCTTGCAACACGTTGTTTATCAAAATCGTCATAGTCATCCCATTTAATTAATGTGTCTTGAAGCAGATCAGTGTTGACTACATTTTTTCTAGAATTTACTTTTTGGTTCATCTCGTTTGTTAATGACTCCTTAAGCGCATCCTCTTCCGAAGTTATTTCTCTTAACTCTTCTGCGGTCATTAAGTCATTGGCAAACATGTACTGCCATTTCTTTCTTCTTGTCTTAATCTCATCAAGATTACGTTTAATTTTGTTTATCTCTTTTTTGTAAATAAGGTCGTCGTTTTTATTCGATAATTCATCGGTTAACAGGTTTTTGTCTAGGATGATTTTCTGGAAATGTTCCTTGATCAGGTGCTCAACGTGCGTTTGTCTGAACATCGGCATGTCACATGAATTATTTGATTTTCTGTTATTACACCAATAATAGGCATCTCGAATTTTATCTCCATTTTTTAATGTTCGACTAGTGGCCAATCTTCCGAACATCGATGCTCCACATTTACCGCATCTCAATAATCCAGTAAACCAGTAATCTATTTTTCGTGAGTAACCACTTGTTGCTCTTGATTTCATCAATGCCATATGTTCTTCGTATTCTTCTCTAGTCCAAATACTTGGGTAGTTGCTTTCGCCGTATACACATTCAACTCGTTCGTCTATATTACGTGAAATATATCTGCCGTCTGGTAATTTAGTTCCAAAACGAATAATTCCAGCATACAGAGGGTTTTCTAATGTTAATTTCACTGTGTAAGCAGTCCAATTAGAGCTACGTCGCTTTATTCCTCTAATTAGAAAGTATTCAGCAATTTTCTTATAGCTAAGGTTTTCATACATGTATAGGTGACGAGTGAGTTTGATGTATTTCACTTCATCTTCTATCAATTCTCCGTTTTTGTTATATCCGTATGGGAATTTCCCTCCTGGTTTTTTACCTTCTCTCACCTTCTGTTCCATCCCAAATCGCACTCGTTCGGCAATTGTTTCTCTTTCCCATTGAGCGATATCTGCGATTAGTCTGATGAAAAGCCTTCCAGCTGCCGTTCTTGTTTCAAATGATTCTGTGCTCGATTGAAATTTTACGTTTTTTGATTCGAATAATTGAATCAGCTTATCACAATCCGCTGCTGATCTTGTTAACCTATCCAGTTTATAAACCAAAACGACATCGATTTTTCCTTCCTCGAGGCATTCCAACATCTTAGTCATTGCCGGTCTATTTAAGTCTTTAGCAGAATATCCGTCGTCTATATAAATATCAAACAAATTCCAATCTTGAGAATCTACATAAGATAGAAGTCTTCTCTTTTGCGCAGCAATTGAGTATCCTTCTTCCGCTTGTTCTTCTGTAGACACACGAATGTAAATTGCGGCTTTCATGCTTGTCTCCCTCCAAAACGTCTACGAAAGTAAAAACTTCACTTCAACAACCTTGCCGAGTATCTCCACATCTCTTGCCGGAACAAGCATTGGTTCCATTGTTGGATTAGATGGAGATAAGATGCACAGTTCATCTTGAACCTTAACTCTTTTTAATGTCACTTCTCCTTTATTTATACGAACTACTGCAATATCTGATGGGTTAACTTCTGGTTGCTGAACAATGATGACCGTATCACCGTCGTGTATCCGATCTCCAATCATGCTTTCTCCTTTTACGGTAAGCGCAAACCCTCTTCTTCCCCGCAAAATACTATGTTCAACTGCTGTGTATCCTTCAATTACTTCCACACAATCAATCGGTATACCAGCCGCAATTTGTCCAAGAACAGGGATCTTCACCAATAAGCTAGGATCGTATTCTTCAAGATCTAAGGTGCTGCTACAAGTACTATTTTTGGTGTTTATAAAGAAATCGATTTCTTTGCTCTGTGCAAGTGCATCTTCTGCAATTACTTTAAAAAGTTCAAGTTTTTCATTCTGAGAAATAACACCAAGCAGGTATTTTAAATTCTGATCATTTGAGGCTTCGGCGAATTTTTCGAGATATGAATTTATGTCGTTTATTTTAGAAAAGTATTGTTTTACCACTTCAGGAGCCTTGTCCATGAATGCAGCAAATACAAGTTTGTCCGGGTCTCCATTAGTAACGATAGCAATAGCTCGATTAACTTCTTCAGATGCTGGGTATTTAGGTCCTGTTCTTAATTTAGACAAGTAAGACCTGTCGACCTTAACACCTAAATTGTTCATTTTTTCAGCAATTGCACCTAGTCCGAGTCCGCTCTGAGTGAAATATTCATTAATCAAATCAACGTAGTTCACGGGAATCCCCCTCAATTAATTATGTACTTAGGATAACACAGTCGTGACTATTTATTCAACACTAAAATTGAAAATGTGATTAAATGGTCATTGACGAATTGTGGAAGTGAGTTTAATATTGTGACTATAAGGTCACTAGTGATTAAAAAATCACGGAAAGGAGAGCAAATGAAATATACAGAGTTGTTGTGCGCCAGTATAGAAAAGAGTGGAATGTCATTACAGAAGATTTCGGACAAATTGAAATCACATGGAGTGTCTGTAGACAGATCATATATCTCCATGCTCAAACACGGAAGAACAAAAAACCCTGCGTCTGATGAAATAAATCTCGCTTTAGCTAAAGTCTTAGGTGTCAATCCAGTTGAATTGCGAGTGGCTGCAGTAATAGAGAAAATTGGTCCAGAGCTTTACCAATTAATAAAAGATGCTGGTTAGTGAAGAGAGGAAGTGAAAGTGTGGTTACTCCAAATACACCTGTCAATCCAGGACTAAGTGAAGAGGCGTGGAAAAAGCTTCATGCTTTGGTTTCCAAGCTTAATGTCAAATATTCGGCAGAAACACAGTCAAAACTCAATAATAAAACAGCTTGAGTGAAAGGAGATTTATATGAACCAATTACAAGTGGTCAAAGGAGCGCAGTTTGGAGAGTTGCCGGTGATTGTTGTAAATGGAGTTGAATGGTTCGGGGCGACAGAAGCTGCAACGGCACTATCATTCTCCAACCCGCACAAAGCAATCGACAATCATGTGGATGATGATGACTGCACGATCCATACAGTCACCGATTCCCTTGGCAGAAAGCAGAACAAGAAATTCATTAATGAATCTGGATTATACAGTTTGATATTCGGAGCTGCTAAGCAAGGCAATAATCCAGAGATCAAAGAGAAGGCGAAGAGTTTCAAGCGCTGGGTTACCAATGAGGTTCTGCCAACAATTCGCCGCACTGGAATGTACCAAGTTGGAGTTCCGTCCTACATGATCGACGATCCAATCACACGGGCCAAACAATGGATAGAAGAACAGAAGGAAAAGCAAGCGATTGAAACCAAGGCACTAATGCTAGAACAGCGTGTAGCGGAATACGAGCCTAAGATCAGCTACCTTGACTGTATACTCCAATCCAAAGGGACCGTAACCATAACACAGATTGCAAAGGACTACGGCATGAGCGGACAAGCTCTGAACCAAATCCTACACGAAGAGAAGGTGCAGTACAAACAGAATAAGCAATGGCTCCTATATCGGCAGCATCACGACGAAGGATACACCAAGTCAGAAACAATCGATATCAGACGCAGCAATGGTGATCCAGATGTAACTATGAATACGCGATGGACGCAAAAGGGCCGGCTGTTTATACATGACATTTTAAAGAGCCGCGGCATCGTTCCTGTAATGGATCGGGTTAGGGTAGCTAATTAAGAAAGGGGGATGGATATGAGTATGGAAACTACGAAGAAAGTAAATGAACTAATCATAAACCTATGTGACTATATCAATCTCGCAATGAAGAGTGACTCGGCAGACAAACATAATAGCCTACCGAGCCTGATTGAAGCATTAGCTAAACTTATTCGTTAATATCAAACTTTCCATTGTAAGCTTCCTTCACATTCTTAGCAATTGTTTTGAAATACTTTCCAACTTCTTCGGCATTAAGTTGGTTTAGCTCTTCAGCAGTAGATCTGTCATTACCATTTACTCTGTAAATAAGTCCTTTATCTATTGCAGCAAGAGTAATTTCTTTTGCAACATCAAGGATACCCTGCGACATAGTCTCACCTCCCTCCAAATAGTGTCTGGACAACTCTATTGTATAGGGAAGAGGAACTATATAACAGTCAAAAAATGACGAAAGGAGCATAACAATGTACGAATTTTTAGAATCGACGCATCACTGGTATGACCGCCGCGGTGGGCAGCAGGAGCTGGGAGACGTTACGACAACGAATCAATGGGTTAAGCCAGTTGTTAGACTGGACAAGCTGTTTGCAGCCGGCAGCCGAGTGCGCGGGGATGTGCTGACATGAACACCGAAGCTGCACGCAAGCTAAAGTACATCATCAGAGGATTGCACGGCATAAAGCGTATGTTGCCTTTTGGATCTACTGTAGCTATCACTATCGGTATGGTGCTGGAGAAGTTGGAAGAAGCACAAATAAAGCTATTGGGAGAGGACGGGTTGAGATGATGGACAAGCAGATTGTTCGCAAACGACTACAAGATTTACGCCGCATGCGAAATACAACCAGTTTGTTGGATGCAGCATACGACTGGTTAAGCAGTGAGATTGCACAACTGGAGCGAGAGTATTACGGGAGATCGTGGTCATGACAGAACGTTGCGGATGCGGACGGCTGGCAGAGTGGGCAGTATACGAACATAAGGAGCCGCATTGCTTCCATTGCATGGAGGAAGCTGCAGTAGTTGAGAACGTGATTGTAAAACGAGTGTGGGACTGGAGGGAAGAACGTGAGAATGCCATATCGAATTGCATTCAGCGCTGACCGTTTCGACCAGTGGCGGCTATCGAAAGCTGGCGGGGTGATAAAGCGAGTTGGCAAGAAGGAAATGTTTGTATTCGAAAGCGAGCAACAGTACCGCCGCTATCTTGAGTTAAACAGCCATAGAAAGTAATTTAGCCGCGGGGTAGGAGCCGCAGCTAAGAAATAAACTTAATCAATTTGTTAACGGCATTATACCACATTATCGGGAGGAATCAATAGTATGCGTTTGTATGATCTGACTGAACAGTACAATGATTTACTGGAGCTGGCACAGGATGGAGGCGAAGGTGTGGACTATGGCTCCATGCTTGACGGCTTGGAAGGCGCGATCGGAGATAAGTTAGATGGATACTGCAAAGTAGTCCGCACGTTGGAAGCGGAAGCTGAGGCAGTGGCAGCAGAAGCAACACGCCTTGCACAGCGGAAGACGATGATCGAGAACAACGTTAAGCGTATAAAGGATGCAATGAAAGGCGGCATGCTACGTGTTGGAATGGACAAGCATAAGAGCCCACTATTCAGCGTTTCGATTACTAAGCCGCGGGATCGAGTGGAGGTAATGAATATGCCAGCTGTTCCATCTGAGTACGTTAAGCAAGCCGAACCTACAGTTGATAAGAAAGCTGTGATGGATGCGATTAAGGCGGGTGCTAACGTGCCAGGTATTGCAATTGTACAGGGCGAAAGTGGGCTGATGATTCGATGATCTTTTCTGAGTACAATCATGAGATAGCCAAAGCATTGGCTGCAGCATGGGGCGCAATCGAAACGCCGAAACATAATACCAATGTCACTGTTCGCACTAAAACGGGTGGCTCATATGAATTTTCCTATACAGACCTAGACGGTATATTTGAAGCGATCAAAGTTGTGTACCGTGAAAATAAGATTTCAGTAGTGCAGAACGCTCACACATCGTTTGAAGATAACGGGTCGTTGTTCGTGGCCGTTGAAACAATGCTCTTGCATGAGTCGGGAGAGTGGGTAAAGTCCGAATCTCTACGTGTGCCAGCTGCTTCGAGCATGCAGGATCTAGGCGGGCAGATCACTTACATGAAACGTTATTCTTTGTCGGCAATGCTAGGGATTGCAACCGAGAAAGATGATGATGCGAATGGCGTTGCCGGGAACGAAGTCGAATATAAAGCTGATGCACGCAAGTTATCTGAAGCACAAGTTAAGCGCCTTTATGCAATTGCAAGCAGTAAAGGAATAAGCATGGTAGATGTTAAGAAAGTCATTATGAAGGAGTACAACAAGACTCAAGCAGAGGATTTGACCAAGCAGCAATATGACACATTGTGCAAACGACTAGAGTCGGCTGAAAAGGAGAAAGAACATGCTAAATAGAGTGATCCTTATTGGTCACTTAACGAAGGACCCTGAGCTTAGATATACCCCAGAGGGTAATGCTGTTACAAATTTCACTTTAGCAGTTGATCGTCCGTTTAATAATGGCGGTAAAAGAGAGGCTGACTTCATCCCAGTGGTGACATGGCGACAGACAGCGGAGAATTGTGCAAATTTCCTTCGCAAAGGGAGATTGGTAGCGGTGGAAGGCCGTATCCAAGTTAGAAATTACGAAAACAGTGAAGGTTATCGAGTCTATGTCACAGAGGTAATTGCTGATAACGTGCGCTTCTTGGAACGTAATCAAACAACTGCTGAAGAGCCTGATCCACACGGAGAGCAGGCTGGGAATAAACGAGACCCGTTCGCCGGTGATTGGAAGCCAGTCAACATTAATGATGATGATTTACCATTTTGACCATGAAAGATCAGATACCAGCTTATATAGCGGACATTAAGCGACTACGCATTGAAGCGGATAAATACGACACTGAGACGGTCGGAGGGCTCATGGAGCGTATTACATTGCTAACCCAAGTACACACGCTCATGGGCCGCGTCTCGGCTCACATGGATGGTCAGTATAAGCGCAAGTATGCAGAGCGCAAGAACACCTTCACAGCGGTCAAGGCGGCTGCTGGTAAAGGTGACAAGACAGCGCATGCGGAGCTCGCAACAATGGATCTACGTGAGCAGGAAGCTGAAGCATATGAACGCATGCAACTATGGCGGAATGAATTTGCTTCGCTCACTGAGCATCTGCATGAGCTACGTTTGCGACTTAGGATAGATATTAACATCGGAGTTGGTGGAGGATGACATTACCGTTTAATCCAGTGAGCAAGCCCGTGCATCGACGAAACAAGCCAAAGCGCGGGCAACACACAAAAATATCGGACCGAGTACGCAACGAAGTTGACAGGAGAGCCGCAGAAAGAACGGACTACATTGTATGTGAGCGCTGCGGCTGCTCACGTCCTTCCTACCGCTTCGAGAAGGCACATTTAGATAATGCCTCTCAATACGGCTCTGGACGCGTACCGTGGAATATATCCAATCTGTGTGGTCCTAAAACTCAGACCGGAACATGTCATCAATTTGCGGATGAAACGGGAGTTGGACGAGAGTGGAAGCAGCAGAAGCAAGCTGAACTTATTGAATATTATGCGAACGGCGAAGGACGAAACTATTGGCCTTATGAATGAGGTGAAGTCATGAAACGATCAGATGAAATATTGAACTATATCAATGCTTTCAGAACCGAACATTGGTATGCACCTACGGTTAGAGAGATAGCGGCAGGAGTGGGACTATCATCTCCTAGTACAGTGCATGGTCATCTAGTTCGGATGGAAAAGAAGGGACTTATCAATCGAAAGGAATTTAGTCCAAGAGCATTATCAACTAAGTAGGTGTGTGATATGAAAGGGTGGATTAAAGACTATCGGCAAGAGATGGAGGGAGATATCTGGTCGATGCCTCCGCTCTACCATCGCATATGGCAATACCTTAAATACATGGCAAACCACGAAGAGAACATAATCCCGATGAGGGATGGATCAAAGCTTAAATTGTCTCCTGGGCAGCACCTTACTTCTCTCAGAAATATAGCTCAAGGGGTATCTTGGTACGAGCGTGGAGTGCTTAGAGAGCCAAACGTAAAAACGGTGTCGGCGGTGATCGATTGGCTCGAAAAAGAAGGCATGATAACCGTTGATACAGGTAACAGAAAGTATACAGCTATTTCCCTAGTGAAATGGGACATTTATCAGGGTGATGACGACACTAAAGTAACAGTCGATGGATTAGAAAGTAAACAGCCGCTGGATACAAACAAGAATGATAAGAATGTAAAGAATGATAAGAAGATTAAAAAGACTAAAGAAGAAAAGAAGGCATACGCCACCTCTGTTTTTCTGACAACCAAGCAATATGATGAGTTGATTAAAAAACACGGAGAAGAGAAAACCTCTCGGATTATTAAGAGACTTAATGACTACAAGATAAGCGAGGGCAAAGATTACACGAGTGACTATCTCGCTATAACAAGGTGGGTTGTAGAAGCAGTGGAAGGAGATGAGAAGCGTGGAAGGTCTAAAGGGGACACTTGGGGAGCTTCTCCGGAAGATAGAAGCAGCGAGAGCGAGTTCGCCCACCTCGGGAAAGCAGGAAGGAGCTAACTATACCTGCCAAAAGTGTAAGGACCAAGAAAAGATCTTCTCTCACAAGGACACTCAAGTTTATAACGGCATCGAATATCAAACGGACGTATGGATCGATTGTGATTGTGTGAAAGAGAAGAACATGCAGCGGCTAGCGAAATCATCTCAAATCACGGACGAGTTTAGGAAAAGGACGTTTAGAAACTTTGATAAAGATAGCGTGCATGAACTTGTGCAGGCAGCGTATGAGGCAGCATATGAGTACGTGATCAAGTTCAAAGATATCAAGAAAGACAGACACAACAGCGTCGCGTTACTAGGGCGTCCAGGATGCGGCAAGACACATCTGCTTATGGCAGTAGCTAACAACATGTTGTCAAAAGGTATTGGAGTTGTGTACTTCCCTTGGGTAGAAGGCATGAACGAAATAAAAAGCGATTTAGACAGCCTAGACGAGCGCATACGGCGTTTACAGCAAGCGGAAGTGTTATTCATCGACGACATGTGGAAGGGCGTAGACAAGCATAACAAGCCCACTCCATTTGAGATCAAGCAAGCATTCGCAATTATAAACTATCGATACTTAAATAACCTGCCTATCTTGATCAGTTCGGAGCGCACTTTCTTGGAGATGTGCGAGTACGACGAGGCGGTAGGCAGCCGGATGAAAGAGATGTGCAAGGGACACACGATGACTATAAAAGGTACTATCGAACTAAATTACAGGTTAAGGGAGGATTAAACCATGTGTAACTGCGGAGGCAGCGGCGTTGTAATCAAACAGATCGGATCAATGGCAACATTCGCTCCATGTGAGTGTCGGAAAGGAGCTAAGAAGTCATGATCATATTTGCGAAGCAGCCTATCCCAAACAGAGATATGGCGAGAAAACGAAAGCATGAAGTCGGGACCGGTGGAAACGCGGCAGATGACAGAAGAAGAACGTGAACGGATGGACAAGATTAAGCCGTTCCGTAGTGTGGACGGCAAGAGGGTTACAGCCGTTCCGCTCCCAGGAGTAGGCAAGAACAAGCAGAGGAAGAAACGATGAATTGGGCCGAAGCAACAACACTGCAGTTATGTCACATTGTCATTTACGATGAAACGGCTTCGGAAGAAGATAAGCGAGCAGCAGGAAGAGAACTTTTTAATCGGATAGGAGTTGACCGGAATGAAATGCAAAGTACCAGGATGCAATCGAGATGCGAAAAGGAGCTGGGCAACGGTACCAGTATGTAAAATACACCACGCTGAGATAAAAATCGAACATATCAATTACTACAAGCGACTCACCACAAGTCCGGAGAGAGTTGCTTACAACATGATCCGTCATCTCACCCCGAGCGGAAAGGCGCGTATGTTGAGATGAGCAAATACGGACGGCACGAGAAGTCACTCAACGAGTCATGGGCTAGTTGGGAAAATAGTTTGATCCAAGACGCAAGCGTGCTAGATTATCGACTCGTTCAAGCGATGGATTGCGCGGCAGCAGATCGAGTACCAAGAGAATTAGTGATTGAGTTTTACACTGAAATGTTCTGGGAGCTAGTAGAATATGTCGCCAACCACAGGGAGACATACAAACAGCAAGCAAGGAGACAGCTAGATGCCGCCATGAGACGTGAAACAGATCGTCTAGCATACATTTATCGACCGAATGATAAAACGCCGCAGAAGCGAAAATAGGAGGTTTAGAGGGTATGAGATTTGTAGGGATAGATCCAAGCACCAAAACAGGAGTATGCATCATAGACGAAAACGGCAATGTGATCGACGCGATTGAGATCACAGCAACAGGCGAAGATCCTCACAGAATGATGGAGATTATAGCCTCCACAATGGACATGCTCGAAACAAACGATCTTGTATGCATAGAGGGATTCGGATTCGCTTCACAAAGTGGATTCTTACTAGGAGGAATAGGTTGGGGCATTCGTATGGACATGGCATCCAGAAGCATACGATACAACGAAGTAGCACCGGCAGCGCTCAAGAAGTTCGCAGGCGGCAAAGGTAACGCAAAGAAGGACGAGCTTGCCGTACACATCTACAAGCAATGGGGATATGAACACGGCAGCGACAATGTACGAGACGCTTATGTCCTGGCTCAGATCGCTCGAGCAATCCGGATGAAAACAGCAAACACGGCCTACCAGCGCGATGTGATCGACACGATATTAAAGCCGCCAGCGCCGAAAGCGAAGAAGAAAAAACAAGCATAACCAAGTAAAACACATACTGGAGTAACCCTTTACAACCCTGAAATAGAACATATGTGCTTATAAATACAAAGATTGGGGTGCTAATCATGGCACACTGCCCATATTGCAAGACAAGCTGGCGTGAACCGGATGATGAAGTAGGAGACCACGACTGCCCGCACTGCGGAAGAAACAGATGGGAGGAAGATGAAGATGTGGATCAAGTGGAAGTGTGAAGAGTGTTGGGAAGAGTTTATCAGAAAAAGCGATGTAGATGAGCCGCCATGTCCAGAGTGCTGGTGCACTAATACAGAAGCGATCGGCGAGGTAGAAGTAACGGACAAACAGCCGGGAATCGGGGATTAGGAGTTGATAGAGTGCGTAAACTCAGCCTATTTAGCGGCATAGGCGGAATTGACTTAGCAGCTCATTGGGCTGGGATGGAGACAATGGCATTCTGTGAGCGTGAACCATTTCCACAAAAGGTGTTGCGTAAACACTGGCCTGAGGTTCCTATATACGACGATGTATGTACTTTAACGCGGGAGGTGCTAGAAAGAGATGGCATCATCACAGCAGATCGAACAATTGACATTATTTCAGCCGGATACCCTTGCCAGCCTTTCAGTCATGCCGGGAAGCGAAGAGGCGAGGAAGACGACCGTCACCTCTGGCCAGAAGTTAAGCGACTCTTGGAAGAGATCCGACCACGTTGGTTCCTTGGTGAAAACGTTGCTGGGCACATCACTTTGGGGCTCGACATTGTGCTTGCTGACTTGGAAAGCATCGGCTACGCCTGCGAAGCGATTGTTATTCCGTCTGCAGCCGTCGGTGCCCCACATAGACGAGACAGAGTCTTCATTCTGGGCTACACCGAACACGATGGATCATATGGGGCAGAGATCAGAAGAAGCATTGATAAGACAAGCCACGACGAGCAGGAAGGGACGGACGAAACCTGCGAATCTAAGGGGGCAAGTAGATCCGAATGTAATGAAAATGTGGCCGACCACACAGGCGAGGGATTACCGCAGTGGAGACAATCCAGAATCGCCGCGACAGGAACGGAAACAGAACCAAGGATGGAGTCAGAATTTGAACGATGCAGTGAAGTTATGGCCAACACCGACAGCATCAGAAACGACAGCTCGGGAGAATGTGAAGCTAACGGAAACAGGCAGAAGAGAATGTTTGAGTGGAGGCAGTCACAGTTTAGATTTAGCAACAATAGTAAAAATGTGGCCAACTCCACAAGCATCCGACAATCGAGATCGTGGGAACCTTTCAAATCCATCAATCAAACGCAGAGTAGAGATGGGCAAGCAAGTGAATCTATCAATGTGCGCATCGGAGAAGAGCGGTCAATTGAATCCATATTGGGTAGAAAGCTTGATGGGCTTTCCGATTGGTTGGACGGATATAGATGGCCAGCAGCCCTAGGACAAGAACAGTACGAGTGGGAGCCACCTAGAGTAGCAATCGGCATAAAGGATCGTGTAGGAAGGCTGAAGGCGCTGGGTAACGCAGTTAATCCTGTACAGATATATCCGTTTCTAGCAGCGATAAAACAGATTGATGATTTAATCAAGGGCACAACAAGGAGTTGATAGAGTGCAAGAGATCATAGGAGGTGGCATCAAGTGGACTATAAGCAAAAGCGACTGATCTCCATAGCGGAGACTCTTAAGGCTTACACAGACGAAAGTAAGCCGGGTCCGTGGGTTGTGGCTTACAGCGGAGGAAAAGATTCAACAGTGGCGCTTGATATAGTCATTAGATCATTAATGCAGCTTAAACGATACAAGCCCGATGCTCTAAACAGGGATATATACATTACAACAGCTCAAACACACCTAGATTTTGTTACTGATCCATTGAAGCAATCTGAACTGACAAAGATACAGCGTCTTGTGAATGATCAAAGACTACCAATCAAGCTTGCAGAGGTATCGGCACCGATCGAAAAAAGCTTTATGTACTTGACAGTGGGCAGAGGGTCCCATTACCGAAAAGCAGGATGAATCGATGGTGTACAGAGCGATTAAAGATTGAACCATCTCAAAAGGAACATAAGGCTATTGAACCATCTATAACCGTTACTGGAGTTAGATTAAGCGAATCTGCTGAAAGACGAAACAACATCAAAAACAGACAGGTTTCAGAGTTCTTTTCGGATACCGAGTTTATGCCGATCGTGAACTTCACACTGGATGATGTATGGAGCTATCTGGTACATGAGGGAATGGCTTGGGGAGACGCAGAGAAGTTAGGACAGCTCTACAAAGAAGCGACCGGCGAATGTGGATTGCGACAGCGCAAGGCTGGGGCAGGAGAAAAGAACGATGACCCGTGTGGAGCCAGAACAGGTTGCATCATTTGCCCGGTAGTGTCGATAGATAAAAGCTCTCAGGAATTTGCTAAACATAATCCGTGGTTGCAACCTTATGTCGCTTTAAGAAACATGATGATCGAAATGTACAAAAGCCCGCGAAACAAGGCTGGGAGAATGCGTGACGGCAAGGTTTTGGAGTATGGAAAAGGTACATTTACTGTCAAGGCTAGAATGAAGCTTTATGAGAGAGTGAAACAGGCAGAACAGGAAAATGAAGAACTAGCTCGGATGTACGGGGTAGAACCTCAGAAACTTATTTACTCGCAAGAACTGGACGACCTTATACATCGACAATGGGAAGATGACTTAAGAGAGTGCCCATGGGTAGAAGATGCTATGGAGATTGGACGGTTCTACGAGAGTAGGATCAAAGGATTTAGTGGTTATCAAATCGTTTGGAACCATGAGTATGATACGCCACTTAACATTTAATCAAGGGCACAGCCCATAGGGGGAGATATACAGATGGAAAGATACTTTATCGTCACAGAGGTAAGCAACCTTCACAAAGATTGGTTTGAGTATAAGGATAGCCGCAAAAAGGTAAACGAGGCGTACAAGCTATTCAGCGAGCAGGTAGGCATCGAATCGAACGAATATTACGTGTCGGATGATGAGATTTATATCGTACCTACTGAAAAGGACTCGGTGAAATTCCTACCTTCTTTATGTAACCCAATCAACGACGGTCTATGCAAGTTTAAAGCATCGTCCAAGATCGGCAAGTCATGGGTAAAAACTCTGGAAGATGCTGACTTAAAAGTACTAAGGAAACCAATGGTCATCCTTTACTTCAAGTCATTTGGCGGCAAATACAGAAGTAGATTGTTTGACCACAACGGCACGCTGTATTGTTCCATTGATCCATCAGCAGACGAGACGCCTGAAGGTTTTATCGAAATAAAGGCGAGCGAGTTTTACAAGATTGTGGAAGAGATCAATTAACCGCCTACGGGCAAGGGAGAGATAGATATGAATCAGGAAATCACACTTGAACAGCTATATGAAATGCAGAAGGTGTTGGATGCGCGGATCATCGAAGAGAAGGGGCTGCAAGGAAAAGACCTGCTGCCGAACACAGTGCTGGCGCTACAGGTTGAGATCGCGGAGTTGGCGAACGAATGGCGGGGATTTAAGCATTGGAGTAATGATCAGCAGCCACGAACAAAAGTCGAAGTTATGTGTTCTACCTGTAACGGTACAAGTGACGAAAATTGGGAAGCAAGCATGCAAGAGTTGAGTGAGGGACGAGACAGTTATGGATTTGAGCCTTGCGCTGACTGTAATGCCACGGGAAAACTCGGTTTCAGGAATCCATTGCTTGAAGAATACGTTGACTGCCTTCACTTCTTCTTGAGCATAGCTAGACAGATCGGATTATCAGCGAGAAAACTGGATTCATATAGACTACCTGAATTAGGCACAGATACATCAAAAGCTATAACTAAGCTAATTAACAAAATCGGTGCAGTATCCCTAAAGCCAGAGCGTAAAGAAGATCCATTGCTCATTGCATGGACGATATTCATAAAGTTGGGACTGGAGCGATTCGATCTCACATGGAGACAGATAAAGGCAGCATACATGGAAAAGAACAAGGTTAACCACGAGCGGCAGTCAAACGGATATTAAGGGCCTTCGGGCCCTTAAGGGGGAAGAAAGATGGATTGGCAGAAGCTCATAACGGATTTGCGCGAAGCTAATAAAGCAGCAGAGGCGGCAGCAGAGGCAGTAAGTGATGGAGGATCAGCAAACTTGGATTCGGTGTTCCTACGCATTCCACGCCAGCAGGAAATCAAGGTTCTAAAGGCGATTCAAGAGGCTGGACTGTACTGCCACGGTAAGCGTGAATGGATCGGACAGGGCTACATGATAACTCCAACGTGTGGAGGGCAAGGAGATAAACGTTATACAGCGGTCACTGTGATGGTGAAGCAGCTCACTGAACGTGGTTGGGATGCAATGGCGTTTCGCATGGTAGATTAAGGGCCTTCGGGCCCTCTAAGGGGGATAACAATGGCTACAATCAGCAGGCGTGTGTGTGATAGGTGCGGGAAAGAATTGGACGACCACAAGTTAGTAGTACAGAAACGGAAGAGAGCTAAGTTAATTAAATTAATTAGATGCAATCCAGACCCGTACGGAGGCTGGGAGACGAAATATGAATTATGCAAAGAATGCGGCGATAAGTTAACGGAGTTTCTAAGGGGGATAACGGGATGATGAACATAATGGTGTTGCTAAAAGACGGCGGTTATAAAGTAGTGAAGATAGAATACGGGATGGTTGGTGACTTGGCAAAGTCCATCCATAAAAACGGTGTGGAGACATTGCGAATGGTCGGTGAGATCATACAAGTCGTTGGGTTCGTTGTCACAGGTAAGCATACTGGAGAGCGTGTGATTATGCTCGGATTTAAGGAGGCTGAACAGGTTGAAGTTAACGTATGATCGGCTAAGAGAAATAACAGATAGAGCTGAAAATGCCATAGACGAAGAAACATATCTCAAAAACGAGCTTGAGGAAGTCATTGATGAGATGACAGCAGCATGGCAGGAAGTAGATCGGCTAAAGAAAAAATTACAGGCGAGCAGAGATAGTGTGTACGGAATCTCTACCGAGGGTGATGAAGCAAGATGTGAACGGAATGAGCTAAGGGAAGAGAATGAACTACTGAAGTCACAGCTAGATGATGCGGTGAACACTCTTGTGCATTACGCAGATCAATCCAATTGGACTGCAGCGTATTCATATTCCGTTTTTGGTCGTGGTATGGTCCAAGCTATTACTTCTCCTAAACCATGGAGCAAGGCCAGTGAAGCCATACAACGCATAAAAGGGGAGTGCTTAAGGGATGAGTAAACGAGGTGATAACTTTGTTTGAAAAATACATCGGTTATGAATGGTCAATGTATATATCATTTTATTTTCTTGGTATGGCTACAATGCTTCTCGCAGCTATTGTTTGTCTTGTTATTAGTGCTAACAGAAGGGATAGATAGTCATGACCTATACACGTAAGCAGTTGGAACAGATGACGGATGAAACGTTAGAGCGTAAGGCGAGACAACTTATAAAGTACCATGATTTAATGCCGATCAGATACAGCAAGGATGCTAATGTGCTTCAGACACTTGTTTTAATAGATAATGGCGAGGCTTATGCAAGAAGCTTGGATAATGTCATATGCGGAGACGATGACTGGTCAGAGGGTCTTACGTATGAAGGTATTGCCACGTTGCTCAAAGCAAAACCGCGTCAGATCACCATAGCAGCTATCCTAACACTTCAAGGGGAGGGGACAGTATGAAAATCAGAATCACAGCAAACGACCCAAAGTATAAAGAAGATGGAGACATATCTCACCTAATCGGACGTATTTTCGATGTGAAAAGAGTTGACAAGGAAGGATATTACATCCCTTACGGACCTAGTGGATTGTATCTGGTAAGACAGGGAGAGTGCGAATTGATAAGGGAGTCAGGAGGTACAGGGGAATGAACAAGTATGGAAAGGCACCAAACCAAGGACACTTTGAGTTATCTTTCGAGTTAAGCCAACTGGATGTTGGAGACAAAATATATTTCCCTAATAAAAAACAGGGGTTTGAGATTAAAGCGATAAATGCAGATTACTTGATAGCTACTAGACCGCACTTTGACTCATTCTTATACACAATAGTGAATTTTGCAGAGTGTTGGTGTGCTCCTGATGACAGAGTGTTTAGCAAAGGTTATGAGACACAAGAAGACATTGACGAAAGAATGAAAGAATTAGTGAATGGTGACATTGATCTCTCAACTAGACATGGTAAGCTTATAGATTTCGATGGGTACAAGAAGAAAGACGAAAGAAAAATAAAGTGGTTTGAAGGGAGTTGTAGGGGATGAGTAAACAAGCGGATTTTGGAAGTTATGCAGCACACCAACCTAATTATGAACAGTTCAAGCAAATGGGTGTATTGAACGATTATATGTACCAATCACTAGTGCACATAGGTGATGCAACACATAAGTTATCGTGGGGTCTTACAGTCTTAGAAAATGTTAAGGAGCCTCCTGAGGACCTCATGAATGATATACGTCATGCCATGAATCAAATACATGAAATACAAGATAGACTGCGTGAGATCAGGGAGAGCAACAATGGAGGGCTTAGGGGATGAGTAGAGATATTAAGTTTTGTGGTATGGATTTAAAAGGCCGTTGGTTTTATGGAAATCTAGCTATTTTGCATAAAGATTTGAGAAGCACTGGTAATAAAGCTGGCCACTATATCTCCAACGCTGCTGGGGCTCCATTTGCTTATGCAGTGAGACCTGAAACAGTTGGGCAATTCGCAGAATTGTCTGATCGTAACGGTAAAGATATATATGAACATGACAAAGTAAAGTTTCAGAAATTCAATAATGAATACACCGGAGTTGTTCGCTTTGAAAAAGGTTGCTTCATAGTCAAATGGGAAAGTGTTGTTGGCGCTTATGGCGAGAAGGCAAGCCACTCTATGCACTTGAAAGATTGTGATGATATTGAAGTAATCGGGTTCGATTCATTCCTCCTGAAAGGAGAAGATACAGATGGAGCAAACGGCTGAACGTAACTGGCAAGAAGACTGGGACATGTGTGATACAGCATCAAAAGGTCCGTGGAAATGGAACGATGGTAATAAGGAACATAGAGATTTGGGTAGTGTCATTGATGGAGAAGGCATGGATGTGTGCTGGTTCGGTAACGAAACAACTTACTATCCAATAGCAGGAACCGAACCATGCGAAGAAGACATAAAGTTTATGATAAACGCTCGCACAGCTCTCCCACACTGGCTACAAGAGGTTAAGAGACTAAGAGAGCAAGTAGCAAGTCTTACATGTGATTGGCAGCGTGAAAAGAGTATGCGTCATTCATTGGCAGTGGAGGCTAATCGTGAGAAGAAGCGCGCAGACGAAGCCGAGGCGCTGTTAGAAGCAGCATTGATGCTAAATGAGGGTATAGACATAGAAAACGAAGTAATGAGCATGGTGCGCGCTCAACAGGGGTGATGGCATGGAAGACTTAAAGGAACAGTACAAAGATACGAGACGAATGCTCAATAAGGAATATGATGCGCTGAAGCAACTGAGGGACAGCAAGAGAGAACAGCAGCTACAACTCATGGCAAAGCTTACTCTCATCACAACATGGGACAGAGATGATATAGAGGCTGAAATTGCGCAGCTCGAGACAGACATGAAGCTGATCGGGTCCATGAGGTCGGATATGGAATATATAATTGAGTGGCTGGAGACAGGTAAACGTCCAGGTAACAAACGAGGGATCGAGCGGCGAGCAGCGTATCAACGGGAACGGCCAGTAGATCCACTTATCATGCAATCATACTTACGTAATACATCAAGCGGCAGCAACGTGCAGGTGCCAGACAGAGATCGAGACAGGATAGAGTTCGCATTAGAGCAACTGAGTCCGCGAGAAAGAGAATGTTACGAAATGATAAGAGGCAACGGACTAACATATGCAGAAGTGTCCAAGCTATTAGAGATTGAGCGAGCGTCAGTACAGTGGTATATCGATTCGGCTGATACTAAGCTACGGCATCATATTAACCAAGCGGACCTATTCGATTTCATCTAAAATTCTCCCCATACAAGCGCCATCTATATATGAGAGCTTGTTTCTCCTCCTTCCTTATAGCCGCTCCTTCGGGGGCGGTATTTACATTGATGATAATTACCCGCTAATGTAAGATGATGAGAAGGAGGTGGAAAAATTGGATAAGTATACGTACGCTCCTGGGACGGCGTGGAGAAACCATGAATGGTTTGCGCGCGTTACTAGGAAAGAAGACAACAAAGAGGTATTCTTGGAGAAGTGCCCTAATGAGGACACGGCATTGACTGTTGCCTTTGAAGCAGTTAAGAGAATCAGGGATCAAGAAAATAAATGATCAATATTAAGTCACTCTAAACGAGTGGCTTTTTTATTTGTGAGGAGGAACAGTATGCACATCATTATCGAGCAGATCACAAACAACCATGTGAAGATTATGGGCGACAGCGAGGTCGTTTTCACAGAGTTAAGTTCGTGTAATATAGAAGTCTTGATCATTAATGCTAACTCGGAAAGTAGATTTGAATTAGAAATTAAGGCAGCTGATCTTGTGTGCTGTAACGGAATCATTGATTATAAGAAGTCAGTTAAAGACCAGCTTTGTAAATTGTTGAACCAAATGAACGCTGAGTAGGCGTTTTTATTTTGCCTAGAAAGGATGATACAGGTGAGAGAACTTTCGCAACCACTCACGATAGAGGAACGGATCAGGGTAGCAATTGGTGATGATGATCAGCGGCATGTTATTTACTACAGGAGAATGGAAGGGGCTACTACTGCTGCACAAAGGATCGCAGAGAATGATAAGCAAGTAGTCATCCTATCAGGACATCATTGTAAGAGAGAGTGCGAGGAAAAAGGAATCAGATATCTTGATTACAATTCCAGACCGGATGTACGAGAAATACACAACTCAATAATCATCGCCGATGTAGTGCCTGTTCACAAAATGGAAGCGTGGAAAAGTCTTCTTTACCACCAACTTGGTAATAAGATAATCGAACTTAGAGGTGTGCACTGATGAGACTAATCAAATGGCTCATTAAGAAAACAACCGGTAGATCAGGACAAGAACCAAGGATTAGGAAGGAGCGACGACATGGGAGGAGATAGCAAGGTGTGTAACGTAAGCAACTTGACGGTCAATGTAAACATCCAAGATACAGACGTATTCAAACGAGCAACTGAAGCCATAGCTTACTTAGGTCAGCATGTCAGTGATGAAGTAAGACTAAAGGCTATTGAGATCCTAGCAGGAAATAGCGTGGATGGTGAACGGCATGATACAGACCACATGTAATGCAGGATGCAAACAGCAGATCACTATCAATGACTTCGATCAGGCACAACTTGCAGACGGCATTGAGAAGGTGTACTTCATTTGCCAAAACTGTGGTCATGAGTATGTAGCCTTCTATACCGACGAAGAGATACGAAAGCTGCAGCAGAAGATTAGGAACATTCAGAAGAGGTTTGTTAATCAGAATGCGGATCACAAGGTAACAGCAAAGTTGGAGCGGAAGACACAGTTGCAGATCAAAGAGAAGATGGATGCGCTGCGGGAACGGATCGAGGGAGGAAGCGATAATGAAGGATATCGTTAGATACTACATCAGAAGTCCATGGGCGTGGTTAGGGGCTGTCATTGGTGCTGCGATACCCATCATTGCATTGTGGTGAATGTAATGACGGAATGTGTGGACAAGCGACTGAGCAATAGATCATACGACAAATACAAACGCAACAAAGAAGCCAAGGCATTCTACAAAAGCTCGGCATGGTTGAAGTGTAGAGAGGTAGTACTGAAGAGAGATCACTACCTGTGTCAACCTTGCCTTAAGAGTCAACGCATTACAACAGCCAATACAGTCCATCACATCAAACCTCTAGAGGACTATCCAGAGCTTGCGTTAGATGAGGACAACCTAGAGAGCATCTGTCCAACGTGCCACAACAAGGAACACCCTGAGAAGGGTTCAGGTAAACGGGAACCAGAGAAGAAACGAAAGTCGTTGGTGATCATGACGAAACCAAATGTGGAGGTGTGGTAATGGATAGAACACTTCGAATCCTTTTTACATTGATACCACAGAGGATATTAGTTACAAATTCGGGGTTTGCCGACTGTGAAGTTACTTACTTGTGGATGGGTAAACGATGGAGGTTCAAAGTGAAGTAGCCCCCCCTGCCTCTGAAATAAAACGATTAACAGCTAGGGACCGGCGTGGGCCCTTCGTTTTCCACGCGGATAAAATTTTCATGAAAGGGGGGTAAAGCGAAAATGGCAGCACCAACAGCAAAAGCGATAAGAGAATACTTAGGCGATTCTTATCAATCATCCGACGATCAACTTATTCAGTTGTACGTTGAGACACATGCTTTCTATCGGAAGTTGAAAAAGGAAATTGATAAGTCTGATCTGATGTATGAGTACACAAATAAAGCTGGGGCCACAAATTTAGTGAAGAACCCCCTTTCGATCGAGTTAACCAAGACGGTTCAAACGCTTAATAACTTGTTGAAGTCATTAGGCCTAACGCCTGCTCAGCGTAAAAAGGTTGTGAGTGAAGATGACGGAGACGACTTTGACGACTTCTAAATCAACTGGCATCATCCATGTACTAGCTAAGCCCTCAAATGATTTATTGGCTACTTGGTACGCTGAGCAGGTTGTTAAAGGAACAATTATTGCAAGCAAAAAGGTTACACTGGCTTGCGAACGTCATTTAAATGATATTAAGCGGCAAGGGACCAATGAATTCCCTTATGTCTTTGATGCCGAATTAGGACATAGACCAATTCAGTTTATCGAGAAGTATTGCAAACCATCTAAAGGTAACTTCAAACAACTCATCCTGCAGCCATGGCAACACTTTGTGTTGGGCAGCTTATTCGGATGGGTTCATAAAGATACGAGACTAAGGCGCTTTAAAGAGGGCCTTATTTTTGTTGGTCGTAAGAACGGGAAAACAACCAAGATATCTGGTGTTTCGCTATACGGAGTTAGCAAAGATGGTGAAAATGGAGCTGACATTCCACTTCTAGCCAACTCTATGAAGCAAGCACGGCTGCTCTTCGATGAAGCGAAAGCGATGATCAATTCTTCACCAAAATTGAAGAAACGGTTTAGGCCGCTGCGGGATGCTATCCATTTCGACAAAACATTCTCGAAGATCGAACCGCAAGCTTCCGACTCTGAGAAGCTAGATGGTTTAAATACTCATATCGGGGTATTTGACGAGATTCATGAGTACAAGGATTACAAGCTCATCAACGTCATCAAGAACTCACGAGGTTCAAGGGATCAGCCATTACTTATTTACATTACCACCGCTGGGTACCAGTTAGACGGTCCGCTGGTTAATTACTATGAGCAAGGAACTGACGTTCTGAGCGGCGTGATCACTGACGAGCGCACATTCTATTACTTGGCCGAGCTTGACGATGAGTCAGAATTTGAAATACCAGAGATGTGGGTTAAAGCTAATCCGAACATGGGTGTTTCAATCAAACTTTCTGACATGATCGAGGATTGGGAGAAGGCCAAGCGCACGCCGTCCGAACGAAACGACTTCATTACAAAACGTTTCAACACGTTCGTCAACAGTTCCGAAGAGTCGTTTTTGGACTTCGAAACTCTAAAGAAGAACAACAAGGAATGGAACTATGATGACCTAGTTTATATTCCGTGTGTTGGTGGTTTTGACTTATCTGATACAGAGGACTTCACAAGCGCTTGTCTTGAGTTTCCGATAATCGAGACGGGAGAAGTTATTGTACTTTCTCATTCATGGGTCCCATACAAAAAAGTGTTACTCGAGAACGAGAAGATCCCGTATCGAGAGTATGAAGATTTAGGATTGCTGACCATTGTAAAGGATGAATATATTCGAAAAGAACTTGTTGGAGAGTGGTTCGAGAAACAATCCAAGAAATTTATCATCGAAAAGATTGCTTTTGACCCTGCGAAGGCTACTGGTTTAGTAGAATCACTAACTGCTAAAGGCTTTAATATGGAAGTTGTGCGGCAAGGTTATCTCACACTTGGTCCTGCGGTCGATGATGTGAAAGAACGTTTCTTGGATGGTAATATAATATTCAACAACAACCGGTTATTCCGATGGTATGTGAATAACGTGAAGATGGTTGAGGACAGGAACCGCAACAAATTACCAACAAAGATAGGTCGCTACCGTAAAATAGACGGTTTTGCGGCCTTTTTAAATGCTCACACCGAGGTTATGAAGAAATTTGTTAAGCCTGCAGGTGATGGCAACGTTGAATTTATTTCGGTTAACGATCTATTCAGACAATGAGGGGAGGTGAGGGATTGAAATGGACAAGCAAAGTTAAGGCTTCAATGAAAGCGGCGCTTGATGCTTGGCGAGGAGAAGGATTCGACTTTTCATCATGGTTTGGGCGTAAGTTTTTCGGGATTGATAACTCGAAATTAGCCACAAACGAGACCATATTCAGCGTTATTTCTCGCCTTGCAAACACGCTGTCATCATTACCGTTGAAATTGTACAAAGTGCATGATGCGGTTACCAACGGAACATATGATGTGATCACTAATGCGCCTAATGAAAATATGTCGGGATTCGAATTGATTAATAAACTCGAAGTCTCCAGAAATGAGACAGGTAACGGATATGCATTAATTGTTCGCGATATAAGAATGCAAGTCGAGTCACTGGTCCCGATCGATACAAACTACGTGTCGCCGTTAATTAATGCAGATGACGGATCGCTGTGGTACGAAGTTCGCCTATTGGACAAGACGACTTATGTTCACAACATGAACATGATCCACGTCAAGCATATTACTGGTCCGTCAAGGTGGAAGGGGATTAGCCCTTTATCAGTTCTTGAAAACACATTGAAGTACGATAAGGCTGTACAGGAATTTTCTCTCTCTGAAATGGAGAAGAAGGACAGTTTCATACTGAAATACGGCCAAAACGTTGATAACGAGAAACGACAGAAAATTATCGATGACTTCAAAAGGTTTTATCAAGAAAACGGCGGCATTTTATTTCAAGAGCCCGGTGTTGAAATTGATGAAATCGACAAGAAATACTTTGCATCAGACACGCTTGCTTCCGAGCGTATCACGCGCTCTCGAGTGGCCAATGTTTTCAATGTGCCGGTTTCATTCTTAAACGACACGGAAGGGCAGGGGTATTCATCTAACGAGCAAATGATGATTCAATTCGTTCAGATGACTCTTACACCTATTGTTCGTCAGTACGAGCAGGAGTTTAACAGAAAACTTCTGAACGCGGCGGAACGAAAGCAAGGTTATTACTTCAAATTCAGCCTTGGCGGACTTCTGCGCGGAGATACAGCTTCAAGAACAGCGTATTATCAAGCGTCTATCAGGAGTGGATGGTTGTCGCAAGACGATGTTAGACGATTAGAGGATGAGCCACCAGTTGGAGGAAACGCATCTAAGCTTTGGGTAAGCGGTGACTTGTACCCGATAGATATGGATCCATCGCAGAGGAAGGGGGTGAAAACGAGTGACAAAACCGAATAAGTTCTGGGAAATGAAGATGGCAGCTAAGAGCAAGACTGCTGACATTTACATTTATGGCGAAGTCACCAAATATGCGTGGGAGGAACTTGGAGAAGTATCCTCCACATCATTTAAGAAGGACTTAGATGCACTTGGCGATGTAGACACCATCAACCTTCACGTTAACTCGCCAGGCGGAAGTGTATTTGAAGGAATCGCGATATTTAACATGCTGAAAATGCATAAGGCGAAGGTATACGCATATATAGATGCCTTGGCCGCATCGATATCATCTGTCATTCCGATGTGCGCAGATAAAGTATATATGTATAAAAACTCCATGATGATGATACACCATGCATGGGACTTCGTGCAGGGCAACGCCAATCAACTAAGGAGAGCTGCGGATGATTTGGAGAAGATAAGCAAATCAGCTTGTCAATCTTATATCGACCGCGCAGGTGACAAATTAACAGAGCAGAAACTAGAAGAGCTTCTTGACGCCGAAACATGGCTTTCGGCTGATGAAGCTTTTTCTTATGGGCTGTGTGATGAAGTTCTCGCAGCGAATCAAGCAGCTGCTTCGATCAGCAACGACTTATTCAAGCAGTATGTCAATGTGCCGGCGGCCTTGTTTGATAAATCAATGCAGTATCAGAATCAAGTTGTTTCAAGTGAAGAACAAGCAATGCGCACCAAAATTGCCGATGAAGCAAAGGCTGGATCGGCATATATCGAAACCATTCTAGGGGGAATGTATCAATGAAAACACTATTCGAACTAAAGCAAAACCTTGTCACTATCGGTCAACAGCTTCAAAAGACAGAGAACGACCTTTCGGCAAAGGCTATCGATCCTAGCACGAAAATGGAAGACATCCAAGCCATGCAAAGAACTAAGGAAGATTTGAAGATGCGCTTCAATGTCATCAAAGAGCAGCACGATGCAATGGAGGCTGAGCAACTTGCTGCAATGAGTGCCAATAAAGGCATTCAAGGCATTGCAGATCCGAAACAACAGAAAATCAGCGCTAAAGCTTCTCTGGTTCGCTCAACGGTCACAGGACAGAGTGTGTCGCCTGATGTCAAAGCTATTCTCGGCGATAACAACGCTTCTGGCGGCGAAAAGATCTTGCCAACCACAATGACGAACGAATTGCTGCATGAGCCATTCATAAAAAATCCGTTGCGTGGAAACTCCACTGTTACAAGCATGACGAATCTTGAAATTCCTAAGATTACTTTCACTCTTGATAACGACGATTTCATCGCTGACACTGAAACGGCAAAAGAGCTGAAAGCAGAAGGTGACGTTGTTAGCTTCGGACGGAAAAAATTCAAAGTGTTTGTGCCGGTATCCGAAACAGTTCTTTCAGCTACAGACACAAACCTTGTTCAAACGGTGGATATGGCTCTTGAGAGCGGCCTTGCTGCGAAAGAAAAGAAGGTAGCATTTACTAAGACACCTAAAGCGGGCGAGGAACATATGTCATTCTATTCTGCTCAAAACGCAATTAAGGAAGTTTCTGCTGCGGATAAATACAAAGCTATCAAGGCCGCTATTGCAGATCTGCACGAGGACTATCGAGAGAATGCAAAAGTCGTAATGACTTATGCTGATTACATGGACATTATCGAGACGCTGGCTAATGGCAGCGCTACGCTTTATGGCGCTCAACCTGAGCAAGTACTTGGAAAACCGGCGTTGTTCTGTGACTCAGCCACAGATCCAATCGTCGGCGACCTTCGCTACTCGCACTTCAACTATGATCCAACTATGCTGTATGACCACGACAAGGATGTAAAAACTGGCGTTGAGAACTTTGTCCTCACGGCTTGGTTTGACCACAAGATCAAGTTGAAATCTGCATTCCGCATCGCTAAAGTCGTACCGGTTCCTTAAGCGAGGAGTCAATCATGGTGGATCAGGAGCTTTTAAGCAAGGTTAAAAGGTTTCTAAGACTGGATAGGAGCGAGGACGATGATGTTCTCGCTCTTCTCATTCCCGCTGCCGAGGCTTCGCTTGCTAAGTCTGGTGTGGTTAAGCCAGATGCAACAGACGAAGGATCGACTGAATTATATCATCTCGCGGTCATTCTGTTCGTGAAAAAGGAACAAGCACGAGATGAGCAGGAAGTTAACATGACTATACGATCTCTCAACAGCATCATATTGCAACTGAAATCGTATGGGGAGGTGTAAAAGTGCCGAAGTATGTTGTCATCAAAGAATTCTTAGATCGTTTCGATAATCACCGCCATCTACATCCAGGAGACGAGCATGTACCGCACAGCGAAGAGCGCGCGCAATTATTGGTCTCTCGCGGTTATATAGCATCTGTCGAAGTATCCGAACCAACGACAGAAGAAAAGGTTGAGAAACCAACGCGCGGCCGAAAGACAAAGCGGGATGGTGAAGCGAATGGCGAAAAGACTGAGGGCAAATGACCTAAACCGTCTTATCACTATCCAGCGCAAGGGCATCACAGAAGATGATGCAGGTTATCCGATTCCAGACGCTAAAGATTGGGAAGATGTTGTTACCACATGGGCTGCACGTGAACCATTGAAAGGCCGTGAATTCTTCGCGGTGGCATCATCCCAGACCGAAGTGTCAGTTAGATATAAGATCAGATATCGAACGGGAATCGAAGCAGGCATGCGTATAGTTGATCTGAAGGATAACCGCTTCTACATGATCGATGTACCGCCGCTTGATGATGTATTTGACGATCGCACAGAGACGCACTTAATGGTGTCAGAGGCGTCAAATGGCTAGCGGCATTGAATTACAAGGCATGGAGCAGATGTTGGCGACGATTCGAAATAAGATGGCTTCCGGTGTCGTTAGAATGGAAAACCAAGGCTTGCGCATGGCTGGCGAGTTAATCGCTGAAGCTCAGCGCGAAAAAGTTACGGTAAGTTCGATCGATCACCAGCACATTAAAGACGACATCAAAGTCAGTGGTGTCATGCGCGGCGATGGAAATCGTTATGTACTAGTGGGACCAGGTAAAAGAACAGGTTGGAGGTCTCACTTTTTGGAGTTCGGAACAAGCAAGTCACCAGCTCAGCCGTTTATCTATCCGGCGTCAGAAGAGAATAAAGACTTAATAGTCGATATCTTAGCATCCCAGCAAAGAGAGGGGATGAGATAATGATTGATCTAAAGCCTGAAATAAGACAAGCGCTGCTAAACAATGCTGCGCTTGTTTTGTTGTTGGGTGGAAAAAAAGTGTGGCCGCAGGTCGCGCCAGAGAAAATGCGCGAAAACGGCCAAGAGGTTTCTGTCGTGGAACCATACATCACATTCTTCGAGATCACAAGCTTCGATACATCGTTTGCGAACAATGTATCGATTGGTGATTCCATTCATTTTCAAGTTGACATCTGGACAAAGGGAAATACAGGCGCGATCGCATCAGAAGTTGACAAAACGATGAAGGAAATGGGTTTTAGTCGATCTGGATCAAAAGACATGTATGAGCAAGAAACAAAGACGTACCACAAGGTACTGCGCTATAAAACTATTAAATATGGGAGTTGATTAATTTGGCAGATCCAACAACAGTAATCTCAGTTCCTGTTGGTTTACAGGACATTTATTACGCACTATTAACGAAAGACGATAAGACAGGCGCCGAATACGCCGCACCGAAATTAATGGCGCCAGCACTCACGGCAAAAATAGCCCCATCTGTTAACTCTGCAACGCTGAATGGTAACGACGGTCCAATAATAACCGCAAATGCCCTCGGTGAAATACAAGTAGAGATTGGTGTTGCAAGCCTTCCGTTGACCACACAAGCTGAGTTACTTGGTTCGAAGGTGAATGCAGATGGCATGCTTATTGATAACGCTGACGACAATGCACCAGAGGTTGCGCTTGGATATAAACGCACCATGCACGACGGAAGTGTTATCTATGTATGGCTTTTGAAAGGAAAGTTTATGATTCCGGAGGAAGATGCTCAAACCAAGCAGGGTACCCCACAATTCCAGACTCCGACAATAAAGGGTACTTTCTTGAAAAGAGCTTATGATGGTCACTGGAGATTCCGCGCAGACAGCAACAACACGGCAAGTGCCGCCTTGATTGCGGCGTGGTTTACGGCAGTTCCTAACGCAGTACCTACGCCGTAGGATTAATAACCAATAGAGAGAGAGGGGAAACCTTCTCTCTTTTTACTATTTCGGGGAGTGAAAAGATGAAAACTCAAAAAGTCCCGATAGATTTAGATAAACACCGACACCTTGTATACGACATGAGCGCGGTATATGACTTGGAACAAAGATACGGATCTATTTTACAGGCCACTAAGCATGTGCGAATTGATGCGATTGAGGATATAGCGATTATTTTATATCACGGTTTAGCGCATGAGGATGAAGATTTAACCATAGATGTTGTGGACCAACTTATTGGTGTATCTAACAGATACGAAGTGATTGCGAAAATATTGCAGGCTTTGATTTATTCTCTGCCTGATTCAAATAAAGAACCTGCCTTTAACCAGCCTGCAACCGACCAAATAGACGGGTGGGATTGGGGTTGGCTTGATTATATAGGAACCGTCCTGCTCGGCATGAGCGAGGCGGTTTTTTGGCGTTGTACACCGCGCAGATTATTCACCTTATGGGAACATCACAAGCGCTATAACGGAATGGAAGAAAAGGAATCAAGTGAACAAGCGGCAGCGCGCGCATGGATCGATCAATACATCTAGGGGAGGTGAAGTTTAATGGCAGAGGATATAGAAGTATCTAATCTAGTCACCAAGATATCTATTGATGATACCGGCGTAGAACGATCAATGGCGTCGCTGACGCGTCAAATGAAGGTTGTTGAGTCTGAATTTAAAGCAGCATCAGCGCGCTTGGGAGAACACGCTAACTCACAGGATGCTCTTAAAACAAAGACTGATTTACTATCCAAGCAAATGGATATTCAAGCGCAGCGGATCGCTAAGCTAAAAAAGCAACACGAAGAATCCGCGGCGGCAAAGGGTAAAGACGCCAAGGAAACGCAGAATCTCGAGATCAAGCTTAATAAGGCGGTAGCTCAGTACAATAAACTGGATTCCGAGCTCAAGAAAACAACTACTGAGCTCGAGAAACAAACGTCAGCTTGGAATAAAGCGTCATCCGCAATCGATGCAGCAGCGAAGAAAATGGAATCCGCGGGGCAGGCAATGACCAAGGCAGGCACGGGACTAAGCTTGATGGTCACCGCACCTATCGCTGCAGCTGGCGTGGCGGCAGGTAACGCATCAATTGAATTTGAGACTGCCTTTGCAGGAGTGCAAAAGACCGTTGATGCAACAGCTGAAGAGTTTAAGAAGTTTGAAAAAGAAATAATCGATATGTCAAAACAATTACCAGCAACAGCAGTGGAGATAGCTGGAATTGCAGAAGCGGCCGGACAACTGGGAGTTAAGAACGAAGCAATAATGAGCTTTACTCGTACAATGGCTGATCTAGGCGTTTCAACAAATATGAGCTCTGATCAGGCGGCCACGGCGTTAGCTCGTTTAGCAAACATCACACAGATGCCGCAAAGCGAATTTGACAAGTTAGGTTCGACTATTGTTGCCCTAGGCAATAACTTAGCGACCACTGAAGCTGAGATAACCGAGATGGCATTACGTTTGGCGGGTGCTGGTCATCAGATCGGTTTGACCGAAGCTCAAATACTCGCGTTTGCTGGTGCGTTGTCATCCGTTGGCATTGAAGCTGAGGCTGGCGGTTCCTCGTTCTCTCGTGTCATGGTCGATATGGCTAATGCTGTAGCCACCGGCGGAGCATCGTTAGAATCGTTTGCATCCGTGGCTGGAATGAGTTCGCAACAATTCAAAACAGCTTTTGAGAAAGACGCAGCTGGCGCATTAGTTTCGTTTGTAGAAGGTTTGGGACGCATGTCCAAGGCAGGAGAAAATACATTTGCTGTACTGGAAGATCTTGAACTATCTGAAATCAGAGTGCGTGACGCATTGCTTCGTACGGCTGGCGCTGGAGATCTACTTCGAAACAGCTTGGAGCTTGGCACGAAGGCCTGGGAAGAAAACACGGCTCTGACCAAAGAGGCTAATACGCGTTATGAAACAACGAAGTCACAGTTAGAAATAATGGGAAACAGAATCACTGCTACGGCTAAAAAACTAGGTGACGCTTTAGTTCCTGCAATCATGGATGTTCTTGACTCATTGGAGCCACTATTCAAATCCATCGAAGAAGGTGCGGAATGGTTCGCCAGCCTTGATACTGAATCACAAAAGACTATTTTAACGATGGTAACTATGGTGGCCGCAGCAGGTCCGTTACTTATCATTGCTGGTCAGTTGACGATAAGTATAGCAGCGCTCGTACCAGTCGTTAAATCATTGGGAACAGCGCTCGCGTTTCTCGCTACGAACCCGATCGGTCTCACGATAACAGCCATATTAACAGCAGTAGGCGCGTTCCTAGCAATCAAAGACGCCATGAATGACGCTGAGAAGGCGGCGGCAGAATTAGCGCAAGCGCAAGAGGAATTGCAAGCCGTACAGCAAAACGGGATCACTCGAGCTGAAGTGGATGCCACGCAAGAAAGAATAGATAAAGGCAACGAATTAATTGAAACTTATCAAAAACTCATAGACATAGCATCAGAGTCAAACGCTGCGCAGATGGGAAATAATGCAGGCGCGATCAATGATGCAGCTGATGAGTTAGATGTCAAACTCGAAGAATTAGCGGAAACAGCAAAAGGATTTGGCGTTACCCTCGAATTCATTGATGAAAACGGCAAGATAGCAGCGAAGTCAATGAAAGACATGCAAAATGCTGTCAATATTTTAAACAAAGCAGTAAAGGACGCCAATAAGGAAACAACGTCAGAATTAAACGATAAAGCTAAGCAGATAGCAATACGAAAACAGGAAATCGTCAGCATAGATAACTTAATCAAGACTTATACAACAGCTGAAAAAGGCTCTGATGATTGGTTAAAGGCTAATAAAGAATTGACCAACCAATTCCCTCAGTTCGTTACAGCAACAGGGCTTAATACCGAAGCCGTAAAAGGCTTAGTATTGATTAAGCAACAAGAAATCGAAAAAGAATGGGAAAGCATCCGAGCTAAAGCTACGGCAGCCGTACAAGACAAAAATGCAGCGATCGCCAAGCAGGAAGCGGCTATTAAAGTCGCTGAAGGCATTGCGAAGATAACTGGCGAAAGCGGTCTTGCTCAAGCTGCTCTAACGCGAATGAATGATGAACTTGACCGACTACGCGGCGAAGCTGCAAGCTTACAAGCTCTGGCTAACTCTAAACCAGAGGACATACCTGTAGCTCCTGTAAAGCCGCCTCCGATTTATATCCCTAGCGATCCAGATAAGAAGAAAGACAAAGGCGGAGGAACAAAGGCATATGAAAACAAGGCGCTTGACGAAGCTTACAAGAAACTAGAGCACTTAAAAGCTCTGGATCAACTAACGGCTGAGCAAGAACTTAAATCGTTGGAAGAAATCCGTTCTAAGTACATCAAGACAGCCGACGAACGGATGGCTATTGAAGAGAAGATATATGCTTTAAAAAAGCAGATGGGTGATGACTCACTTCAAGACGCTATTGATAACTACGAGAGAGCTAAGGAGTTAGGCAAACTCACTGAGAATGATGAGATTGTCTTGCTGCAACGTATCAAGAAGCTGTACGCTGACTCAGCGGAAGAACGTAAGGACATGGACGACCGCATATTCGAAGCCACGCAGCGCAAAATTGAGGCAGAGAAGCAGTCTCGTGTCAACGCAGTCCAATATACCAATCAACAACTGCAAGCCGCCTACGAGGATCGTATAGCGCGTGAGAAGCTGTCTGATGAAGAGATGTTCAAACTTAAGGACAAGCTTTATAACGAGCAAATCTATCTTAATAAAAACTACCTGCAAAAAGTGCTCGCGGATAGCCGTTATTCAGCTGCGGAGAAACGACAGATTGAACGCGAGATAACTGAGCAGGTGCGGCAGCAGACGAATGAACGCATACAGCTGCAACGAGAATACACAGAGGCCGTTAATAAGTCGCAGATCGATTCGGTTAACGACTTATCCAAAGGGATTCAAGGCGCTCTGAAAGAGAAGTACCAGACAGAAAAGAAAGCAGCTGAGGAAGCCGTTAAAGACGCTCAGGAAGCGAATGAGAAGTGGAAGAACAATCAGCTTGATGCAATCAAAACGGTATACAACGCTCGTGTTGATGCTGCACAGAAGGCAGCAGACGCCGAAATCGAGCACATCAACAGCGTGTACAACGCACAGATCGAAGCGATACAAGCTGAACTTGATGCACTTGAACAAGCCGAGAAACAGAAGTCGCGCGGAGATATGGACGCCGAGGACCAGCGGAAGATAGATCGCCTACAAGGGCTTATTGAGTACGAGCATGATGAATTTAACAAGGCTCAATTACAGAAGGAACTCAATAAGATTCTTGCGGAACAGGATGAACGTCATCGCAAGGAACAGCTTGACGACAAAAAAGAAGCTCTTAAAGAAGAGCAAAAAGAGCTAAAAGACAAGTTGTCCGAAGAAACCAAAGTCATCAAGGACCAGCTGGAAGCGAAGAAGGAAATAATGGCGGCAGAGTACCAGGCACAGCAGGACAATATCAATGCGATATACAACGCGCAAAAGGCAGCGCATGATCAACATTTGATCTCTGTCCAAAATCACTACAATCAGTTGCTAAATGCAAAAGCACTGCAAGCCGAAGCTGAAAAAATGATCATCAACCAACAACAACAAGATATTCTTAAGCTGCTCAAAGATTTCGGAGATGATTACAACATTGCTGGGCAGACGTTGGGCGAGCAGATGTATGAGGGGTTCAAGGGACAGGTCATGCAGATTCAACCTTTAATCGATAACATCAATGCTCAAATTGCGGCGGCGCGCGCGGCAGCAGTTTCGGCTATGAATTCGGCGGCAGCAGGATCGTCTAATGTTGTTAACAACAACAATTCAAAGTCGGTATCACAGGTTAATAATTTCTATTCGCCGGCATCATCGCCGAGCGCTATCTCACGCGCAACACAAAAAGCAGGGCAAGCATTGTTAGGCTATTAAGGAGGGACGAGCATGCAACAAGTTACATTTACAAATGCTCGCGGCGAGTCGGTAGCGCTTGGAAAATATAAGCCGTTCGTCCTCTCTGGTATCGACGGCACGGGCGGAGCTCCGACAGAGGTTAAGTCAACTCGTTCGCCGTATCAAGACGGGTCAACCTACGCTGGAGCATACGTTGCAGACCGCTTCATTACGATTAATGGTTATATCATTGCCAATAATCAAAATGACATGTATGCGCTGCGGAGAGAGCTCAGTAGGATACTTAATCCCAAGGTTGGGCTCGGTCGACTCGTATACACTAATAACAATCGGTCTTATGCTATAGACGCCGTACCAGAAGAGAGCCCGATTTTCGGTGAGCGGTATGTTGCAAATCAGGCGTTCGCGATCTCATTTCACTGTCCTGACCCTTATTGGCGCGATGAGCAAGAGACAGTCAGGGGGTTGAAATTCGAAGAGGGCGGGATGACATTTCCGTTGAGGCTTCCGACTACATTTGCTTTCTCGTCCTACCGTGGCTCATTTGCGAACAGTGGAGATGTAGAGGCACCGCTCTTGGTCAATTATCAAGGTCCAGCAAAGAACCCGATAGTCATTAACGAGACGACTGGTGAATTTATCAAAATTAACTATGAGTTGTCCGACACCGATGTACTAGAAATCAATACAGCCTTTGGGCAAAAGCGAGTTGAGGTTGTAAAGTCAGACGGTTCGCGTGTGAATGTGTTCCACTGGATAGATATCAACAGCTCCTTTTTTCAGCTTGTCGTCGGCGAGAACATCTTGAGGTACGACAGCGATCAAGAAGCAGACCGCGAGCGGGCCCGTGTCACAATATATTGGAATAACCGGTACATTGGGGGATGATGGACATTAAAGCACCGCCAATTCGCATATTGGATACAGCATTTAACTTGCTCGGGGAGATCGACGATTACGAGAGCTTGCAGTTTACTCGCCGCTATTACCGAGCAGGAGAGTTTGAGATCCATATTGATCTGAGCAAGCAGCACACTGACAAGCTACTCAAGGACAATATCATCATGATTGGCAACCAATCGCATAAGTCAGGTATTGTCATACAACGCGAGATTAATGCCGAGAACAGTGAGGAATTGATTGTTAAAGGCAGTACTCTTGGAGGCGTGCTTGACCGCCGCGTAACGGTAACAGACAACTATGACCGAGTGCGTGGAGCTGCTGAAACAGTCATGAAGCATTACGTTAATAGGCACATAGTGGATGGCATTTACCCAGAGCGGCGAATGCCATTTTTTGCGATTTCTCCAGACATGAAGCGCGGCAAGCAGACGCCATGGCAGACAAGGTATGAGCAGCTTGACCAAGTGATACAGGAGATTGCAGAGTGGTGCGATATTGGATGGTTCGTAAAGTTAGACATCCCAGCGCGCAAGTGGGTGTTTGATGTGTTGGTCGGTCGAAATTTAACTGTAGATCAAAACACTTTGCCGCCGGTCATATTTTCGCACGCCTTTGACAACATCCAAAGCCAACAATACCTTGATAGCGATTTTGGGTACAAGAATGTCGGGTACGCAGGCGGCAAGGGCGAAGATGCGGAGCGCCTTATACAAATGGTTGGCGCGGGTGCTGGACTGGAACGCCGAGAGGTTTTCGTAGACTGCTCACAAGCCGAGAACGCCGCTGAACTGATCGATATGGGCCAACAAAAGTTAGGCGAGCACAAACGCATCACGACACTGAGTGGCAAAGTGCTTGATACTCGTAGTTTTGTCTACGAGAAGGATTGGGACTTGGGCGATATCGTAACCGTCAAGAATCTAAATTGGGGGCTTACCATGAACACCCGCATAACAGAAGTCAAAGAGATATACGAGCCCGCCAGTAAAATAGAAATCGGCTTTGGTCAGGAAATCCCGACCATCACAAAAGTGGTCAGGAAAATAGAAGAACAAGCAAAAAGGAGAGGATAGCGTGCCACAAAAATCAGGTTTTTTTGATACAACCGCCGATGATCCTCGGCAATATCCCGCGCGCGAGTTCGCTGAATACTTTGCCAAATTCGTAGGCAACGGCGTATTCGGTGGCGGGACTAAGTTAAAAGTATCTGCATCAGGATCGGACAGCAATGTGTCCATAGCGCTCGGGTACGGTTGGATCAATGGCTACATGTACTCGGTGTTTGACTCGCAGTTGGTATTGCCTATTGTTCCAGCTGCCACGCAAGATCGTATTGACCGTATCATTTTACGGTTAAATGTCAGCTTGCCAGTAAGGGCAATTAAAGCAATGGTCCTACAAGGCAATCCTGCGGCATCACCAACCGCACCAGCAATTGTTCGAAGTGGCGACATATATGACTTATCGCTTGCACAAGTGCGAGTCAAAGCAAATACAACGGTCATAGCGCCTGATCAAGTCACGGATGAACGACTCAATAATGCTGTTTGCGGAGTGGTCACAGCTTTAATCCAACAGGCTGATACAACAAGCATATTCAATGAGTTCCAATCATGGCTAAATACCAAGACAGCAGAGTATCAACAACAGTGGGTTGATTTTATGGAGTCAGTTCAGGACGAAGGCTTTGCAACTACTATGTATGTTGATAGTAAAGCCAATCAAGCAGAGACTAATGCTAAAAATGCGAGTTTGCCGTATAAAAAAGTTATCAGCGGAACTTTAGACTGTAACGCGCAGCCTTCTGGAACATGGTTTATGGAGATCAAAAACAATGCGAGCATTACGCTTGTAAATGCTCCAAGTGGCGTATCTCTATTGGGATTGCAACAAATTGAAGGGTCACACAGCAGATGGGTATCGCAAGTTGCGTATGCTCAAGGTGGAGGTATCTACCAACGATACTCTATTGATTCAAACAATATAATGTCATGGCAACCGTGGAGACGTATTTTAGACGAATCTGGTGGGCTTTTATCTGGAACTGTTCGTACATCACATGGGAATCCATTCATCTATGAAAGTCCGTTAGTAGACGGTAGAGGTTGGATTGTGCATCGTTCCAGTGCATCCGACTCCAAAGACACGTTAATCTTCACACCAGAGACAACGCCGAAATCTGGTCAATGGGATTTCAATAAAGCTTTGAAGTTACACGCCACTGGTGAGCTGGAATTGGTTGGCATGGGTTATATGAAGATAGGGGAAGAAATTAACAATTTAAAGCAATCTGGCGTTGATGCTAAAGCTGCAGTAGTCGCATCTATCAACGCCATGGGTGGATCAGCGACTACAAATGATACATGGGCAACGTTAGCAGCTAAGATACGTCAGATTAATACAGGGAAGAAGTTTGCAAAAGGAACGTTAACATCTGACGGAACTGGTAAGATAACCGTAACAGGCTTATCGTTTGCCCCGAGAACTGTATTGCTAAGTCATTATTACTATCAAGCATCAGCTTTTTATTACTTGATACATTCAGCGGAGGATACAGTTGGCAACCGGTTGTGGGTTGATTTTGGACAATCAACTGGATCTAGCGCTAGAGGTACAGTTAACGCATCTAACTATGTCGTGCCAAACAGTAATGGATTCGTTGCAACTGGTGCGAGAACATCAGAATCTTATACATGGTGTGCGTGGGAATAGGGGGACGTTATGAACGAGATTGGCAGACGAATTTATTATGATGTCGCAACAGGAAATGTAATTATCAACACTGGCGAACGTTCTGGATCTGTAGTTGAGACAACTATTGACCAAGATATCGAAGCATACACAGCTCTATCAGAACGTAACCGAAATACGTTCGATGTGATTCAGCTTGAATATGGACAGTATGCGCAAGACTTCGCAGATTGCAATGGCTATCGAGTAAATCTAGAAACAAAAGAATTGGAGTTTAGCTATCCCGATCCAAGCGAACCCGAGAAACCGCCAGTGTATCGCAAGTCGCTGTCCGAAGAAGTAGCCGAAAACAAAGCAAGGCTCACAGATTTAGAGTTAACAATCGCTGAAATGGTGACAATATAATCAGAGAGGATGATATCAAATGAAAGACTTTCAAATCCGAGTAATTGCACGTGCTTGTATCACACGTTACGACATGGGCGAGGGCGACATTAAATCAATAATTGCTTACTACAATCTAGCCGACGGGGATGCAGTGAGAGTAGAAGCATACATTTACTCTCAGCGTTCTGATATTACACCAGCAACAGCTTAAAGCGCAGCCTTAATGGTTAGCGCTATTTTTATGCCCATATATCCAGCGTGCCCCGAGCCGATCGGGGCTATTTTATTGCATAGGGGTGAAGTAATGGCACAAGATGGACAAGTATTATCGGATATTGCCGTGAAAGTCGGCAAATTAGAAGCGCTACAAGAAGCAAATACGCGCGCTATAAGCGACATGGCAAGTAGTGTAGATCGACTTGTTACAAAGTTAGATCAATCTGATGACTTGGCGCGCGAAGCGATCCAGAGCACAAAATCAGCTCATCACAGGATTGATGACATGGCCGACAGCATTAAGGATGTCGAAGGTGATATCAAATGGTTATGGCGCACCGCCGTAGGAGCGGTAATCGCAGGAGCGATTGCATTACTTTTTAAATTAAAAGGAGGTATGTGAGATGGAATGGAACACTATTGTTAACCTTATTGATCCGTCGTTAATTATTGTCGTAGCAGCGTGTTGGGTACTTGGATATGTCGTTAAACAGACGCCTAAGGTTCCGGACTGGAGCATCGTGTATATTGTAACTGCGTTTGCAATCGTGTTTGTTGTGCTGCTGCTTGGTTTCTCGGCCTCATCGATCCTACAAGGCATCTTGTGTGGTGCTGTGGCTGTGTATGGCAACCAATTGGTCAAGCAAGCTAAGAAAAGCGGTGATGGCAATGAGTAAAGTAATTGTTATCGATCCAGGACACGGTGGTAAAGACCCGGGAGCTGGCGGGCATGGGTTGCGCGAGAAAGACATTACTCTGGAAATAGCTACAGAGGTAGCGCGGCGGCTACAAAACGACTATGACGGAGTACGTTGTTTGCTGACTAGATCGACAGATATGCATCTGGAATTGGAAGAGCGAACCGATATGGCAAACAAGGCGAAAGCAAATCTGTTGCTTAGCATACACGTAAACGCAGGCGGCGGGGCAGGCGGGTTTGAGTCGTTTACCTACAGCGGCATAACAGATGCGGCGACGGCGGCATATCAAAATGTACTGCATACTGAGATAATGGCACGTCTCAAACCATTTGGAATTATTGATCGTGGACAGAAGAAGAAGAATCTGCACATGTGCCGCGAATCAATTATGCCGACAGTTTTGACGGAATGCTTGTTTATTGACGTAGCGGCTGACGCTGCGAGGTTAAAGAGAGACGAAGTGATTGAAGCGTTTATAGCTGGTCATGTAGGTGGCGTGGCGAAGTACCTCGGTTTATCAGCCAAGCAGACGAAGCAGGACAACCTTGTAGACGTTTACGTAAATGGTAAATATACCTGCAATGGTGAAATCGAAAATGGCGTGACGAAGGTTCCAGCGCGCGCTGTTGGCGAAGCGCTTGGTGCTACTGTCGGTTATGATGCTAAACAGAAACGCGTTGACATAAATAAATAGGAATTAATAACAGCCGCAGTTTCTAAAGGTTGCGGCTGTTACCTTTAAACATTGTTGGATATCTGAAGTAGTGCATCGACGATCCGTCTGGCTCGCGGAGCTTGACTGTTTCTGGCGTGATCGCCTCCACAATTCCTTCACCCTCAAAGCAGTACACTCCAGCGGCATCCTCTAACCAGGCTTCTACCTTTGTCTGTGTCATAGCTGCAGCAAATAACTCCTGATCTGTGTTCAGTATTAGACTCATAGCACAACTCCTAATCAGAGATGTTTACCCTACTCTTCCAAGAACTTATCATAAGCCAGCATTGCATTCTCAAGATCTTCTAATGTCATGTTTTTTCTTACCATGTGGAAATATTTGATATAGTGTACGATGTAATGATTCGCTGCAACAACTTTCAACTCTCTGGGCTTTACGTGGCCACATTCATTTCTTAAATTGTTCAAAGTTATATCGAACATGTTAGGTGTGGTAAATTTATCACTCATTATGATGCCTCCTCGGTTATAATGGATTAATCTTAGTTTATATTGTTCATGCAATATATGTAAAGGTGAGCGTGCGCAGCTCACTCGTAACAGATATCCGCGACCCGCCCCGAAGGGCTGAGGTTTCGCCTGCTTCTGCTGCAGGCTCATCAGGCGGCTACTTACGGTTACGAATAACCATGACCAATGCGGCAACGCTTAGAATCAACGCTGTTGTGCTTATGATCCATGTTGCCAGTTCCATATGATCATCCTCCAGTCATTGTTTTGAGGTGAGGGTATATGATAAGATTGGGGAGTAAGGGGCGGTGCTACGCCCCTTACAGTAGGTACTAACGTTTGCGCGGGGAGCGCTTCTTAGTACCTTTTTTCTTTTTACGAGCTTCTGACAGTAAGATTATTGCTGTTAGTAATTGGATG
Source organism: Paenibacillus sp. EB106-04-04-XG159 (assembly GCF_058791835.1). Lineage (NCBI taxonomy): Bacteria > Bacillati > Bacillota > Bacilli > Caryophanales > Paenibacillaceae > Paenibacillus > Paenibacillus sp. EB106-04-04-XG159. Next base: position 36,223 of record NZ_JBYTDY010000006.1, on the reverse strand, counting down.
ATTGCTGTCAGAAGCGTTACCCAATCTTTCATGTTTCCCTCACCTCCTTATATATCTATTATACGATATCGTATAATGAATGTCAATGGGTATTGCTAATAAATATACGATATCGTATAATGAGTTATGGGGTGATTGTTATGAAGGTAACACCTAAGCTAACTGAGATATTGAATGAAAAAGGGCTGACACAAACGAAGCTATCGGAGATGTCTGGAGTGCCTCAAGGATCGATATCTCGCTTTGATAAGAACAGCCGACATGAGGATGCTCACTTATTTGCAATCGCGTCTGCTTTAGGGCTTAAGGTAGAAGAGCTTTTTAATATTGAAGAATCATAAAAGAGCCACAAGGTCATTTGCGGCTCTTTTATTGCGTGATCGGTTTATCTCCAGGCAACGTAGGGTCTACAAATTGACTTGTATCCAACCCCAAATAAGCCATCATACGGACACTGCATTGCGCCCGTAGAAAATCATTTAGTAACGTCATCTCCCCGTGGTATCCCCTACAAAGATATTTAGTAGTTATTCCGTCCTCGTCTCGTTCAGACTCCAGCATCTTCAGCCCACTCTTGAACATAGTTCTTTTAACTTCGGTGTGTACCGTAATTACTTTCTTAATTGCTTGATCCAACAGTTCCGTGTATGGATCTGGTGTCTTTAATACGGATTCTATTTTCTTTTTATCTCGGTCAAAAGCCGCGAGTATCATCGGTAGCATGATCGCCGATTTGACGAGCATTAACTCTTCTTCAGTTATAAGCGGTCCCATGTTGTTCACCTCGCATATATTATATACGAACATATATTCGATATTCAATGTTGAAAACGATGAGAACAAAATGTGAAATAAAAAAGATCGCCCTTAGTCGGACGACCTCATTTGTATTCTATATATTATAGGTATCAATTCTCTATAATTTGAATTGTGCGTCAGTTCCACCCATAGCTTTATACGCGTCAAGAACGTTCTGCAATGACTTCTTCTCTTGATCAGTAACAGTACGATCCTGCTTTCTTTCATCGCCTCGTGAACGGATCACGGTTTTTTCAGAACTAATAACAGCATTAATGATCTCGTACACGTCTTTAGTGACTAATGTATCATAGTATTCCCACACACCGCCAGATTGATTATCTCTATGGACATCATTGTAGCCTGGACTGATCGTAAATGTTTGGTCATCAGCCTTAATTATGTAATCTTTTATAAATATCCAAGAATCATCAGCGTATTGAAATCTTGCATATAAAACAGGAATATTATCTTTGCCAACAACGATAAATGCATTAAATCCGTTTTCATTAATATACTCAGGGCTGGATTTATCTTCATATACAGTATATCCAGTGACTTCATCCGTTCTCTTTCTCATATGAGTAAGAGCAGCTTCTTGCCGTTTCTTTTCGACGGCAGCCTTTTCCTCGGCTTCTGCTTTTTCTTTAGCAGCTTTATCGTCTATTTGTTTTTGAAGATCTTCAGCTAAACCTTTGATTTGTTGTTCTTCCTTAGATCCAGGATGTTTCTTTGTTATGGTTTCTTTTGTTTTCTTTAACTTCTCGATATCCCCAGAAGAGAAATAAGAATTTGCTTCCGCTAAAAGCTGTTCTGGTCCGTATTTTAATTCATCCAATTCTTTCTTAAGTGATTCATTTTCTAACTTTAGTTTTTCTAATGATTCTTTAGTAGATGCAAGTTCTCCAACTGCGTTGGAACTAGTTGGTCCGCATCCGGACAGCAAAGACATTAAAGCAATAATTATAACTGCATTTCGAAGTTTCATGTTCTCCCTCCGCGTAAAAAGTTATGTTTCAAGTCTATCAGACAAGGCAATATTTTACTACGATTATTGCGCCATCAACCTCATTCACCAGAAGTCTCCACTATTTACATCGTATCCTTGTTTCCTGAGCACAGAAACAATCTTCTGCTTAGTCTCCACACGAGGATTCAAGTCTTTATCCCCATCGCAAAGATCAGAAATACTATCTCTGTTCATGCCTGTAGCTTTAGCAAGCCACTCTTGATTAATGCCTGATACGCCATCTAAAAACTCTCCTAGTTTCGTTCTTCGCTTTCCAAGTCCAAACATCATATCCACCCCCATTTATATCAATAGGGTGGACAATCTATGAAAATTTTATTCAAAACACTCCGAATAATGTCCAAGCACGACCTAATAAAGTTAGGTATACGCAAAGCCGACAGGAGGTGTACAGAGTGCATACAAAAGTAGACTTTCGCTTGCGGAAGGAAGTAGACGCTGATCTGATCCGCGCTACATCGCACTTGTGCAAGAAAGATATCAACCAGCTATGCAGAGATGGGCTGCGGCTAATGCTTGGAATTCGAACGACGAGAACATCTATAATCACAGAGCGCCCGATCCATCCAGTAGGTAGCAATACGACTGTTACCGTTGCAGGCAAGCCAGCTGTATTTATTCCAGCAAAGAAAGGGTGACGAATGATGATTGGTATGACATCTTTGTTCGGGGTTCTTGGGGTGGCAGCAGTTAGCACACTCTCGGAGTATCTGCTGGAGCGATTCGGACACAGTGACAAGATAGTTTTTGTTAAGATTGCGGGCTATTGCATCTGTGCTTATGTGGCGTGGGACATATGGTTTGAACTGGTCCATCACGTAGGGGCTATGTTCGGGGTCAGACTATAGTCGCGGGAACTGCGTTATTATTTACGCCACTAGATGCCGATTTTTTAGTTCACTAGATAGGTTATTAATTAGGAGCGTAGCTTTACGCCACTAGTACAAGGTGGACAATTGACTATGAAACGGTTTTTAAATCTGTTTAAAAAGCAGGTGGTAGAATGTTTGGTTTGATGGTGGCGACCGCCGCGTGCTTAGGTGGTGCACTCGCAGTGTATCGCACGCTGCCGGCTCCTGCGGCACGAATCAAACTCCGCAAGATGTTTGTTCTTGGTGACATTTGCTTAAAGCAAAAGATGCGGAATGGAAAAGAGATCAAGAAATACCCAATCATACACCGCGTTACCGAATCCGAAACGAGGGTTCAAGCGGTATTTACAATCCCGCAAGGGCTGGACCCTAAGGAGATCATTAAGCACGAATGGCTGTTCAAGCAAACGTTTGGCAATGAAATTGAAATCATCGGGGATGTTAAGGCATTTACTTTGAATGTGTATCACAGTCCAATCAAAGCATTCGCATACGAACTGGAGACCATACAAAGCAAGATCAAAGAGCACCTGCTAGGTATAGTGGTGGGTCAGAGCAGAGACAAGTACGAAGTCTACGACATGACCAAACGTCCGCATCTGCTCATTGCTGGCGAAACGGGAAGCGGAAAGTCTACGCAGTTGAGATCCATCCTAACCACCATGATTCGTAGCTACAGCCCCGATCAGCTTGAATTGTACCTTGGCGACTTGAAGCGCAGCGAGTTCTTTCTTTTTGATCGACTCGAACACGTCAAAGCGAATGTGGTTGATGCGAAGTCGCTGTATAAAGATCTTCTAAAGATAAGCAGAGAAATGAAGCGCCGCGGCGATTTGCTACATGAAGCGGAAGTTGCGCATGTGGATGATCTGAAAGATAAGCTGCCGTACATTGTAGTGTGTATCGATGAATTTGCATTACTGAAGAAGGAAAAAGAGATCATGGAGATAGTCGAAGAAATCTCATCGATCGGGCGGGCGTTGGGCGTGTTTCTAATCCTCTCATGCTTGCGTCCAGATGCAGAAGTGTTGGACGGTAAACTAAAGCAGAATCTAACTGTCAGGATGGCTTTTAAACACGCCGATGCCATCAACAGCCGTATTACTATCGGCAGCGACGAAGCAGCCCATATACGGCAATCTGACTACGGCAGAATGTATCTGAAAATGGATGGACTAAAACTCGTGCAAGCTCCTCATCTCGAACTTGAGGAAGCAAAGAAGCTCCTGGAGCCACTGAAAAAACCACGAAGCAAGAACAAGGAGATAGAAGAAACGACGGATGCAGATAACGAAGTGTGGGGTGTGTTAGATGAATGACCGCGACAAAGCGATTATAAGCGATCTTGAGCGTTTTCGATGCCTACAAAGGGATGATATTGTTGATTTGCATTTCCGTACCGTCAAGAACGGAGTGGATCAAGCGAACAAGGTCCTGAAGCGGCTGCGGCGAGATGGACACATTGAATGCAGCACATCCCAGCGAATGTATATGTACTTTCCTAAGCCGAGCATAAAGAAAGACAGCGCGAAGATTGCGCACTTTATATCCATTGCACGATTTTACAAACAAATAAAGGAGATCGAACACCCGAAATACTTTGAAGTGGAACCTAAATACGGAAAGGGTAATCCTGAACCAGACGTATTCATGATCTGGAAGCGCACGCCGTTTTATGTTGAGATCCAGCGCAGCGTGTACAGCAATAAAATCATGGATGATAAGATGAAACGTTACGAGAGATATTGGGCAACTGAAGAGTGGAAAAGCGAATCGTGGCAACCTGCAGATAAGAAGGTATTTCCGCTGGTATGGATTTTAAGTGATATATCATACAACATTGATACTCCATTTAAAGTGATCCAAACAAAATCGGTTACAGAGATAATGAAAAAGTAAGCTATTGATATACGAACATAAGTTCGTATATAATGAGAACAACGACAGTCTATGAGAAGTCTCGCAAAGTGGTTTGGTAAATACGGTATGGGGTACAAGTAAAAGTTAATTTATGTAAGTTATTGATCATATATTCATTTTGTTTATAGTGATATGATTTGCATAGAAAGGAGGGAAATTAAGCAGTCCTTGACTATATGTCAAGTTTTCATCAAGGGAGGAGCCAAAAGCTCACTGCCGTTTACCTTTTTCAACCGTGATCCACTCGTAAAAATCTTCAGCGTGACAATTAAGTATGCGAGCTGCAAGTACCGCGTTTTCAAATGACATTTCTCTTTCGCCATTTATCCATCTGGATACAGCTGACTCTGTGACATTCATTCGTCGTGCAAGCTCAGATTGTGGCATTTGGTCTAAAAGTTCGCGTAAACGACACCTCCCTTTCTGGAGGGCCATATGTATCCTTTCAATTCATTTTTTTATTTACAATGTTATCTTCAAAGTAATTATTAATCAATGATTATTACAACTGGAGGTTAACTGATGACCATCGCTTGGTTGGAACCATCTGTCCAAAAAAGGATTGAACAATTGAATAGTGAGTGTGAATTCAATTTCCAGAAAGATTATTACACCTTTTTGGAGTTGTTGAACAATATAAAGAGAAATCCAGACGAAGCCGATAAATTCATTTGTACTCTTGAGGATATGTATATTGACACGGTGAAGTATGTTGAATTCGGATATCGTCAAGCAGTTAATGACATGATTACTCTAAAAAATAATTTGCGATAGCAAAAAAGAGAGCTCGATAATTACAATCGGCTCTCTTTTTTTGTTGTGCACTTTATATAATAAGGTTCTCTATCAACAGGGCATAGCAACAGCGCCAAGGATATGATGAGCCGCTTGGAGACGATGGCGCTCAGCGCAGCAGCGCTGCCGCTGTTAGTGATTCGTCAGCAGATCGCATCGGCCTTAGATATCATCGTTCATCTTGCGAGGCTGCGCGACGGGTCGCGCAAAGTGATGGAGATCTGTGAAATGGTGGGTGTTGAAGGAGGTGAGGTTTTCTTGTCTCCGCTGTATGTATTCACGGAGCAAGGGGAAGCGGAAGGGAAGATATGCGGCCGATTGGAGCCGAGGTTCCAGCTGAACAACCGCTGGAAGCTGGCAATTGCGGGTCTGAGCTGGGAGGGAGAAGATGGGCGAGAAGAAGATGTTTCCATTCACTCGCGATGTGAGGCGACTGGCTAGCAGATCAACAGCTCATGCGCCAGCAGATCGCGGATTGCCTGATTATATGAGCTATACCTTATCGTTGAAACAGTATGTAACAGCAGTAATGCTCGGTGTAAGCATGATGGGATTAGTAGGGTACTTATTTTATCAGCATTGGCTGGGAGTTTGTATTATTGGCAGTGCTGGTTTCGCCTATCCGAAGATGAGGCGAGCAGCGCTGCTGGAACGCAGAAGGAGTCAATTAACGATTCAGTTCAAGCAGGCGCTGTATGCGATAAGCTCCTCACTCTCCGCGGGTCGGTCCTTAGAGAATGCTTTCAAAGAAGCTATTGTCGACTTGCAGCTGCTGTATCCAGGAACTGATGTTGATGTCATTCGTGAGCTGCGAATCATCCGCTCCCGGGTAGATAATGGCGAGCCGATGGAAATGGCAATGCTTGATTTCAGCAGACGCGCCAAACAGGAGGATATCGCGAACTTTGCAGATGTGCTGGTGACCTGTAAACGAATGGGAGGCGATGTCATTGAAGTCGTAAGGAGAACGGCATCCGTTATTAGCGAGAAGATGGAGATCGTTCAGGAGATTGATGTTCTTATCGCTCAGAAGCGCTTAGAGATGAAAGCGATGATGGTTGCCCCTTTTCTATTTATCGCTTTCATGAACATAACTGCGCCAGACTTTATGCTCATGCTGTACAGCGGGGTTGGGCGCTTGATCGCGACGGCTGCTTTTCTGCTGCTTCTAGCCGCGCTCTGGCTGATGAAGAGGATGATGAACATTCGAGTGTGAATCCTTTCGGTTCTTAAGGCCTATTGGTTTACAAGAAGGAGTGTAGATTGTGCTGCCGACGTGGTTATGGTTATTGCTGGCTGCAAGCGGAGCTGCCGCTGTCTGGCTCGTGAATCGATTCAAGGCGGAATTACATCTGGAATTGATGAATAAGGAGAATGTTGGGAAGCTGAAGGCGTGGCTTCCAGCTTTCCTTGAACTGTTGAAGCCGTATCAGCAAACGTTCGATACGCATCCGCTGCTGATGTCTGTCCGACAGGCGCTGCTGCAGCTGTACGGTCCAGCGCATGCCTATAACCGCTTTCGGCTGTTTATGGCTGAATTAGCATTTATGCTGGTGGCAGGGCTTCACTTTGGCTTCATATGGGCAGCCGTTACAGAAGGGACAGCAATCAATATGCTGACCGGAAGCTTGCTGGGCATCGTGCTTGCATTAGCCCGCGTTAAAGAAACAATCGGACGGGCGGAGAAGCGGAAGCAGGAGATGCAGCTTGAGCTTCCCGAGCTGTTAAGCAAGCTGACGCTGTTAGTGCAAGCGGGTGAGACAGTGCAGAAGGCGCTTCAATCCTGCTTGCAGCGCAAAGCGGGACAGCTCGAGCATCCGCTGTATCACGAGCTGGAGCGAATGATGAAGGATATGCAGCATGGATACGCATTCGCACAAGCGTTGGAACAATTCGCTAAACGCTGTGCAGTGCAGGAGGTGTCCATGTTTGCGACAACATTGCTGATGAATCAGCGCAGAGGCGGAGAGTCATTTGTGTTGGCGATGGAGGATTTAGGACGCCAGCTATGGGAGAAGCGCAAGGCTGTTGCGCGCAAACGGGGAGAAGAAGCTTCCACGAAGCTCATATTTCCGGTAATGCTTATGTTTATTGTCGTTCTTATTATTGTTGGAGGACCGGCATTTTTGATGATGTAGTCCATGCTGAAATACAGTTAATACCAATTATTAGGGAGGATTTAATATGCTGACACTTGTTCAATCGCAGATGTACAAGCTTTGGAAGGATGAAGACGGAATTGGCGTAATCGAAATCGTAGTTATTGTTGCTATCCTGCTCATATTGGCGTTAACCTTTCGCACCGAAATAACAAAGATGCTGAACGATATCATTAAGAAAGCCAATGAACAAAAAGATAAAGTTCTTCCATAAACCCCGTTCATGCCGCCAAGTGTTGTCGTCTGCTCGAAAGCTGATTCTGCAAGATCGAGGAAGTGCAGCGATCGAGGCTTCACTCGTTTTTCCTCTTATCCTGCTGTGTACGTGCGTATTCATATTCTTTGGGATGATGATTTATATGAAGGTGCTGACTTCCCATGCCGCAGCATATGCGGCGGAGCGAGCAGCTATCGTATGGAATAACAGCAGCAAGGATCCTGGCACAGGCGCGTTTGAGCCGCATCAATATGATGACTTGTATTGGCGAGCATTGTCTGATCAGATGCTGGATCAGCTGTTTAGCGGTTTCGGCAACGAACAGGATTATCGTCTGGACGTACCCACGAGCCATTCACCATCTGACAGCTTGCCCGTTCGTAAGCTGGCCTCCGGCGCTTCTTTTGTCTTGCCGCCGCTATCTGGCGAGCTGCAGTACGATAACAGATTGCTCGAGCGCTTGATAACAGTCTCGATGAGTCATAGCGCGCAGAGCTCCATGATTGCGAAAATGACAGGTGTCGATGTACGTGCGGAAGGTAAGGCAGTCAGTGCGATTGTCGAACCGGCTGAGTTCATTAGAACAGTGGAGTTGGTTCGTTATATGACAGCTAAGCTTCAAGCTATGAAACCGCTTGGTGCTAGCCCTCAAGCAGCTGGAGAAGTGCTGAAGGAGAAGCAGCAGCCGTAGTTTATGACTCAATAGCTCCTTGGCAAGCGAGAACTGGAGGAATACATGTGAAACGAGTAAGCAAAAGAATAGCTCACAGGGGAGCTTCCAGGTTGAGAACGGTCAAGAGTCTAACTGATGAGCGCGGTGTAGTGTCAATCTTTCTCATCTTTGTCGTAATGATCATCTTTACGATGATGGCCGTATTCATTGACTATGCGCGAATAGCAGCGATGGAGCTTCGCACAGAAACACTAGGGCAAACCGCTGCGCGCTCTCTTCTCTCCGCGTATGACCCTAAGCTCCAGCAGCAATATGGACTATTCGCGTATGGGCAAACTGACCCCTCGCTCATTACGACTTATGTGATGACGGACCACACTCCGAAGAGTAATGACAGTCTCTCGTGGATTAATCTGCAGATTGAAGACCATACCTCAACCATTGATCGACCAATTGGATTATTGGAGGAGTTTGAACATCAAGTGCTAGAGGATATGAAGTACAAAGCTCCTATTCAGATCACTTATGAACTTATTCATAAGATGAAGCCTGTCGCTGCCCCGATGAAGGACGCCGCTCAGACAGCAGATCTGTTGAACACGATATCGAAGGATTATGATAAGCGCAATCGTGCATTGGAAGAGGCGCTGCGCATGCAGCAGGAAGCGAGAGATCGCGCAGGACGTGCGGACATCCCTCGACTAATCGGCGAAGTGGATCAGTTATGGAGCAATATCTCGACGGGCAGTATAAACAGCGCGTCGGATATTGTTCGAATGTATGAAGATTACCGACGGATGATTAGGGATGACGCTGAACTTAAAAGTGATGAGAAGCTATATACATCCGAAATCGCTCAATACAGAGCGGACGCGTTAATATTCAGCTATCGATATTACGAACAGATCCAGCAGGCAGGGATGAAGCACACGCAGCTCATCGAAAAGGGGAAGGAGGCAGTTGTTCAAGCGAGACAGTTCAATAAACGAATTCAGGATGCCGTTCAGAAAGCGCGAGCTGATGGTGATAGCTCTTACCAAGGCTATGATAATACAGCTAATGCCAAGGTTCCCGGGAGCGTCGTCGACTCGGTTGACACCGAAGTCATTAAAGGCATCAACGGTTCTATTGATTCGCTTGTGCTGCCCGAATCTTTCTTTGATGAATATGATCAAGAGCTTCAACGGCAGAGCCAGCTCTTGACTCAACTTGAGCGAGAAGCAGCGCGGTTCAAGAGCAAGGTCAACTCAGCCCTAAGCGGCGGCGAATCAATTGCCGGTGCAGCCAGCTCGATCACGGAGACGTGGCAAGCGTGGCGGCGATATGAGACTGCGTATATTCAGCTCCCTGCTAACATTCTGACTGAACGGCAGGGGAAGATTGATAAGCTTACGGAGGCGGATAACGAGAGGCGCAAGTACGAGCAGGAAGCTCGTCAGCAGCTAAGAGAGCTTAACGGATTAATAGCAATGCTGGCGAATCTAACAGTGCTTAAAGAACATCAACAGAACTTTGATGATGTTAGCTCGAAGACCGAAGCTCTTCGAGCGTTCAATCAATCCACATTGTCTCAAGGAGAGAATGGGCTTTCTATGAGCGGAGACGCCGAGGAGGCGAATGAGGAAGCCATGAAGGGGATGACCGATTTGTTCACCCAGCTTGGTGATCTTGCAATAGGGGCCAGAGACCGTATGTACCGTAATGAGTACGCATTCTTGTACTTTACGAGCTTCGACCCGAAGCATCTGCAAGCTCTCTTTCAAGCGGGGTCGCCTTCTCAAGAGTTAGCCTCAGCTCTCGATATCAGCAACCAAGAGCTGGAGTATATCATGTATGGCTTCCAGAATCCCGCAGGCAATATTGCGGCAGCATATGGCGAAATATTTGCGATGAGGCTGGCGATTCGTACGATGGAAGGGTTCGTGGCACACGCGGGTCTAGTTCATCCGCTAGCAATCCTTGCTGCGGCTATCGTATATGGATTAACGATGGCGGCGGCGGATCTGATTGATCTCGTTACAACGAATGCAGTCCCGTTATCCAAATACGCTCCCAGCATCACGTTATCGTACAGCGACTTCTTGCGTCTCTTTATGATGATGCACGGGGATAAACAAGAAATGTCGATTCGGATGCTTGCCCTTATACACTACAACACGGGAATCAATCCTGCTGAACGAGGAACGTATGCTCAAATTCAGATAAAGGCTCGTATGAAGCTGTGGTTTCTGCCGGGAGTGATGACAGCGCTAGGTCATACTGGATTGTTAGGGGGAAAGGTCAGAAATGGCTGCTATGAAGTCGATCAGCTATCAGCGTATTCATACTAGGATCAAGACAAGCAAGCTGCCTATCAATCGCTCCGTCGAAGGCAGCATTGTATTGGAAGCCGCAGTCCTGCTCCCTATGATCATGCTGCTGTTCGTATTCTTCGTTTATCTCATTCAGGCGGCTGTCATATCGACAGCGCTGCAATCCACTGCGACGCAAACCGTCAGACAGGTGGCAGCGCATATGTACCCTGTATCGCTGGCTGCGATGAAAGCTCAATCCCTTGATCCATCAGGAACTGTGGGATCCGTCATGTCTAAGCCGCCGGCTCAATGGATGCGGCTAACGGTGGAGCAATTCACCCAAGAGTTTGCGAAGACACTGCCTTCGCCTGCGTCCGATTGGATTGTTGACGCCGGAAAATGGGCTGGCGGAGCAGTGGAGTCCGCAGGTGAGCAGGCGCAAGCGGAAGCAGGTAAGTATCTATTGCAGCCGTTATTGGAGAGGTACGGTGTGAAGCAGGTGCTGCAGCCCGATCGAATTCGCTTAACTCACCTGAAGCTGCCTGATCTAGTAGAGAAGCGCGAACCCTATATCGCGCTGCAGGTAGAATATGATCTTCCTATGAGAGTCCCTTTATTGATGACGACGATAACACTTACGGCAAGGGCATCCGAGCGGGTCTGGGTAGGGGATAGTCCTGCCGCGAGCGGTAATGATGGCGGCACCGCATCAGAGAAGCCACCATTACAGATTGTTAGCATTGACCCTCAGCCGTTGAAGCCCTGGCGCAAAGCGAGGCTGGTCGCTAAGGGTGCTCCGAACGAAATGCTGAAGCTTAAGGTGTATTACAAGAGCGGTGAAAGTGTAGCCCAAGGCTTAGTGTGGAAGATGACAGACAGTGAAGGTCTCGTTTCCTGGGAATGGGTAGTATCGGGCCATACGACAGAAGGAGTATGGCGACTGGAGGTCATCGCCGAGGATGGCCGTGTTGTAGACCGCAGTTTCATGGTTGGAGACAGCGTTGGGACTCACCGTAATGATAATTCTTAAGAGAAAATGAGGAGGCAAATTAGATGCTACTAACCGAAGGTGCTGGAGCAGCGCTGCTCCTTGCGGCTTTAGTTACGGATATACGTACGAAGACCATTCCTAACATCCTAACCGTCTCAGCGCTAGGGGTAGGATTGCTCCTCCACACGATACTGAATGGTTGGGATGGCTTAGTCTATAGTTCACAGGGGATGCTGGTGGGGTTTGTACCGACATTTGTATTATATCTCTTGCGCGCGATCGGCGGGGGAGATGTTAAGCTGTTTGCCGCGCTTGGAGCTTGGATGGGCAGTCATTATGTGTGGCAGACCCTGATTGGGAGCATCCTGTTGGGAGGAATCATCGCTGGCGGATTGCTGCTGTTTCACTACCGTTCGTTTGGACGCCGCTTTCTGCAATCCATTTGCTTGCTGGCTGGTTCTAAGTCCATCACTGCGTTTCAATTGATTCTGCACAAGCCTGCTACATTTCCTTTCATGATCGCTGTCGTTCCCGCCGCGGTATTTGTTTATTTTTCAAATTATTCGGTTTGATTCATGTGATATGGAGAAGCATCTGCCGAATGAAGGAGGAGACCAGATGCACGGATACCGTGCTGATTATATTCATGATGGCAAGCTGAAGCTAAAGCTCTATCGCGATGAAGCCGTACAGGCAGAACTGTTGGACCCCCATCCGATTCGCATGCTTCAGCAGCATGCCGTACCGCATCTGCTGAAGCTGGACGTCAGTATTATGAATGAGGAAGCTGTGTTCTATTATGACTTAAGCGGCAAACGGCTGCTCATGCCGCTTCTCGCCGTTGAAACGGTAACGGAGCTTCAATATTATGAATGGATGCTGCAGTTAATTCGTACAGTAGAAGACTGTCAGAATTACATGATGCAGCCTAATCAGCTTCTTATTCATGAGGATGTGCTGTTTATTGAAGGCGGAATGGGCGGCAGCACTTTATACATACCTTATATCCCGACGTTGGAATCTTTGCATCCGCGAGCTGTGATCAAGAGTTTACAGCGGATCGCGATTCGTTTATCGAGCGAGGTGAAGGATTGGAAAAGCGATGGATTTCAAGGTCTGATTCGTATACTTTATCGTGAGAATGCCTCTTTTACTGAGCTGAGACAGTATGTGCAAGCTCTAATTGTCCCTCATCAGACTGCCAAGCCCCATGGGGGAATAGTGGAGTCAGCAGCTCCAGCAGCACCCTATGCTCGTTCTGGAACTGATCATTCGATTGCATCAAATGGATCAATGAGAGAGACGATGTCGGATAATCAAGTTCAAATCTCGCTCCCGCGCAAAGTCGAGCAGACTTCTAGCGAAAGGGATTGGCAGAGGGAACCAGCGTGGGGGGAGAGTGACGCTTCATATGATCATTTCAGTGATGAGGAAGATGATTCAGATCATGAATACAGCAGGCTTCACTCGCACTCCCGTTCATCCTCCCAATCTCAACCTCAATCGTGGATTATTTCAGTTGGTGCAGCGATCCTTATAGCCGCGTTCGGCTGGAAGTTTGGATACGGTCGAAGTCAGGGGACGCTGGGGCTAACGGTCAGCATCTTGTTTACCGTTATTGGCGTTGTATGCGGCTATGCATGGTACAGAGGCTTGATCCTTCAATGGTTTCTTCATATTAAGGATCATTCGCATAATAGAAAGGAGCCCCCCTCATCCCTTACAGAAGCCTCTCTCGATCTACCTGCCACTTGGCGTCACTCAGAGCATCAAATTCCGGAGCGAGAGGAGCGCGCTCGTAGTTCGGATATGCATAACTCAGGCATGACAGAAGCTGAGGTCGCAGTTGCCGCCGCGGACCACTCTTCTTTCAATCGGAACGGTGTTGATGGATATTACGATCAACTAACGGATCATACGACGCTGCTTCATGCAGGAAGTCGAGATATGACTGCACTGCTTGATGGAAATGCTTCAGCACCAAGGCTCACTCGCCCGGTCTTGGAACGTATAGGCGCTACAAGAACTATGGAATGTCATGATATCGTAAATAATCCCTGCATTATTGGTCGAGCGGAAAGTGGTGTTCAGCTGTCTATACTAGAGCCGGGCATATCTAAGCTGCATTGCGAGATTCGACATGAGGAAGGACTGTATTGGGTGCAGGACCTTGGTTCGAAGAACGGTACAGAACTGCAAGGTGAGCTTCTTATTCCATACAAGAAGGCTGCTCTCCAGACCGGAGATATCTTGAAGCTAGCCCAGATCGAGTATCGCTTCTCCTTGTTGGAATGACCTCAAGCTGAATAGCAAAGAAAGAGGCGCCGCCTTAAAGGGAGGCCACTGAAGAACTTATGTTTTTTTACGAGCGTCTCGCACAAGTTGCAAAAAAGACATCCACCTCCATTTTTTAGGGGGCGGATGTCTTTTTTTGAGGTCTCTAAATCGGTCTACTCGCCGTGTTTTCAATCTACCAGTTTCAATATTCGCTTAAGATTTACTGCGAATATAGCCATTGCACCTTGCATTTCCATGCCAAGCAGACCCGAGGATGTGGCGACATCATACCCGTGTCCATGTTTAAGTTCGCTGTTCTTTGCTTCAATTTTGTACCGCTCTTTGGACTTCTCCTTGAAGTATTCCGTCTCTTGGAAGGCCATTTGCTCCAAAGGTTCATTGGATTTAATGGTTACAGAATACGTCTTGCTTTTGGCACCTTCTTTGTAACAGCCTTCTTTGAGCGGACAACGCTTGCATAGTTCTACATCAAAATAATAGGTAGCCGTCTGGTTTTGGCCGACACCTTTTTTACCCTCACGAGCCTTTCGGATCGCCAAGTGACCAGCTGGACATACGTACATTCCGGCATCTTTGTTGAACAGAAATTCGTCTTCCTTCTTACGGCTGCCTTGCGTGATGAGCGGATTGAGTTTTGCCACGAGTTCAATCTCGTTACTTTTCGCGTACGAAATATTATCCTTTTCCGAATACGCAGTATCGCCAATGACAGTGTTGACCTGTATGCCGGCTGCTTTGCTTTTTTCGATGAGCATCTGCAATTGTTTGCCATCATTCTTCTCACCAGTTGTAATGACAGCCGCTGTAATAATACGTTCCTCGGTCATAGCTAAATGTGTTTTGTATCCAAAGAAGGCGGAGTCTGCACTCTTGTGTCCCACACGCGCATCCGGATCCGCCGCCAGACGAAGTTGTTCGACATCGTCTTCCACCGTCTCCTTCAACAAGTTGAGCGGATCCAGAATTTTCGGTACTTGTGCGATTCCGGATTCATTTTCGATGAAGGCGACGAGTTTTTGGCAATACTTAATTTCGTTTTCGAGTTCGTTGCTCGTGTTCTTTACTGGCATCTTGGCTTTGGCCGATTCATCCATGCTGTAAACGGCCTTTCGTAATTTTCGTGCACGATCTTGTAGAATTTCTTGCGGCGATTTCTGGTTGTAGCGCGCTTTCGAATGCGTAGCGTCAACAATAATGGAGTTGCTCTTCAGAATATTCTGCTCGATGGCGAGGGCTACCGTCTTCCCAATAAGCATGTCCAACAGGTTGATGTCTTTTAACCGCAGCTTACGAAATTTCGTCAACGAACTCGGGTCAATAACCGGATCCTCCGGCGCCATACCTAGGAAATATTTGAACGAAAGGTCATACTTAGAGCGCTCGACAATGTCTACGTCAGATAGTTCAAAAATAGATTTCAGCAGTAGATATTTAAACATGCGAATGGGGTCAATGGCGTTACGTCCATTGTCCAAACAATATTTTGCTTCCAGTTCCTCATATATGAAGGTGAAGTCCACCAGTTCGTTGATTTTACGGAGTATATTGTCCTTCGGCACGACGATGTCATATAGTGCCTCGTAAGGACTCAGAACCAAAGTTTGTTGTTGCCGAATCATCTGCTCTCACCCACTTTTCGTGATGCCTTAATTATACGGCAAAAAAGGTACAACCTCCTCAATTTTCTTGAAGGACTGTACCTTTTTCGTATGAAAGGACTTTTTCAGTGGCCTCCTTAAAGGACGGGTGCCTCTTTCTTTGCCATTCGGTCATGACGGAGAGCGCGCAGAGCGTTCTCAACTGTCCCATATTGGAATGTGAAGCCATGTTCCAGAGCCTTAGCAGGATAGACGCGTTGTCCCTCTAGCAGCAGGGCGGACATTTCACCGAATACGATCCTAAGCATCCAAGCCGGAACTCGAAACCAGAACGGGCGGTTGTAAACTTTAGCGAGAGTACGGCCGAATTGTTCGTTTGTGACCGTCTCTGGGGATGAAGCATTCACAATGCCATCGATCGTAGAATCCGTGACAATAAAGTCGATCATGCGCACCAAGTCATCAATATGAATCCAGGAGAAGGGCTGTTTGCCGCTGCCGACGGGCCCGCCGAAGTACAGCTTGAAGGGCATCAGCATTGGCGGAAATGCTCCAGCCGTGTTGGCTAGCACGGGCGCGATGCGAAGCTTAATATTCCGCTCTGCTGGAATGAGATCAGCGCTCTCTTCCCATTGCCTGACCACATTGGATAGGAAATCTTCGCCTTCCGCGGCGCTGGTTTCGTCAAACACACCAGTATAAGAAGTGCCGTAAATCGATATGCCGGAAGCGCTAATAAATAACGGCAGCTTCTTACTCAGAGAACCGGCCCAATCCTGAAGCCGTCTTGCAGGCATAACACGTGATGCCGTGATGCGATTTCTTGCGGATTCCGTCCATCGCTGATTGATCGTTTCTCCAGCGAGATTAACGACAACGTCGATATTTTTACATGGACCCGTATTGGCTCTTAGATCTGCCCAGCTTGCATACAACGGCTGCTTGTTCGGGAAATCACGTCTTGGCGCACTCTTGGAACGTGTCACGATAACCACTTCGTGACCTTCGTTAAGCCAAAAGCGCGCAAGCGAATGTCCTACTAATCCTGTACCTCCACATATGAGCATATTCATCCAAATTCCTCCCTGATAACTTATTCAAACCCGACACCCCTGCTCAAATGATGGGAAGGTGCAGCTATGAGGGGAATAACGGATGGCGATCATTAATCTGAGTTCAGCAAGTGCGCGTATGGTGAGTAGTCAATCTGATTCCGCTTCAAGTGTTTTATAAGAAAGGCATGATCTGCGCGCGGTGTAGCTTTGATGTATCCCTCGATGCAGTGCTCGCGAGTGACCTCGTTGGAACCGCTCTCTACAGCGATCTGTCCAATCTGGGCAGCGATCGAATGTTTAGCAATATCTCGAAAAGCTTTAGGAACAGGGTTGACCAGAATCTGTAAAAAATCCTTGGAATCTTGCGTCCATAGCGGGCGGCTTCGTTCAACCCAGTGGTTCTGCCAGTCCAGCTTGGACATGCCATCATTCTTAGGCAGCACCTTTAAAAATTTGCGAAACATAAAATATCCGCCAATGCTCATGAAACCGAGCATGATGAACGTCCATACGGCAATGGAATTCATAAACCAGTTCGGAGGAGAACTGTCAGCAAGCGGAAAAAGGTTTAGACCTAGATTCATCTCGATCACCTCAGCATAATTACCTTAATTTTCTAGTGTGTCTATAACAAATTATACCTCATTCCTAGATTTATTTCGATATTACCTGTAAAATAAGGAGAATTAACCTGAAGGAGTTGTATTATGTTAAAAATCGGATCACATGTCTCGTTCTCAGACAAAGGATTGGTAACAGCCGCGAAAGAAGCCGCAACCTACGGATCCAGCACATTCATGATATATACCGGGGCGCCGCAGAACACTCGCCGTAAACCAATAGATACGTTATTTATCGAAGAAGGCAAGCAATTGATGGCTGAGCAGGGCATCGATGAAATCGTCGTGCATGCGCCATACATCATTAATCTAGGATCGTACAAGCCTGACACGTTTGAGCTCGCGGTGAACTTCCTGCAAGAAGAGATTCGCCGTACCCATTACATCGGTGTAAAGCAGATCGTGCTGCATCCAGGCGCGTATACGGATAAAGATGCGGAGTTCGGCATCAATCGGATCGCAGAAGGATTGAATGAAGTGCTCAGCAACACGAATGATACCGATGTCAGCATTGCGCTGGAGACGATGGCAGGCAAAGGCACGGAGATCGGCCGCAGCTTTGATGAGATTGCCTCTATCATAGACAAGGTGGAATTGAACAATCGTCTATCCGTGTGCATGGATACTTGTCATATTCACGATGCTGGATATGATATCGTGAACAACCTGGATGGCGTGCTTCAGGAGTTTGACCGAATAGTCGGCTTGGATCGAATAGCGGTCGTGCATCTCAATGACAGCAAAAACCCTACAGGAGCAGGCAAAGACCGACACACGCCTGTAGGCTCCGGATATATTGGCTACAACGGTATTCGCGGGGTCGTGAACCACGAAGGGCTGCAGGGAAGACCGTTTATTCTGGAAACGCCTTGGATCGGGAAGGATGCCAAGAAGCAGTTCCCGATGTATGAGACCGAAATCGCGCTGCTTCGCGGTGACATTAAGGGACGCTTCGGAGAAGGCTTCTTGGAAGACGTAGAACGCTTGGAGCATTTCTTCGCCAGCGAAAACGTAGATCGCCGTGATTACGTGCTGGATACATGGAATGTGTTGAAGAACGACGCCAAGGCTAAGAAGGCTGATCCGCGTGAGCCGTTGGAGCGTCTGTACGACCAAATCATAGGAGCGCAAGTGCTGCCAGATCTGAGAGAAGATCAAATTAATCAGCGACTTATCGCATGGTTTGCCGGTAAAGACATCCGATAGATCAGAACTTGTGATGTAAGCTTTATACTCGCTTTTGATCGATATAGAGAGACATTAGGGAGTGGAGGATAGTACTATGACACACCAACACACTATGGCGCAAGCTCGGCAGGAAGCCGATCGTGCGTCAATCAACAGAGCGCGCATGCTCATTTCATGTCCCGATCGGGCTGGAATTGTTGCTGCAGTATCACGCTTCTTATATGAAAATGGAGCGAATATTGTACAATCCGATCAATATACAATGGATCCAGACGGCGGCATGTTCTTTATGCGCATTGAGTTCGATTTGGAGCAGCTTCATGAAAGATTGCCGCAAGTAAGGCAGGACTTCGCCAGCATTGCTGAATCGTTTGAGATGACATGGCGTATTTCTCGAGTCAGCAAGAAGAAGCGTTTAGCTATCTTCGTGTCGAAGGAAGACCATTGTCTGCTCGAACTCATGTGGCAGTGGCAATCAGGCGATCTAGACGCTGATATTGCGATGGTCGTCAGCAATCACAATGATATGCGTGAATACGTCGAATCATTCGGCATTCCCTATCATCATATTCCAGTCACGGCTGATACGAAGGCGGAAGCAGAACGCCGTCAGGTCGAGCTGGTGGCAGGGAACGCGGATGTGATTATACTTGCTCGGTATATGCAGATTATTTCGCCGCGATTCATTGAGCAGTATCGCAATCAGATCATTAACATCCATCACTCCTTCCTGCCGGCATTCGTTGGCGGCAAGCCGTATCATCAAGCCTACAATCGCGGAGTGAAGCTTATCGGAGCGACAGCTCATTACGTAACGGAGGAGCTTGACGGCGGTCCGATTATCGAGCAGGACGTCGGTCGTGTTACGCATCGCGCAGATGTTAACGAGCTGAAGCGAATCGGTCGGACGATCGAGCGTGAAGTGCTGTCGCGCGCAGTACACTGGCATGTTGAAGATCGTGTCTTGGTGCATCAGAACAAGACGGTCGTATTTAACTAATACTTGGATACATGAACCTCTGTACACCGTGTGAACAGCGCGGTTGCAGAGGTTTTTCTTATGGTTGCAAGTCCAATGCAATTTGAGGCAATTCAGCCGTAGAATGTAATGTGAAAACCAAGTATAGTAATATAGCAAGCCACTGATAGAAGAAGGAAGCTGAGATTATCTATGGAACAATCCAAGCAGTGGAAAGAGCGCGTCGTTCACGAACTGCTTCCGCAATTAATAATTACTAGCTTGTCCTCTGAAGATCCGGTGACGGTAAAGTATGTTCCTGACGACTGGTCGCTGATGGGGAGAGGGAATTATGCAGCGGTATTTTATCCGAACAATGACCCGCGTTGGGTTGTTAAGGTATATGCCGCAGGACGTCCCGGACTAAGCGACGAAGTTGAAGTCTACCATAAGCTCGGAAACCATCCAGCATTCCCAGAATGCTATGAAATAGGTGATTCCTTCCTCATCTTGAGGCGTCTAGAGGGCATTAACCTTTATGAGTGCTTGCTGCAGGGAATCATCATTCCTCCTTCCGTGATCGATGATGTGGATGAGGCAGTGGCTTATGCTAGATCACGAGGGCTGAATCCGCGCGATATCCACGGTAAAAATATTCTCAATCATAACGGAAGAGGATATGTAGTCGATGTATCGGACTTTCTCCTCGAAGGTCCAGATCGAGTGTGGGAACACTGCAAGTGGGCCTATCGTTTACTCTATCGTCCTTTCCTCTATCGCAAGCCGATTGCTATCTCGGCATCTTGGCTGGAGCGATTGCGCAAGACGTATCGACGATTCGTCAAGATAAGTCGCAAGCCGTCATTATAACTTCTACTTCCAGAGCACGGTCCACTCTCAACCGTGTTCTTTTCTGTTAAATCTTAACATTCTCTTAACTCTCCCTTTGATTTTATTCAGATATACATAAGAAATTGCTAAACGAATGGTGCCTTAATTGTTAAGGACGCCCGACTATAATCTCCTCATAAGATATGTAAGCTCAACTGAGGAGGAAGTTCACGTATGTTGGATCACCCTATTCTAAGTGTAAAGAAGCTGCTCATTTGCATGATTGTCGTCCTGCTGCTGGCAGGCTGTGTGCAAGTCATTCCGAAATACATTACCGTCTCTGTAAATGGAACCGTACTTCCGAATAATCCAAATTCGATTCAGATGCACAATAATTATCTTATGGTATCGGAAGCGTTTATGGAGCAGGAGCTTGGTCTCGAGGTTGAGACTTCTATCGGACAGCTTGAGGAGAACATTTATTATCAGGATCAGGTAGCGGTGCTTATGTATCATCATCTGGAGCCGGAGCCTACAGCCAAGGGAGTGCTGTCTGTCGATTCGTTCAGAGAGCAGATGGAGCTGCTCCGCATCAATGGGTATCATGCCATCAGCATGGAGGAGTATGTCAGCTATATGACGGAAGGGGCAGAGGTTCCGGATAACGCGGTGTTGATTACATTTGATGATGGATATGAGAGCTTCTATACGCACGCTTTCCCGATTCTGAAAGAGTATGGGTATTCGGCAACCAACTTTGTGATCGTATCTGCTATTGACCAGCAGACCGGGATCAAGAAGATGACCTGGGATCAGATGAGAGAAATGAAGCAAGCCGGCATGAGCTTCTACAATCATACCTATAATTCGCATCAGTATAAGGAGATCAACAAGAAGGGCAAGAAAGCTGCAATGCTGTCCGGGGAGCTGTATCTTCCTGATGAGAAGCGCGTCGAGACGAAGGATGAATACTTGAACCGCATGAGGCTCGATCTAGGCACCGCAGAGAGGCGCTTGCGTGAAGAGCTGGGCAACACGATCGGCATAATCGCTTTCCCATATGGCGTGTTCAATAAAGATGTGTTTCATGTGTTAAATGAGCTGGAGATCAAGCTGTCATTTACGATTCGAGCAGGCATGACGACTAGAGCGGATCACAATGCATGCCGCTTCAACATGGGGACGATGGAGAAGACGCCTGAGCAGCTGGTAGCGGCTTTGCAAGAAAGTAATCCTAGCAGAGAATACGTGCGCATTCAAGTGGACGGCAAGGATATCCGCTTTGTTGAAGCGCAGCCGCGCAAGATCAAGGGTACGATGATGTATCCGCTGGGAGAGCTCAGCAGGATATTCGATATCGATGTGCAATGGGACAAAGACAAGAAGACCGTTCATCTCATGAGAAAAGTGTAAAAACGGATTCTGAAGGATGGAGCTGTTTAGGTGATGGAGAAGGAGAAAGTTGAGTATTTATCGCTATATCGAGCAATGGCGATTGCGGCAGTTGTTCTCATTCATTCAACGTCGCAGCCGGTTGCTGCCGCACAAACCTCTGATCTGTATTACATCTATGTGTTTCTTAATATCGCAGCGAAGTTTGCCGTACCTTCTTTTATTTGCTTGACCGCATTTGTCCTATTTTATAACTATGCTCATAAAGGACTTAAGCCTGCACAGATCCTGTCATTCTACTATAAGCGCTTGAAATACATACTAGTTCCATACTTCATAGCCTCGCTCTGTTACTTCGTATTCGTGCAATTTATTCGTGGAGACATCAGCTTGAACTGGGCTCAGCTTCGTCTGTTTGGAGAAGATCTCCTCACAGGAACGGCCTATACGCACTTATATTACATTGTGATCATCGTGCAATTCTATTTGCTGTTTCCGCTTCATCTGCTGGCCTCCCGTTCAAGGACATTTGTAAAATACAGCATCTGGATCGGGCTTCTGCTGCAGTGGTCTTTCGTTCTGCTGAATAAATATGAATGGCAGCTGCCTCGAACGGGAAGCATCTTTCTCCCTTATATGAGTATATGGATGCTCGGTGCTTTCCTCGGGATTCATTGGGAAAGATATAGAGCTTGGCTCGAATCTTTGTTCAATCCGGCTGCCGACCTTCGATACATGAAATGGAATAGGCTGCTGTGGCTAAGTTGGGCAGTCGTTACTTTAACACATGTTCAGGCGTGGTATATGACTCATCTGGAGATGATCGTCATGAACACGCTTATCTATGAAGGCTTGTTTAAGCTGCAGAGCTTGCTGTCCTGTCTTGTGCTGATTCAAGCTGCTTCTCTCATTCAGCGCCGCGGTAAGGCGTTATGGGTAAGACTGATGCATGGCCTTGGGGAAGTATCATTTGGCATCTACCTGCTGCATCCGGTGCTGTTATTTATCTATCGTAAGCTTCCTTGGCACCGGGGCTCACCATGGCTGTATCCGCTCTGGATCGCGGGCGGCTTCGTAGTGGCTTTAGGGCTTACATGGCTCATCGTTGCTTACTTATCGAGGCGGCTCCCAATGTCCTGGATCTTCTTTGGCTCGAATGCGAAGCCTCCTTCAGTCCATCAGCACCACAGCTCCATTTCGAATCAAGCAACAGATGGCCGACATATGTAAGCTTTTATATGTGTGATGAGCTCTTTTGACCAAGACAGACCAGCCATCGGATGATATGATGAGGGTATTGTGACCGTGGTTTTATTTCCCATAATGCTTGATGGTTGGAACAGTATAGGTCAAAGGAGTATGCCGCATGTCAAGGGAAACGATATTGCTAGTGGATGATGAGAAGGAGATTGTAGAGCTGATCGAGATCTATCTGAAAAATGAAGGCTATCAGCTTCTCAAGGCCGCGAACGGCGTGGAAGCGCTGAAGCAGCTGCAAGCTCATTCCGTTGATCTCATCATATTAGATGTAATGATGCCTGAGATGGATGGTATTCAGGCCTGCATGAAGATCAGGGAGCAGAACAATATCCCGATCATCATGCTCTCCGCGAAGAGTCAGGATATAGATAAGATCGCCGGCCTTAGCATCGGCGCGGACGATTACGTGACGAAGCCGTTTAACCCGCTGGTGCTTGTGGCGAGAGTCAAGTCTCATTTGCGCAGATATAAGCAATTCAATTCCGCGGCTCCGCTTAAAGAGAATGAAGTCCAGATTGATGATCTGATTATTAATTTTAGCACGCATAAGGTCATGGTAGAGGAGAAGGAAGTAAAGCTGACGCCTAGAGAATTCGCTATATTGAAGCTGCTAGCTTCCAATAAAGATATCGTATTAAGCATGGATCGCATCTATGAGGAAGTATGGAACGAGCCGTTTATGGAATCAAAAAACACAGTAATGGTACATATCCGCAAGCTGCGTGAGAAGATTGAGAAGGATAGCCAGAATCCGAGATTTATTAAGACAGTGTGGGGGATCGGCTATAAGATTGAATCTTCCTAAGGAGAGCAATAGATGAATTCGAATAAATGGAGCTCTAGTATGAGGTGGAAGTTTCTAGGGGCGTCTGTTGGCAGTCTGGCCATAACAGCCCTAGTATTGCTGCTCGGAAATATAATTGCCGCGAGATTATTATTGATAGGTATACCCTCACTCACGACGCCGGTGCGTTGGATCATTAACAATATCGGTTCGCTCCCGATTATGATCATCTCGGGCACCGTTGTATTCACTGCCAGCTTCTATTGGTTGAGTCTGCCGATGATTCGTTATATTCATAGGATCGAGCAGGTTGTTCAAGAATTGGCATCAGGACGCATGCTTTCGAATGTATCTTCTACGTCTTCCCATGAGCTAGGTGCGCTTGCCCAGCAGGTGAACGAGGCGGTAGCGGAGCTGAACAGCTATATGCTTGAGATTAAGCAGGGCTTACAGGAGATTGCGACTGGAAACTTCACATATACGATCCCGGTTAGGGAGCTTAGTGAGTTGGGAGAAGTTGCAGACCATATCAATAAGATGAGCGCGCAGCTAAGTCGATCGATTGAGGAAGAACGAAATGCGGAGAAGACGAAGAATGACTTGATTACCGGTGTGTCGCATGATCTGCGCACGCCATTGACATCTATTCTAGGCTTTTTGGAATTGATCGAAAAGGATCGTTATCAAGACGAGGTAGAGCTTCGTTATTATGTGAACATCGCTTATGAGAAATCATTGCGCTTGAAGAAGCTGACCGATGATTTATTTGAATATACGAGAATTAATAACGGTATGCCGCTTATGTTTGCGGAGCTCGACTTGGTAGACTTCATGCAGCAATTAGCGGATGAATTCGTTCCGGTGCTGGAAGAAGCGGATATGACGTGCCGCATTCATGCAACTGCTGAGCCTGTTAAGGTGATTGTAGACGGGGATCAGCTCGTTCGAGCCTTCAGCAATCTGATGTCCAACGCTGTCCGATATGGACATGTGGGCAAGATTATCGATATCAATCTGGAGGCAGACGAAGATCGAGCGATTGTGAAGGTAACGAACTATGGCCCGCCTATTCCAGTACGGGACTTACCTTATGTATTCGACCGCTTCTACCGAGTAGATTCGTCACGGCAGGTGACGACGGGCGGAACCGGACTTGGACTTGCGATTACGAAAAGTATAATTGAAGCTCTTGGCGGACGCATAACCGTGTACAGTAATCAGCGACACACCACATTTGAAACAAGCTTGCCGTTGAAACGAAAATGGCGAAACCAATAATATGAGCTCGATGCTGCGCGTTAAAGTGAGGAAGATAACGAGTTAACCGTCTGCACCATGATAATTCAGAGAAATTCGTATTTAGTCAAGTAGCGCTCCTGTATAACTAGTGGTACAATAATGCAAAATGACATAAACAAGCTCGAGTAGACTGTCTTGAACTAGTCTGCCTCCAGCGACTAGAGAGGGAGGAAATCATCAATGACTGCAACACCTTCTAATATTGATTCCTTGTCCATTGCTACTATTCGGACGCTGGCAATTGATGCAATTGAGAAAGCGAAATCTGGCCATCCGGGTATGCCAATGGGAGCGGCACCGATGGGTTATCATCTATTTGCAAAGGAAATGACGCACAACCCGGTTAATCCGACTTGGATCAATCGCGATCGTTTCGTATTGTCTGCTGGGCATGGTTCCATGCTTCTCTACAGCTTGCTTCATCTTAGCGGCTATGACCTTCCAATGGAAGAGATCAAGCAGTTCCGTCAATGGGGAAGCAAGACGCCTGGCCATCCGGAATTCGGACATACAGCCGGTGTTGATGCAACTACAGGACCGCTTGGACAAGGTATTGCGATGGCGGTAGGTATGGCTATGGCTGAAGCTCAAATGGGAGCTACATATAATCGTGAAGGCTTTAATGTAATTGATCATCATACATTTGTTATCTGCGGCGATGGCGACCTTATGGAAGGCGTATCTCATGAAGCGGCTTCTATGGCTGCCCACATGAAGCTGGGCAAGATGATCGTCCTCTATGATTCTAACGATATCACGCTTGACGGTGAAGCGAACCTGTCGTTCAGCGAGAATGTACGCCAGCGCTTTGACGCATATGGATGGCATACGGTGCTGGTTGAAGACGGCAACGACTTGGCTGCGATCGCAGCAGCGGTTGAAGCAGGGAAGGCTGAGTCGAACAAGCCAACTTTGATCGAAGTGAAGACGGTTATCGGCTACGGCAGCCCGAACAAGCAAGGCAAGGGCGGACATGGCGGTACACACGGTTCTCCGCTTGGCGCAGAAGAAGCGAAGCTGACGAAAGAAAACTACAAGTGGACATTCGAAGCTGACTTCCATGTACCGGATGAAGTATATGCTCACTTCGAGCAGAATGCGAAGCAGAAGGGTATCGAAGCTAATAAAGCTTGGGATGCGATGGTAGCTCAATACGCTGTGTCGTATCCAGTGCTGGCTGAACAGTTCAAGACGGCTGTCAGCGGCAATCTGCCAGCGGATTGGGATGCTTCGCTGCCGTCGTATTCTGTCGAGGATAAAGCTCTATCGACACGTGTTGCTTCTGGTAACGCTCTGAACGGCTTGGCGAAGCATATTCCGTTCTTGACTGGCGGATCTGCTGACCTCGAGAGCTCGACGATGACTCACATGAACGGCTTGACGAACTTCCAGCCAGGTCAATATGACGGCCGCAACATTTACTACGGCGTGCGCGAGTTCGCGATGGCTGCAGCGATGAACGGCATGATGCTGCACGGCGGCGTGAAAGTGTTCGGCGGCACGTTCTTCGTGTTCACGGACTACTTGCGTCCAGCAGTTCGCTTGTCCGCTATTCAAGGTCTGCCTGTTACGTATGTGCTGACACATGACAGCATCGCTGTCGGTGAGGACGGTCCTACGCATGAGCCGATCGAGCAATTGGCATCTGTTCGGATCATTCCGAACGTGACCGTCATTCGTCCAGCGGACGGCAATGAAACTTCCGCGGCATGGGCCTATTCGATGCAGAACAAGAACAATCCTGTCGTGCTCGTTCTGACACGTCAGAACCTGCCGATACTTGCTGCTTCGCAAGAGCATGCTCGCGAGGGCATAGCTCGCGGTGCCTATGTGGTATCCGAAGCGCAGAACGGCAAGCCTCAAGCACAGCTGATCGCTACTGGCTCCGAAGTACAGCTCGCTGTACGCGCGCAAGCGGCGCTGGCTGAAGAAGGCATCCATGTTCGCGTCATCAGCATGCCTAGCTGGGATCTGTTCGATAAGCAGCCGCAGGATTATAAGGATTCCGTGCTTCTGCCTGGAGTGAAGGCGCGTCTTGCCATTGAGATGGCGCATCCATTTGGCTGGGAGCGCTATGTCGGCGATCAAGGCAGCGTGCTCGGTATTTCCACATTCGGCGCGTCGGCCCCTGGAGATCGCGTCATCAGCGAATACGGGTTCACCGTTGAGAATGTAGTGAAGCGCGTTAAGGCGCTGCTTTAATTTAAACGCATCAAGACATAATAAAGCCCGCTGTTCAGCTGTATAGCTGCAGCGGGCTTTGTTGCATCAATTTATACAAAGTGCCCTTATGTCTGCTTACTTTGGTTGAATAGCATGTCCGATCCACTGTTCGTAGATCTTGACTACAGAGCATAGATCCTCTGGGCCGTAGCCTTGGGTCTGTCCCATCTGGAACGTGCTCTTAGCCATCTCAAGCAGAGGTGTTGGCAGCTGCATGGAATCGGTCAACACGGAAGCGAGCTTCAAGTCCTTGAGCATCAATTGGAGCGAGAACTGATTGTCGAAGTTGCCGTCAATAATCTTCTGGCCTTTCAGATCGGCTGCTTTGCTGCCTGCGCTGCCGTTTTGCACAACTTCGAGGAATGCGGTTGGGTTAACATCCGCCTTGGAAACGATAGAGAAGCCTTCCGCTAGCGCGATGTTATTAATGCCTACAATCGTGTTGTGCGCCAGCTTCGTAATCGCTCCGCTGCCGTTCGCCCCCATATGTACGATGCGGGTGCCCATCGCTTCGAATACAGGCATCGCCGCTTCGAGCACTTCTGCTTCACCGCCGACCATGAAGAGCAATGTGCCGGCTTCTGCGGCAGGCTTGCTTCCGGTTACGGGAGCATCAAGGAACTTGGCGCCGCGCGCCGTACAATCCTCAGCCAGCTTCTTCGCAAGCGAAGGCGAGATCGTGCTGCTGTCGATGACGATCGTACCAGGCTTCAGAGCAGCGATAATTCCATGCTCCCCATCATAGATGCTATGGATGGAATTATCATCGCTTACCATCGTGATCACGACATCAGCGGAGGCAGCAGCTTCGCCGGGAGTATGAACCAGCTTCGCGCCTTGTGCAGCAAGCGGCTCTCCTTTAGCAGCTGTACGGTTATAAATCGTCAGCTCGAATCCTTTAGTTAACAAATTGAGAGCCATCGGATAGCCCATCGTTCCTAATCCAAGTAATGCTACTTTCTTCATATCGATTTCACCTCTTGTATGATATCGTGCATGTTGGGCGTTTAAAGAGCTTGTTTACATCGTTTATTGTAGCATAATTACTTCCGCCAACGCAGGAAACGATTGGGATAGGGTTCTGATGTAGTGGAATCATAAGAATGCTTATACTAATGGCGGAAAGTGGAGGTGATAACGCATTCATTCGAGGTTTTAACTAGTTCAACGAATTAGTTTTGCTGTGTAACCCCTTTCATGGAGGGGGTTCGCTTGTTTTTACTAGTGAAATCCAGTATCCTAAGCTTATATCTAGTTTCATGGATTAAAGTGGAAAAGTAAACCATTTCCGTGTATCACAGCACTTCATTTCAACAGAGGAGGGTGTACATTGACTAAAAAAGTGCACTTCGATTATAGCAAAGCTTTGACTTTCGTTGGACAACATGAAATCGACTACTTGGCAGAGCCAATCCGATTGGCTCATGAGCAACTACATAATAAGAGCGGAGCAGGCTCCGATTACTTGGGTTGGATTGACCTTCCAACCAACTATGATAAAGAAGAATTCGCTCGCATTAAGCAAGCGGCAGCTAATATACAAGCGAACTCCGATGTATTGATCGTTATCGGTATCGGCGGTTCTTACCTGGGCGCTCGCGCAGCAATTGAGATGTTGGGACATTCCTTCTACAACATGCTGCCTAAGGATAAGCGCAAGACTCCAGAAATTTATTTCGCAGGCAACAACATCAGTTCTACTTACGTGTCTCACTTGCTTGAGCTTATCGAAGGCAAGGACTTCTCCGTGAATGTCATTTCGAAGTCTGGTACAACGACAGAGCCGGCAATCGCATTCCGTATCTTCAAGGAAGCACTTGAGAAGAAATACGGCAAGGAAGAAGCGAAGAAACGGATCTATGCAACAACAGACAGCGCGAAGGGCGCGCTCAAGAAGCTTGCAACAGAAGAAGGCTACGAAACGTTCATCATTCCAGACGATGTGGGCGGCCGTTATTCTGTTCTCACAGCAGTTGGTTTGCTGCCGATCGCAACAGCAGGCATTAGCATTGATGACATGATGCAAGGTGCTGCAGACGCTGCTAAGGAATACAGCAATCCGAATGTAGCTGAGAACATGAGCTATCAATACGCGGCTGTACGCAATGCGCTGTATCGCAAAGGCAAAGCTATTGAGATTCTTGTCAACTATGAGCCTTCCTTGCACTATGTATCAGAGTGGTGGAAGCAATTGTTCGGCGAGAGCGAAGGTAAAGACTACAAAGGCTTGTACCCAGCTTCCGTTGATTTCTCAACAGACTTGCACTCCATGGGCCAATTCGTTCAAGAGGGCGCACGTAACCTGTTTGAGACGGTCATCCAAGTTGAAGAAGTGAAGAACCACATTTCGATTAATGAAGATGCAGCTGATCTGGATGGCTTGAACTTCTTGGCTGGCAAGACGATGGACTTCGTTAACAAGAAGGCGTTCCAAGGCACCATGCTCGCGCACACAGACGGTCAAGTACCGAACCTGATCGTGACAATTCCAGATATGACACCATACTCCTTCGGATACTTGGTTACATTCTTCGAGAAAGCTTGCGGCATCAGCGGCTATCTGCTCGGAGTCAATCCTTTCGACCAACCGGGAGTTGAAGCCTACAAGAAGAACATGTTTGCGTTGCTGGGCAAACCTGGATACGAGAAAGAGAAAGCGGAATTGGAATCTCGCTTGTCGGAATAAGACTTTAGGTTTATGCAATGAACGTTAGTTTAACGGCAAATCAAACAGCTTAGATATACAAATTGCCGACGGAAGCAGTTTCTCCATGATGAGAAGCTGCTTTCTTGGCAATCTTGGAAGGTGAAACACTTGTTAGAAAAATATAAGACGGTGCGAGAGTTTGGCAGCAAAGAAATCATCATCAAGAAATCTCGCTTTATTGGTTATGCAAGACCAGTTCAAACAGAAGAAGACGCAATCGCTTTCATTGAAGAAATCAAGAAGAAGCATTGGAACGCTACGCATAACTGTTCTGCTTATTGTCTAGGCGAACGCAATGAGATTCAGAAGGCCTCTGATGACGGCGAACCAAGCGGCACTGCCGGCAAGCCGATCCTGGAAGTGATTAAGAATCAAGGCTTGAAGGATGTCGCGATCGTAGTTACTCGTTATTTTGGCGGTATCATGCTCGGAGCGGGGGGATTAATCCGAGCATATACAGATGGGGCTGTAGCCGCTATTGAAGGTGCTGGAGCCATTGAGAAGGTGCTCCACCAGAAAGTTACGGTCGAAGTGGATTACACATGGTTAGGCAAGCTGGAGAATGAGCTCAGAAATAAAGGTACGCGAATGGGGGAGACACAATTTACCGACAAGGTTACGCTGGTTTGTTTGCCGGTAGTGTCTGAAAGCGATGCCTTTATTGCTTGGATTACCGACTTGACCCAAGGGCAAGCGGTTATTCGAAAGGAAGATTTAGAATTTCATATTGAAGGGGAATAAGGAGAAGAAGCGCTATGCCAAGAAAAGCCGTAGAACAGGAATTGTCGCGAGAGCGCATTCTGGAGGTAGCGAGGCATTTATTCGTAACGAAGGGCTATCGTTCCATATCAATGCGCAGTATAGGTCAGCAGTTAGGATACAGTCATGGTTCGCTCTATTATCATTTTAAAGATAAGGCAGAGCTGTTCTATGCCATTGTGCAGGAGGATTTCTGCAAGCTGGGGCGACTGTTTGAACGAGTGATCAATCAAACGCAGCACGATGGAATGTCGAAGCTTGAACAAGTCATGCTAGAATTTATTAGTTATGGATTAAACAACCCGCATCACTATGAGATTATGTTTATGACGCGAGATGAAGAGCTTCTAGCGTATGCTCGTGCTGAACAAGGCCGATGCCTGGAGACATTTTCAACTATAGTCCGTCAATCGCTCAATGCATATTTATCGAATGATCAAGATCGGCACAACATACCTCGTACCCTGTTCTTGGCCATGCATGGCTTCATTTCTTATTACATTCAGGATCAAGTCAGCTTTGAAGAAGTGAAGCCGGCGGCTTCCGCTCACGTCCGTTTCCTATGTCGTAAGGCGGCTGAAGAAGCTGCTCAAACTGCTTAACTTCCCATATGTTATGAAAAAAGACGTCTTTTGACGTCTTTTTTCTTTAGTTAACGAAAGCGTCGCAGATGTAATGAGTTATGGGGCTAATGTGCTAAAGCGTTAATGGTAGAACCCTGTCGAATGACCTACGGAATATTAATGGCATGCGGCATTCACGATCACATTGACCGGTGCATCCTCAACAATAATTTTCCGCAATTGTACCTGTACATATGAACCAAATATAAGCATTTCGAATAGGTTGCATAAGGAAATTTGAATAGTAGCACAGGAAATGCATGCTGATGCCTATATCCACAATGGTACATTTGCGTGATTGACAAATAATGGAGAGATTTAGTAACATAACACCAAGTAAGTTGCTTGGAATAATCATATATGGAGGAGGGAACAGCTGCGATGAATGCGATATTACGGCATAAAGGAGCAATGTGGGGGTTTCGAACCACGTTATTGCTATATATCGTAATCTTGATTGTCCTGCCGATTGCAGGCATCTATGTTCATGCATGGTCAAAGGGATGGTATACATTCTGGGACAGCGTATTTGAGCCTATAGCGTGGCAAGCCGTATGGCTTACGTTCAAGCTGGCTGTGATCGCGGCACTTATTAATGCTGTACTAGGGACAATATGCGCTTGGGTGCTGCATCGCTATCGTTTTCCAGGCCGTGTGCTGTTGAACAGCTTAGTAGATCTTCCATTTGCGCTTCCAACAGCTGTTGGTGGATTGATGATCCTGCTGCTGCTTGGACCTAGCAGCATAGTGGGCCAGTGGGCGGATCAGCTTGGTTGGCGATTGGTATTCGATAAGCCTGCAATTGTGATTGCGATGGTCTTCGTCACGTTTCCGTTTGTCATACGTGCGATTCAACCGCTTCTGGAGGAAAGGGACAGAACTCAGGAAGAAGCAGCACTGACCTTAGGCGCATCCAAATGGCGCACCTTTATGCAGGTGCTGCTCCCGCAAATGAGACCTGGCATCGTGAGCGGCAGCATGCTGGCATTTTCTCGAGCTATAGCTGAATTTGGAGCAGTTGTGCTGATAGCTGGCAATATTCCCGGCAAAACCTTAATAGCCTCCGTATATATATTCGGTGAGATTGAAAGCGGCAATCCGCAGGGGGCAGCCGCGATATCGGTTATTCTGCTGACGATGTCTCTCCTTATCCTATGGTTCGTTCATTCCGTACAATCTTGGGGGAATCGCTCATGACATCTGACCCCAATCCAAGCAAAACCTCTTCTATAGGCAAACTCCTTATCTTAGCAACCTACCTGATATTTGTCCTGCTTCTCGTCAGTCCATTATTGCAAATGCTCTATGGAGCAGTCCAAGACGGTCTTCAAACGATCATAAATGCATTGCTTCGCCCAGAGGCGCTGCATGCCATGTGGATGACAGCCGCAGTTGTACTTGTCGTTACGGTACTGAATACGCTATTTGGCGTATGGACGGCACTGTTGATCGTTAGAGGCGGGTGGCTCAGTCGGTTGCTGCGCAAATGGATGAACAGTATCATCGATCTGCCGTTCGCAGTATCGCCCGTGATAGGCGGCTTCATGATTGTGCTGCTGCTCGGACCGCATACGGTTCTTGGAGCACTGCTGTCTGAGGCAGGGTTCCCTATCGTTTATGCATTTCCCAGTATGGTATTAGCTACACTGTTTGTAACCTTTCCACTAATGGTTCGCGAGGTTGCGCCTGTGCTGCAGGAAATTGGTACTCAGCAAGAGGAAGCGGCCTATATGATGGGGGCGTATTCGTGTACTACATTTTGGAGAGTAACTTGGCCTTCCATTCGATGGGGTGTTATCTACGGTATTGTGCTGACAGTAGCTCGTTCACTCGGTGAATTTGGCGCAGTGCTCGTCGTATCAGGCAATATTATGAACAAGACACAGACGATGACCACACTTGTTTATCAGGATGTGGATAATTTTAATATAGCAGCAGCTAACAGTCTCGCTGTTGTGCTTGCCATCATCTCAGTCTCGCTGCTTCTGGTTATGGAATGGGCGAAGAAACGAAAAGGAGGGCCTGATCATGCACATTGAGGTTCACAAGCTGAATAAATGGTTTGGACCCTATCAAGCGGTTAAGGATGTGAGCTTCAATATCGAAGCAGGCAAGCTGATCGGGCTGCTTGGTCCGAGCGGAGGCGGCAAGACGTCTCTGCTGCGCATGCTGGCTGGGCTAGAACAGCCGGACAGCGGAGAGATTCGGTTTCAAGGGCGTGTGATGAACGGAGTACCGCCTCAAGAGCGCGGCATCGGATTCGTATTCCAGCATTATGCGCTGTTTAAGCATATGACGGTGTTCGACAATATTGCATTTGGCCTAAAGGTGAAAAAATGGTCTAAAGTACGAACTAAAGCGCGTGTAAAGGAACTGCTAGAGCTTACTGGCTTGAAGGACATCGAGAAGCGCTACCCTCATCAGTTGTCCGGAGGACAGCGGCAGCGTGTTGCCTTTGCGCGTGCTTTAGCGCCAGAGCCGCAGCTGTTATTGCTTGATGAGCCCTTTGCCGCTATTGACGCTAAGATCCGCCAAGAATTGCGCAGTTGGCTGCGTCAGCTCATTGAGCAGGTTGGCATCACCTCGATATTCGTAACTCATGATCAGGATGAAGCGATTGAAGTCGCCGACGAGATCATGATCATACAGCAAGGGTATATGGAGCAGAAAGGGACACCTTGGGATATTTATAAGCATCCTGAGACGCCCTTTGTTGCGTCATTTATCGGAGAGTCGACCATCGTTTCAGATATTCATTTGTTAAAAGGTTTTGAGAGTGCGACTGTGTGGACATCGAGCAAAGCGCTGATTCGGCCGGAGTATATCGAAATTGGAAAGCCTGGAGAACTCAGATTGGCATCTGCAAGCGAGCAAGGGGTAGTTAAGGCGCTTCATTTTCGCGGCAGTGAATGGCTTGTCGAAGTAGAGGTCGGCGATCTGCGGCTTAAAACGTATCGTTCGCTGGAGAGTCCTTCCTTAACTCCGGGTGAGCAAGTGCAGGTACTTGTGCACCGTATTTATTTGTTCCATGGAAATGATCATTGGATGCTGGAGAATGCCCTCAAGAGTGATCCTGCGCCCATATACATTTAGCCAGTACTCGAATGACTTGTCATTTCTACAGGTGAAATAAAGGAGTTGGAGCGCATGAATCTATGGCTGCTGCGATCAGGGCGGAGGGGGGCAGCCTTCTTGGTAATCGCCCTATTGATACTTGTACTGAACGCTTGTGTGAAGCAGCCTAGTGCATCTGTGAACACAAATGTATCAGCGGACATGGCATCAGACCGAACACAAACCTTGGTTATAGGCGCTTATTCGGTAGCCAAGGATGCGCTGCAGCGAATCATCCCCGAGTTTCAGCGGCAATGGCAAGCGCAGACTGGCCAGACTCTGAACATCCAGCAATCGTACGAGGCTTCTGGGACACAGGCGCGGTCAATAGCTGGAGGAATGGAAGCGGATGTGGCGTTGTTCGCGATGGAAGGCGATGTGGATAAGCTGGTTGCAGCTGATTTAGTGCCAGAGGATTGGAAGCAGCGTGATCCGTATGCAGGTATGGTGACCCGCTCCATCGTCGTTATCGGCACGAGAGAAGGTAATCCGCATGGCATTCGAGATTGGAATGATCTCACACAGCCTCATGTGGATGTGCTGTACCCTAATCCCAAGACGTCTGGCGGGGCGCAGTGGGACATTAACGCGATCTATGGCGCTGGCTTGCTCATGGCGAAGGAAAAAGGCGTCGATGCCGCATCCTATGCCAAAGAGCTGCTCTCAGCCGTACATCAACGCGTAATATCGATGGATAAGAGCGGCAGAGCTTCAATGGCTGCCTTCGAATACGGTGTCGGAGATGCAATCATAACGTATGAAAATGAATTGTTAGCCCGCCAAAAGCAAGGCGTGCACTATGAGATCGTGGTGCCTAAGCATACGATCCTGATCGAGAATCCAGTCGTCGTCGTTGATCGATACGTCGATAAGCATGGAACCCGTGAGGCTGCTGCTGCCTTCGTAGAATTCTTGCGCAGTGAGCAGGCGCAGAAGCTGTGGCTGGAGTCAGGATTCCGCCCTGTTATTCCGCTTCCTGGAATCGATACGGAAGCGGCAGACGAAGGTGTGTTTACGATCGAGGAGATGGGTGGCTGGAAGCATGTCCGCGAACTGCTGTACAGTAAGCGCGGGATCTGGTATCAAGTATTAGCAGGATTATAGCAGAATGGATGATACGCCGCGTGTCCTTGAGTTGAGGCATGCGGTATTTTTGCTGAATATGTGTCTTAGTTGCTGATCATTATTTTGTAGACTCAGTATTGGTGAGCCTTTGAGTAATATCCCCTGGCCTCAGAATGCGTGTGAGCACCTGAGAGGCTGGGATAATAGCGAGATGGAAGTAGAAGGGGTAGTGGAGTAGAGAAGCATTCGAGTATTATCCCCAGGACTCAGAATGGGGTCGACACCTGAGAAGTTGGGATAATAGCGAAATGACGGTAGATAGGGTAATGGTGTGGCGAAGCCTTTGAGTACTATCCCCAGGGCTCAGAATGGGGTCGACACCTGAGCGGTTGGGATAATAGCGAAATGGCGGTAGAAGGGTAGTGGTCTGGCGAAGCCTTTGAGTACTATCCCCTTGCCTCAGAATGGAGTGAGCACCTGAGAGGTTGGGATAATAGCGAAATGGCGGTAGAAGGGGTAGTGGTCTGGAGAAGCTTTTGAGTAGTAGGCAGTGGTTTGAGGAAGTTCAGTATGGATTGGTTGCGAGTTGGGCGGTCAACATAAAGAAAGCCAGCAGCACGGGATGAAGTGCTACCTGTCAAGTAGACAGTGTAAAAAACAAAAACAGTTGGTTTATTTTCCTCAGCTCGGTTTAACAGAG
>NZ_JBYTDY010000005.1:135404-272747 GCF_058791835.1 Paenibacillus sp. EB106-04-04-XG159 | reverse complement strand
CTCTGTTAAACCGAGCTGAGGAAAATAAACCAACTGTTTTTGTTTTTTACACTGTCTACTTGACAGGTAGCACTTCAATGATCCTATGGCTCTTTATCCTACTTTAATGGCTTAGCTTTAAATTCTGAACGCATTTCATCATAAGTATTCTTTAGTGCTTCATTTTCTACGTTGCTATTAAATGCAAATCCCAACTTACCTTCTAAAATCAAAACGATAATTTCATTTTGCTCTCCATTAACTGATCCGCTTATCAGTACCAGAGTGCCCTTTTCTCCCTTTTCTTCATAATCAATGGATTCAATGACTTTTGGATCTTTAAGCATTTCACTTTCTTCTAACACATTCGATTGTCCCAGTTGGAAAAGTGGCTTAATATCAGGATGGACGTTTTCCTCAACAAATTTCTTTTTAGCCTCTACATCAGTTTCATTCATGAATGAGTTGATGTAATCGACTGCAAGTTTTTCATCTGCTTTGTTAGATGAACCACAACCAGCAAAAATGACGGACATTAAAACGAACAACACTGCTATCTTTTTCATATTACCCCTCCTAAGAAATGATGTCACAAATAGATATTGTACATGATTTCCAGTAGTAATGAAGTAATAATTATAAAAAGTTCAAAATATTGCCTAAATTGGTACGCGGTAATGATCCCTCTCGAAATGGGGAGGTCAGGGTTTAATTACCTTCATCAGCACCACTACCGATATGAAAAACAGCGCAGCTTCTCGAGTAACCGAGAGCCGCGCTATTGTATGTTCATGAGTATGTTTTTCTAATATGTATCACAATTTGGCTAGTAGCTCAGCTTTCTTGGCCTCGAATTCTTCGGCTGTAATCACGTTCTGATCTCTTAGCTTAGCGAGCTTCTCCAGCTTGGCAAGAGCATCGTCCTCGTTATTAGCTGTTACGTGAATCGTAGCGGGGGCTTTCGCCGTGTCTCTCAATTTATATATTATTTGTTCGATCTTAATAAACTGATCATATGAAGCGGATGCAAACATGACCGTATTCTCATCCTTGGCGAGATCCATATGCGAACTTGTTCGCTTGGTGCG
The DNA here is from genome assembly GCF_058791835.1 of Paenibacillus sp. EB106-04-04-XG159. Classification (NCBI taxonomy): domain Bacteria; kingdom Bacillati; phylum Bacillota; class Bacilli; order Caryophanales; family Paenibacillaceae; genus Paenibacillus; species Paenibacillus sp. EB106-04-04-XG159. The sequence goes on along the minus strand of NZ_JBYTDY010000005.1, from coordinate 271,680 downwards.
ATCACCGCTCCCGCTGGATATAATCTGAAAGAAGCCTCTTGTGAATATACTAGGCTTTTTAAGATCAATAGAAGAAATGCTAGAAATGGAATATGTCTTGATTGATTTCTTCTCCAATAATTTACCTCTTACTAAGTAGACGATACTAGAAGTCACGGCAATTAATCCGTTCATGCCTTCTTCAAGTAACATCACATCTTTTGGGTTCACTTTTTCAAATAAATAGGATTGTAATTTAGACAATATTAACTCCCCCTACATGGTCTTATTGGTTAAGGCAGGTGTTATATTCTATGCTATTTCCTACTCAAGTTTGTCCATATGGTAGATAGAACCACATGTAAGTACCTACATAGTTTAATATACTATTTCACATATCAAAAGTCTTTATTTACCAACCTATATTTTTGATATTTTTTTGAATCGATCCACTAGTTTCATTACATCGTCAAACATAGAATTCGTATATGAAGCAGCAATAGCAGGGGAGTAGATAGAATCGGTCTGTGACAATTTGGAAAATGGGGGGCGGTAAAGAAAAAGCTGCCACACAAGCGGATATCGCTCGCGTGGCAGCCTTATTCAAGTTATGCAAAGCGCAGGTTAACGGCTGCTTTCGTTTCGTCCATAGCAATCTTGAAGCGGCCATCGCCTAAAGCTTCAATGTTCACTCCTGGTTGAGACTGCGGTGCTAAGCCGCGAGTCTGCACCTCGATCGTCTTAGGCTCAGTAGCTGGTGCAATCGAGAGTACCAGTTCATTTCCGATAGTCTCTAAACCGGTAAATTCGGCAGTAGAGGAGATGATCTTCAGCTCGTCTGTCAGTGCTACGTTGATCGGCAGCATCAGACCAGAGTTCGCACCAACTTCAATCGTGGCTCCGTTGAACAGCAGTTCGCCGCGGAAACGGACAGTCGTCTTCTTAGACCAGAAATCGAAGTTGTGCATGAATACGAACATGCTGCCATCTTCCGACTTCCGTATCGAAACATCCAATTCAGCATCAAGCTGAATATCGGATGAGAAGCCTACCTGTTTCATGACGAGTCCAATGACATCCTTCTGATACTCGAAGTCGCCGGATAATGTCATACCGAATACGTACGCAGTACCTGCGCCAATCTTCTTCTCGAACGCAACAGCTTCTCCATTGCCTTCATGCCATGCGAATGCACCGTCTTTTGCGTCATACGTTTCTACTTCGTTGCAATAGATAGAGTCCATCTTCTCCATGCGAGCGAAGTCATTCTTGAACTTATTCAGCACACGTGAGTTAAGTGCATCCATCAGAATCGTACAAGGCTTGCCATCCATGCCCTTGCTAGGCAGTTCTGGGAAGATGATGAGCTTGCCGCCGCGCTCCACATAGCTTACAAGTCTGCGTTGAACATCCGCAGCCATCCACTCTGTTGAGAACATCCACAACACAGGAGTGCGCTTCACGTCGATGTCTTCTTGCTTCAGCATATTGTAGGCGTCTACCACCACATTATGGTGAACGAGGAATTTCACGAAGCTGCTGTTAAAGTTGACTTCTCTAGCTTGCTTCAGTCGTTTCGCAACACCTTCCGTGATTTCATTATGATACTCGGTCATGTAATAGTCCGGATAGAAGCCGAGAGTTGTATCGAACTGCGGCTTTGTATTAGCAAGCTTGGAACCGTACAGCTTCAGCATCTTACCGATATGCTGGATAGTGCCATAATGCGGGCGCAGCGAGCCGTCGAGCGCAACAGGCGTCTGCCAATCATGACGGCGACCGAAGATGCCGATGCCGTTATAGTTCTCGCCGCCAACGAACATGTAATAGTTGATCGCATCCATACCAGCAGCAACACAGAGGCGAGTCGTCAGGTCGAATGTTTTCGGCTGCAGACGAGGGCGGTCGAAGATGCATCCGCCTTGGAACTCAGCAGAGAACAACGGCTGATTCGCAGGTTGAACAGCGCGTGTAAAGGCATTTGCCAATATGATATCGATGTAGTTATCGTATTCGATATTGCCAAGGTAGTAGTCACCAGCGAACATCGTGCCTTCTACTTCTCCAGTATCCATCAGCTGTGACAGCCCGATTGGATACATCGTGCCGCGCTTAACCAGATCATCTGTATGGAAGCCATGCACATTGATAACAAACGGCAGATCAATATCGTAGCTATTCGCAAGCTTCTTCAATTGATCAACATACATGCGGTAGTATTGACGATGGAAATGTCCGCTTACTTGCTGCATCGGCAATGCGTATGCTTCAGTAGGGTTCTTAAGCTCTTGGCGAATAAATGCTGCTGCTTCATCTTTCGTGATGCCGTAGGTTTCCTTCATTTCTTCTTCTGAGTAATACTCGCAGAAATAAGGAACAAAGGCATCCAAGGTAGAATCATTAAAGTCGATCTGATTCGTAACCCAGTTCAGCATGCCAATCTCATTATCGAGCTGGAACATCACAACAGGCCCGCCGTTCTGTACTTGATAAGGCGCCAGCAGGCCGCAGATTTCGCGGTACCAGATGTTGACCTTGTCAAGGAATACAGGACTCATATAGCTCGCGATGCGGCTTTCATGTCGGCTGCCGTCCTTCTTATGAGCACAGCCTTCAGGGTAGCGGTCAATAAACCAGCCTGGAACGCCATGATCAATGATTTCCGCCATAACATAAGGGCCTGGACGTACCAGACAATACATGCCTTCCTCTGCGATCAGATCAAGGAAGTGCTTAATGTCCTTCTCAGGGAAAGTACGGCCTGTCAGGTCGATGTCTCCTTCTTCCTGCTCGTGAAACACCCATGGAATATAGGTGCTGACCAGGTTGCCGCCCGTTTCCTTGATCGAGCGAATTCGCGCTCTCCAATCTTTCTTCGGTACGCGGAAATAATGCAATTCTCCACCGTACAATATCGTATCTTGTCCGTTAATCGTTATCTTCTGATCATGTATTTGTATCATATGATGAATGCCTCCGATGAATTATAAGTTTAATGAACAGCTTCATCCTTCGCGTCTGCAATCAATTGCTCCAATTCAGCAGTCAATGATTTCACGCGATCGGCGTATTCTGGGGAGTTATATACATTGTTCAGTTCGTACGGATCTTGCTTGAGGTCAAACAGTTCCCATTCTGGCGGACGATCCTCGTCCCTTGAATCGGTCGTGCCAAGCGCCTGTGCATAATAGTAGATCAGCTTATAGTCATGCGTGCGAATTCCGTAGTGGGAGTAGACTTCATGACAGCCGTCTAAGTGCATCCAGTAGCGGTAATACATCGATGTCCGCCAATCATCTGGCGTCACACCGTTAAACTGTGGGCGAATGCTCTTGCCCTGCATGCGCTCGTGAATCGGCAATCCGGCATATTCGAGGAACGTCGGTGCAAAGTCTGTGTTGAGAACGATGTCCGAGTTTACGATGTCAGGCTTGATTTCACGCGGATAACGTACCAGGAATGGCATGCGAAGGGATTCCTCATACATAAAGCGCTTATCGAACCATCCATGATCACCGAGGAAGAAGCCCTGATCGGAGGTATAGATCACGATCGTATCCTCTGCCAAGCCTGCTTCATCCAAGTAGTCCAGCATTCTGCCGACGTTATCATCGATGGATGCGATGCAGCGCAAGTAGTCTTTCATATAACGCTGGTACTTCCAACTTCTCACTTCTTCAGGAGTTAATCCTTCTGGCGGCGCGCCTTTCGTATCGAGATCATTCAGATCATCAATGCGCATCTTAGCTTGAACCGCTGCTTGAGAGCGAGTGGCGTAATCATCGTTAAATGTCTCAGGTTCCGGAATATCAATATCTTCATACAGGTGCATATGCTTCTTGTCCGGCTCCCAATGACGGTGAGGTGCCTTGTGATGGCACATGAGCATGAATGGATGTTCAGGATCACGGTCCTTGATCCAATTCAAGGACATATCGGTAATAATATCGGTCACATAGCCTTCATAACGCTTCTTATTACCCATCTCGATCATGTCTGGATCATAGTAGTCTCCTTGATCCGGAAGTACATTCCAGTAGTCGAAGCCAGTAGGATCATAGTTTCCGCCGTGCCCCAGATGCCATTTTCCGATCATAGCGGTTTGATATCCGTCTGCTTGCAGCAGCTTAGGGAATGTGACTTGTCTGCCGTCCAGATCGTCTCCAAGTGTCTTAACGCCATTGATATGGTTGTATACACCGGTAAGGATAGTAGCTCGGCTTGGCGCACAGATCGAGTTCGTGCAGAAGCAATTGTCGAAACGAACGCCTTCGTTCGCGATTCGATCCAGATTCGGAGTCGAATTCACTCGGCTGCCATAGGCGCTGATCGCATGCGAGGCGTGATCATCTGACATAATAAACAGAATATTGGGACGCTTGTATGTCTCTTGTGACATGCCATTCACCCTTTCATGAAACTATTAATTATGTTAAAAGCCGCTGGAGTCATAGACTCCAGCGGTAGTTTGATGATGCGTTATGAAAGCTACCATACTTCATGTCATTATTTCATGCCTGATATTGAGAAGTTTTCAATAATATGCTTCTGGAAATAAGTAAAGATGATCATAACTGGGACGACCATGAATGCTGCACCTGCCATCTGCAGTGCGTAGTTGCTGCTGTATTGTCCCTTCAATAGAGATAGTCCAACAGACAATGTATACAGACTCTCGTCGTTGGCGATAATCAACGGCCACAAGAAGCTGTTCCAGCCGCCGATGAAAGCCAAGACTGCTTGTACAGCCAAGATCGGCTTCGAGATTGGCAAGACGATCTGTGCGAAGATGCGATATTCACTCGCTCCTTCTAGGCGAGTCGCCTCGAGCAGCTCAGTCGGTATGGTAGACATGAACTGTCGGAACAAGAAGACCCCGAATGCACCAACGAGACTTGGAAGAACGACACCGATCATCGTATTGGTCAGACCCATCGAGTTAAGAATCAGATATACCGGAATCATGGTAACTTGCGATGGAATCATCATCGTTGCCAGAACGAGTACGAACAAGCTTTTCTTACCTTTGAAATCGTACTTGGCAAATCCATATCCTGCAACAGCATTAAGCATCATGCCGCATAACGAGAAGAATACGACGATCAGGGTATTAACCAAATAAACATCGAAGTTCATTTTGGTAAACAGATCTTTATAATTATCAAATGTGAACGTCTCCGGCCACAGGGTAGGCGGAATCGACATAATCTCTGCCTCTGGCTTGAATGAGGATAGAATCATCCACACGAAGGGAAGCATGAACAGGATGCCGCCTATTGTCAGCACAATGCCAACGACCCACTGAAATAGCTTGTGCTTTTGATCTGCGCTAAAAGACTTTGATTTATGATTATTGGGCATTGATTTCGAATTAACAGTAGTTGAGCTCATAGATGCACCTCCGTTTCTTACACCATGTCGGTATCATTTTTCTGCACTTTTAATTGAATAAGCGTGATGGTTATAATGGCTGCGAACAGTATGAATGAGCCTGCGGCCGCATAACCAAAGTTGCTCAATTGGAAGCCGTTATTGTAAATGAACAATGCTACCGAGGTTGTGCCGTCGAGAGGTCCGCCTTTTGTCATAATCATCGGTTCTTCAAAGAATTGCAGCCAACCAATCATAGTTGTAATCGATACGAAGAAGATCGCGAAGCGCAGCATAGGTACTGTAATATTTCTTATTTGCTGCCATGTATTCGCTCCATCCAGCTGTGCAGCTTCATAATAGGACTTCGGTATGCCTTGAAGCGCAGCGATGAAGATGATCATATTAAGACCAATTGCTCTCCAGAGCGCGAGCAGAATAAGCGATACTTTCGCCATCGTCGGATCTGTCAACCATGGAACTGCCGGCAGGCCGACTTGATCCAGCACGTAGTTTAATAGGCCGAGCGTTGGATTGTACATGTAACTCCATACAACAGCTACAGCGACAACGTTAGTTACAGAAGGCAAGTAGTAAACGACACGAAATGCTTTGAATATTCGCGACGTTCCGAGATTGATCAATATGGCGATGCCAAGTGAAAACAGAATAACGAGCGGAACGCCGATAATAACGTAGAACAACGTATTGCTGATGGCTTTCAGAAAGAGAGGGTCAGCCATAACCTCGACATAGTTGTCAAACCCGACAAAATCGACATTGCTCAGGTTTCCTAATCCACTCATGTCCATGTCTGTAAAGCTGATGAACAGAGCGACTACAATCGGAACTAATGAAAACAAAGTGAGCAATATTAATGTTGGCGCTATGAAGAAGTATGGAGCTCTACGATTTAAAAAAGCTTTCATAACGAATCATCACTTCCTTTACTCTTACGTCCAGTACAAGTAGATTAATAGGAGCTAACCGGCATTTCTGCCGGTTAGCGGATTATACTAGATTCTTATTTGCTAAGGATCTTCTCGACTTGCTTATTGAATTCATCCATTTCTTTTTGTACGTCTGCTTTACCACGGTAAATTCTCTCAAAGCTCTTAACGTATACTTGGCTGATTTCATCCCATTCCTTAATTACCGGTACAGGCGCTGAATTATCCAATTGTTCGCGGATAACTTTGTAGTTAGCATCGGTTGTGAATACCTCGTTCTCCCATGCAGCAGTTGAAGCAGGCAGAGCGCGGGACATTTCAAACCATTTCAATTGAGTTTCAGGCTTGCTCATGTAAGCAATGAATTTCGCGGCAGCATCTTTTTGAGTTGAATATTCGAAGATGGACAAGCCGGAACCGCCCAAGATGGACATGTTGTTTTCTTTCTTAGGCAATACGGCTGTTGCCCATTTGCCTTCCAATTCTGGAGCCTGATCTTGGATCATCTTAATCATCCAAGGACCGCTGATGAACATAGGTACGATACCTTCGTCTTTAAACGCAACGATCGTATCAAGTCCAAGATCGACCGGAGTAGATCCGTTTTGGAAGAAGCTGTTAGCATATTCAACTGCTTCTACGAACTCAGGCTGGTTTAACAATGGCTTGCCGTTTGCATCAAACCACTCGGAACCGTTCTGACGAGCGAACATGAAGCCGAGGGATTGTTCTTTAGCATCGATCGACATACCGTATTTGCCTTCGCCGCGAGCAGCAAGCTTCTGAGCGGCATCGGATAATTCTTCCCATGTTTCAGGAGCTTTATCGTAACCAACTTCTTTCAGCAAGTCTGTACGGTAATAGAGGAAGCGAGTATCTACGTACCAAGGAGCTGAAAGGTATTTTCCGTCGTATGTTGCGAATTCAGCTGCACCTGAATAGAAGTTTTCTTGCTTCAATTCAGGATATTGTTCAAGGTAAGGTGCCAGGTCAGCGATTGCGCCTGCATCACCGAATTCTGGAATCCAAGATGAACCCATTTGGACAACGTCTGGACCTTTTTTGGATGCGATAGCAGTCAGCAATTTATCATGTGCTTGATCCCAAGGCATAGCCAGTACATTTACTTTGATGTCAGGGTTTTCTTTCGTGAACTCTTCAGCGAGCTGAGGAAGTATCTTGCCTTCTTCGCCCATAGCCCATACGTTAAGAGTAACTTGCTCTCCAGTCTTTCCATCAGTAGTACCTTGAGCTGCGTCATCGTTCTTGGATGAGCACCCTGTGAGTACACCCATAAACAACATTGTTGTGGCCAAAACAATCGATAATGATTTCTTCATGCTGATTATTCCTCCTAGTTATTCAAGATGTGTTTTATTCATTTCATTATTGCACACTTTATTGCAGACTTACATTCTGTGAACAATCCGATAGAATGCCTTGCACCTCCACATGCCTTGGTATGATCGCCCCTTAGGATTGCCTTAACAAAACAGAAAGCTCGAAATAAAGCGCTGTCTTGAAACGTTTCGATATGTCAATAATATAGCAATGAAAGCGGTAATGCACAAGATCAAAACGTTTCGATTCACAGTATAAACTATTCTGAAATCGCATTCAAGTACATTTTTCTAAAAAATAAAAACGATTCGATTTCTTTGTAATCGCATTATTGTTACGGTTGACTGTATTAAAACAGAGCTTTATAATCAAATTCATATGAATAAAAACGTTTCGAGTATGCGTTTTCTATTTCAATTACCGATGAAGAGCAACATGGAGCCCATATTACCGGTATCATTCTACTTGAGACATAGGGCTGGCCATGAGATGGAGGTTATACCTTTGACGGAACAACAATTGATATCACTGATGAAGCAGATGACACGTGCTGAGAAGATCGCGCAGCTGCTGCAATTGGCACCACCTTTTTATGAAGGTGTAAATAGTGAAGGGCAAATTACCGGTCCAATGGCCTCCTTAGGTATCACAGAAGAAACGGTTCGTAATTCGGGTTCCGTTCTGGGATTGACTGGGGCTGCTAGTGTAGCAGCAGTTCAAGAGACTCATATGAAGTATAACCGATTGGGTATTCCCCTAATCGTTATGGCGGATATTGTTCACGGTTACAAAACGATCTTCCCGGTTCCGCTTGCGATCGGATGCTCCTGGGATATGGAGCTTGCGGAGCAAAGCGCAGCGGTTGCCGCGAAAGAAGCTGCGGCTGCAGGAGTGCATGTAACCTTCGCGCCGATGGTCGATCTGGTGCGTGACCCGAGATGGGGGCGCGTGATGGAATCGACAGGCGAGGATCCGTACTTGAACGGGGAGTTCGCTCGCGCGTTCGTTCGCGGATTTCAAGGAAGCGACCTGAGCAACGACACCAGCAAAGTTGCAGCGTGCGTGAAGCACTTTGCGGCATATGGCGCAGCAGAAGGCGGACGGGATTATAATACGGTCGACATGTCTGAATGGATGCGTCGCGAATATTATTTGCCTTCCTATAAAGCAGCGCTTGAAGAAGGCTGCGAGATGGTGATGACGTCCTTCAATACAGTGGATGGTGTGCCGGCAAGCGGCAATAAGCGATTGATGCGCGATCTGCTGCGGGATGAGTGGGGCTTCGACGGCGTGCTCATATCCGATTGGGGCGCGGTTAAGGAAATGATTCCGCATGGTGTAGCCGCTGATGAGAAGGAAGCTGCTTATAAGGCAATCCATGCAGGTGTAGATATGGAAATGATGACCTCATGCTATGAGCATCATCTGAATGAATTAATTGAAAGCGGCGAGGTGGATGAAGCGCTGATCGATGAAGCGGTGCTGCGCATTCTGAAGCTGAAGTCGAAGCTGGGGCTGTTTGAGAATCCGCTGCGCGGGGCAGATCCTGAGCTGGAGCAAACGGTTGTGCTCAGCGAAGAGCATCGCCGTGCGGCACACGATGCGGCACTTAAGGCGTGCGTGCTGCTTAAGAACGAAGGCGTACTGCCGCTTGCCAAAGAGCAGAAGGTGGCGCTTATCGGCCCGTTTGCGCAGAACGGCGACATTCTTGGGCCGTGGTCATGGCTCGGCTCGCGCGACGATGCTATTCAGCTTGCTGATGGCATGACCAGCATCGCGGGAGCAGCGCAGATCGCGATCGCTCCAGGCTGCGGCATCGAAAGCGCGGAGGAAGGGCAGCTGCAAGCTGCGATTGAGACCGCGAAGGCAGCCGATGTGATCGTGCTTGCACTTGGTGAGCACTCCGATATGAGCGGTGAAGCAGGCTGCCGCGCGGATATTCGCCTGCCTGCTATCCAATTGGTATTGATCGCGTCATTGAAGTCGCTCGGCAAGCCGATGGCTGTCGTGCTCTTTAACGGCCGTCCGCTTGATCTGCACGGTGTGATTGACCAAGCAGACGCGGTGCTGGAAGCATGGTATCCAGGAACTGATGGCGGCGCGGCTGTAGCGAAGCTGCTGTATGGCGAAGCTAATCCGTCCGGTAAGCTGACGATGTCATTCCCGTACAGCGTAGGACAGGTTCCGGTGTACTACAATAATTTCAATACAGGTCGTCCGCAGGGTGCTCCAGATGCCCAAGTGCGATATGTGTCGCAGTACCTGGACATTCCGAACGAAGCGCTGCTTCCATTCGGCTACGGCCTGAGCTATACGACTTTCTCCTATGGAGAGGCGGCTCTGTCTTCGCAGCTGATGACAGAAGAACAGCCTCTTGAAGTCACGATTCAAGTTGCGAATACAGGCGACATTGAAGGGGAAGAGGTTGTACAGCTCTATGTTCGCGATCATTCAGGAGACGTAGTCCGTCCATTGAAGGAATTGAAATCATTCCGCAAGGTGAAGCTCTTGCCGGGTGAAAGCACGCAAGTGACATTTACAATAACGGAACAACAGCTCCGTTATCATCATGCGGATCTGCAATATAGAAGTGATGCAGGTACATTCTCCGTTTATGTCGGCCCGAACAGCCGGGATGTTCAGGAGCTTGGATTCACATTGAAGAAGTAGTATACAATTCGAATGGAGTCGATGTCAGAGATGAAAGCAATGATGAACAACAATCCTACTATCCCGATTCGAGCGGGTGAAGTTACATTTACATTCATGACGAGCGGAGATATTCGCGACGTCATGTACGGCAAGATTATGGTCAACCAAGTCATGTCCAACCCGATCGACGGGGCTATGAACAACTTGTACTTGCGCATCCACGAACATGGCGCAATTCGCGTTGTGCCTATGCTGGGCATTCGTTCAGCAAGCCGCGTGAGCTTTGATGGGTCTCGCGCGCTGTATAAGGGTGAGACAGAAGGCGTATCGTATGAAGTTGTATTTACGCTGACTTCTGCAGGCATCTGGTTCTGGGATGTCCACGTCAAAGGAAACGGAGCAGAGGTTGATGTTATTTACGGTCAGGACCTAGGCCTCGCTGACCAAGGAGCAGTAAGAACGAATGAATCCTACATGGCTCAATATGTGGATCATGCTGTATTCCAGGACGAGAAGCGTGGATATGTGGTGTGCTCACGCCAGAATCAGCCGATGTCGAGCGGATTCCCATACACACAACAAGGATCGTTGACGAAAGCAATTGGCTATTCGACAGACGGCTATCAATTCTTCGGCTTGTCCTACAAGGAAACAAATGAGCCAGAGGCGCTTAAGCAGCAATCATTATCTAATGAAGTCTATCAATATGAGTTTACTTATACGGCGCTGCAATCGGAACGTGTTCAATTGCAAGGCGATGCCAGATTCGTATTCTATGGAATGGTGAAACCAGATCATGCTGATGCGGTTACAGCTCTCGAATATGAACAAGAAGTGCGTGACGCGTGGGCACAGGCTGAGACGATGCCGAAGGTAGAAGCAGAAGCAGAGCCTAAGGTGTGTGCTGCTGCTCTTCTTGGAGCTCCAATGCATTCGGAAGCGATGACGAAGGAAGAGCTGGATCGCTACTTCCCGAATCGTGGTCAGGAAGAATATGAAGGCAGTGAACTGCTCTCATTCTTCACAGATACGTATGAGCACGTCGTGATGAAAGAGAAAGAGATGCGTGTTGAACGTCCTCATGGCCACATCGTTATGACTGGTGACAATGCACGCATGAATGAACATGTGCTAACATCTACTTCTTATATGTACGGGATCTTCAATTCGCAGATCGTGTTGGGCAACACGTCCAACAATAAAATGTTGACGAATGCCCGCAACGCGCTGAATCTGCTGAAGACATCCGGACAGCGGATATACGTTGAGTACGAAGGCAAGTATCGTTTGTTGACGATGCCAGCCGTCTTCGAGATTGGCTTCAACTATGCGCGTTGGTATTACAAGATGGCAAACGATATGCTCATCATTACCAGCTTTACTGCGAATGATAAGCCGCAATTGCAGTTGAATGTGCGCTCTGAGAAGGGCCTTAATTATCGCTTCTTGGTAACGAATCAGCTCGCGATGAACAATAACGAGTATCTCGTTCCTTACCATATGGAGCAAACAGGCTCGACGTTGACGTTCCGTGCAGATGCGGCTTCGGATAGTGCAAGCACGCTGCCAGAGCTATGCTACAATATGCGCGTGTCTGGAACAGAGATGACAGTTAAGGACGAAACGATATTGGCTGAGCATGTTCAAGCTGGGTCTGCATCGCTTGTAGTGCTTGAGCTCGGATCAAGCAACGAGTGGAGCTTAACGGTACAGGGATTGTTGAACGGCGGCGATATGCCAATTCAAGACATGGATGAAGCAGCTGAGATTGCAGCTTACCGTGAATATATCCATACGGTTATGAACGGCTTCCATCTCTCCCACGACAATGGAGCAGCGCATCCAGAGCTGGAGAACTTCAATGCTCTTGCACACTGGTATACGCATAATATGCTGGTTCATTATTCGGTACCGCACGGACTTGAACAATATGGCGGTGCAGCTTGGGGAACGCGGGACGTATGCCAAGGACCAACTGAGTACTTTATGGCAACACAGAAATACGAGCAAGTGCGCGATATTCTGAAGACCGTGTACTCCCATCAATATGAGGACGATGGCAACTGGCCGCAATGGTTCATGTTCGACCGCTACTATCGTATTCAGCAGGAAGAAAGCCACGGCGATATCATCGTATGGCCGCTTAAGGTGATAAGCGATTATTTGCGCGCGACACACGACTTTGCGATCTTGCAAGAACAAGTGCCATATACGAAGCGAGAAGGCTTCGGCTTTACAGAGACGACAGATACGTTGCTTGGTCACGCGAAGAAGGAGCTTGAATATATTAAGCAGCACTTCCTGCATGATACGCATCTCTCTTCATACGGCGACGGAGACTGGGATGATACGCTGCAGCCTGCGAACAAGCAGTTGAAGCGTTACCTGATCAGCAGCTGGACAGTAGCCTTGACGTATCAAGTGTTCAATCAGTTGTCAGAGGTGCTTGGTGAAGCGGATCAGCAAACGGCTGCAGAGCTGAAAGAATTGGCTGAAGGCATCAAAGCGGACTTCAACCAATACATGCTCTCATCCGGTATCATTCCTGGCTTCGTCTACATGGAGAACCCAGGAGAAGCTGAGCTTATGCTTCACCCTACCGATAAGAAGACAGGCATTCAGTACCGCCTGCTGCCGATGACTCGAAGCATGATCAGCGAATTGCTGACAGATGAGCAAGCAGAAGCTCATTATCAGCTTATTAAGAAAGAGCTGTATTGCCCGGACGGCGTGCGCTTGATGAACCGTCCAGCTCACTATGCGGGCGGAGTCAGCCGCAACTTCAAGCGTGCCGAGCAGGCATCTAACTTCGGACGCGAAGTTGGCTTGCAGTATGTTCATGCGCATATTCGCTTCGTAGAAGCGATGGCGAAGCTGGGTAAGGCGGATGAAGCTTGGACAGGATTGCAGATGATCAATCCAGTCGGCCTGCGCGATGTTGTGCCGAATGCTGAGATTCGTCAAAGCAATTCCTACTACAGCAGCTCGGACGGGAAGTTCAACACACGCTATGAGGCTCAAGAGAGATTCGATGAGCTGCGTAAAGGGACTGTGAAGGTAAAAGGCGGATGGCGCATCTATTCAAGCGGCCCGGGGATCTATATGAACCAGTTGATCTCGAATTGTCTCGGCATTCGTCAAGACGGGGGAGACCTAGTCATTGACCCAGTGCTGCCGCGTGAGCTGGATGGACTTCACTTTGACTTTATGGTCAACGGCTGCAACGTACAATTTGAATACCGACTAAGCGGCAGTTCTGCAGCTCAAGTAACAATTAATGGGCAGGCAGTTGCAGCTGAAGCAGTGTCGAACCGCTACCGTGAAGGCGGCGTGCGAATCAATCGCCATCAGCTTAATGAGCTGTTGAAGGATCAACAAAATCTTATTATCATTCATCTGTAAAATTTTCCTTGCGGCGGTCTTTCGAGATCGCCGCATGATTTGTTATAGTAATAGTATTCATGCATTGAACGATAGGAGCGAGTATCGTGGTTAGTATTAAGGATATTGCCAGACAAGCAGGTGTTTCCATATCTACGGTTTCATATGCTTTAAACGGTAGTCCGAAAGTAACAGCAGAGACAAGCAGAAAAATACTTGAGGTCGCAAAAGAGCTGAACTACATTCCGAATGCTGCCGCGAGAACGTTGAAGAAGAGGGAAACGAAGATCATTGGCGCTTATTTAACTGACTTTGACGGCGCTTTTTATGGTGAGTTGCTGCAGGGCATGAAAGAGGTTCTGAATAAGAAGGGCTATGAGTTGATCATATGCAGCGGTCCGCAGTCGCATCGGCTGCTGGCTGAACGAACGCTGGATGGCGCAATCATATTGGACGGTTTCTTTCCAAGCGAGGAATTGATGCAGTATGCAGATCGCGGGCAGAAGCTGGTTGTGATGGACCGTGAGTTGAATCATGACAATGTTAGTCAGGTGCTGTTGGATAACAAGGCAGGGGCTACGCTTGCCGTAGAATATCTGATTGAAGCAGGCTATCGGAAGCTATATGTCATGACTGGACCACAGGACTCTTTCGACTCGGATCAGCGTATGAACGCGGTGCGACAAACGATTGAACGGAACCAACCGCTTGAATACATCGAGATTCCAGGGAACTTTCTCAAGTCGAGCGGCGAACAAACAGCCAAGCGCATCATAGAAGAGTATACGGAGCCAGTAGGCGTATTCTGCCTGAACGATGAGATGGCGATCGGGATGTACAACGTATTGAAAGATTCGCCTTATCGTATCGGTGAGCATATTCATATTGTCGGCTTCGATAATATCGAATTGGCGGAGTTCGTGCATCCGCGCCTTGCGACGATCGATTATTCGAAGCGCAGATGGGGTGCAGTAGCTTCAGAGAAGCTGCTTAAGCTGATTGCAGACGAGTCGGTGGAGCGGGAACGTATCTATGTCACGCTTATTAAGTCCGATTCGGTTGGTTGTTATGCAGGTAAGTGATTGAAGGTTATTTGCCGGGGGCTGTCTCATATGTCATGACCATGACTATGGGTCAACCCTTTATTTATTTTCCGGACATATGAAAAATGACTGGCGGATTACTTCAAAGATAAGATAAATTATGATAGGGGAGTTACCGATAACTTATTTTATGGAAATAAGCCGTATTCTATTGAATATGCTTACATATCCATCTAGTATATAGATGTAAAATAGGTTCATCATGAACTCCAACAACCACATATATTCATCTTTGAGGAGGATTTAAGTATGAATAGAAGCAGTATTCCGGAGCCGCATTCCGCGTTTAATCCGAAGCATTATGTGTGTCAGCGGGCGAAGGAAGCGTTTAAGCTTGACGGACGGCTGGATAAGCCGTTTTGGGAGCATGCTCCTTGGACAGATGATTTCGTTGATATTGAAGGCGACGCGAAGCCGCTGCCTAATAAATGGACTAGAGTTAAGATGCTCTGGGATGATGAATATTTGTATTTTGGAGCGGAGATGGAAGAGGATCAGATCTGGGCATATCAGACTGAACGTGATTCCGTTATTTTCTACGATAATGACTTTGAAATCTTCATAGATCCAGATGGGGACACTCACAACTATTATGAATTTGAGATAAATGCCTTGAATACGATCTGGGATCTGCTGCTGCCGAAGCCATATCGTGACGGTGGACCTGCTATTAACTCTTGGGATATTCGCGGTATCCAAACCGCGGTGCATATCAACGGCGAGGTTAACAACCCTGCTGCGGCCAATAAGGGCTGGAGTGTAGAGGTTGCTATGCCGTGGAGCGTGTTGAAGGAGTGCGCGCCGGAAGGGCGCAAGCCGAAGCATGGCGAGTACTGGCGCATCAACTTCTCTCGTGTGGAGTGGCAAGCGGAAGTAAAGAACGGCAAGTATGAGAAGGTCATTAATCCGGCTACGAACTCTGCTTATCCAGAAGATAACTGGGTATGGAGTCCGCAAGGAATTATCAATATGCATTATCCGGAAATGTGGGGCTTCGTCTTATTTGAAGATAGCGCGCAAGAAGAGCTCAAGTTCGAGATACCTGCGGATGAGCTGATCAAGTGGGAGCTGCGGAAGCTGTATTATCGCCAGCGCCAATATTATGCCGAGCATGGCACGTTTACGGATGAATTCGCTGAGCTCAAGAGAAATGATGTATGGAGCATTGATCCGCACATTGAAGCGATGGGCAACATGTTCCAAGTATCTGAACAGGCAAGCGATGGACAACGCTGGATCCGTATCCGTGAAGACGGCAAAGTATGGTTTGAATGATTCAACATTTGACATAGGACAGGTGAATGAAATGACAAACTTGGTGGGCTTCGCAGATGAGCGCATGTTGGAGCAGATGGAAGCGAAGTTTCAATATAAACGGAAAATAGCTGCAGGACGGGAGCAAGCTTTGTTCGGTGTGTTTGAGCAGCAGCTGACGAATGAAGAGCGTATTTGCTTGCAGTTCTTGTATGCTTATATGCCGCTGCATGATCTGGCTGATTATGACGGCGAGTTCTTCCTTGCGCATGTGCGCCGTACGTTGAAGACACGCGAATTGACGCCTTGGGGAAATAAGATTCCATTTTATATGTTCCTCAACTTTGTGCTTCCGTATCGTGTTAACAATGAGAACATCGATAACAACCGAGAAGTCATCTTTCATGAGCTGTATGACCGCGTGAAAGACAAGTCGATGTACGATGCTATTCTTGAAGCGAACTACTGGTGCCATGAGCGCGCAACTTATGTGGGTTCTGATATGCGCACCGTCGCTCCATTGACGCTGATGCGTACAGCGCTGGGACGCTGCGGCGAGCAATCGACACTGGGCGTAGCCGCGCTGCGCAGCATCGGTATTCCTGCGCGTCAATGCTATACGCCGCGCTGGGCGCACTGCGACTCGAACCATGCATGGGTTGAAGCATGGGCGGACGGCACGTGGCACTTCCTCGGCGCATGCGAGCCGGAAGCGCGCCTGAACGAAGGCTGGTTCCGCGCGCCATCGCGCCGCGCGATGCTCGTGAACACACGGGTGTCCGCTGATTATTGCGGACCGGAGGAGACCTGCTCCAATCATCCGTGGTACACGGAGATTAATTTGCTCAGCAACTATGCCCCTCACAAGACGATTACGATTAAAGTTGTGGATGAGGATGGCAAGCCGGTACATGCGGATGTTCATTTTCAGATGTACAACTTTGCGGAGTTCTACTCGGTCAGCACGCTGCCGACCAATGAAAAGGGCGAGGTTCAATTCACGACTGGCTACGGCGACCTGTTGATTCATGTTCGCAATGAAGATGGTTGGGGCTATCGCAAGATCTCGGTAGGCGATGCTGAGATGTTCGAAGTGACGCTGCAGGCGAATCCGGAGCAGGTGGAAACGCTGGACTTCACGATGGCAGCGCCAGTGGAGATCCCAGACAGCAGCGATGATCTGATGAGCGATGCAGAACGTGAAGCCAACGATTCTCGCGTTCAGCGCGGCACAGCGATCCGCACGGCATTCGAAACGGGCTTCTGGAATGAAGAGCAGTCGAACACGCTTGCTGATAAGCTCGGCCTGCCGCAGGATCGCGTATGTGCGGTGCTTAAGAACGCAAGAGGCAATAGCCCGGAGATTGCCAAGTTCCTGCAGCAGCAGACGCCGATTCACGGCGAGTATGCGCTCAAGCTGCTTGAATCGCTGCGTCCGAAGGATCCGCAGGATACGATGATCCCGACGCTTGAAGATCATCTGAACGGGTCTGCGGCATTCCGTGATCAGATCGAAGATGATGAGCTGTTCGTGAAGTATGTGCAATGTCCGCGCGTTCACTTTGAGATGATCGGACCTTACCGCGCATTCTTCCAAGCGGAGATTGCGGATGCGGATCGCGCCATCTATGCGCAGTATCCGCAAGCGTTAGTTGACCGCCTCGCGGAAGAGATTGAAGTGTTGAGCGATCAGGACCGCTATCAGGGCATGGCGACGCCGGTCGGCGCATTCCAGCTGAAGCATGTCGATCGCGTGAGCCGGAACATCTGCTTCGTGGCAATCGCGCGCAGCATAGGGATTCCAGCGCGCTTGGAGCCGCTGAATGCGCGTCCGCAATACTGGTACGCGGGTCAGTGGAACGACGCGAACTTCGAAGCGGATGCAAGCGCAGCTGTGAGCAAGGCATCTACAGGCTATGTCCAATTCTGCCGCAGCGGTCAAGAAGGAGATCCAGAAGCGGCATACGGCATGAACTTCTCGCTGGCGTTGCTGGAGAACGGCAGCTACCGAACGCTGACATTGCCGCACGGCGAGAAAGAAGTGTATGATAAGCCGATTGAGGTTATTAGCGGTCAATACCGCATCACGACTGGCACACGCCTTACAAACGGCTCGGTATTGGTTCGTTTTGCTTACTTCACGGTATCCGAAGGCGAAGTGACGAACGCGACGATCCAATTCCGCAAGGAAGAGATTGCAGTGCCTGTTCTAGGCACAGTCACGGAAGCACAGCGCGCTGCGCTTGCCGACATCGCGGGAGAAGAAGCGGCGAATGAATGCGCAGTGCTGGCATGGCTGGATCCTGAGCGTGAGCCATCCAAGCATCTGGCGCGCGAGCTGCGTGAATTGAAGGCGGAGCTGGATCAATGGGGCGGACGTATCGCGCTGCTGGCGGAAGACCAGCGGGACCGCGGCACGTTCAGCATGGATGGCTTACCTGAGCGCACGACGTATGATGTTGATATGGGCGGCGAATGTCTGGCTGCGATGCAATCTGCAATTGGCGACTGGAACGGTCAGGAGTATCCGCTGGTTCTCGTCGTGGATAAGCAGCATCAAGTGAGATACCGATTCCAAGGCTATAAGCTTGGCATCGGGGCAGACATTGTGAAGACGCTGAACAATCTATAAATGGAACTTATATAACGTATATACGTAGAATCATGCTGTGCTGAACCCTACTGAATAGATGCATAAAGGAGACGATCGGAATATGGAAAATGGTGTACTGGGAACGAACATAGTCACTCAGATAGGCATCATCGTTAAAGATATTGATCGGGTGTCCCAAGCCTATGCTGATTTTCTCGGTGTGGAGAAGCCGGCATGGTTCTTAACGGATACGGTGGATAAGTCTCAGACCGAGTACAAGGGCGCTTCGACTGTCGCGCGTGCGAAGCTGGCGTTCTTCAACTGCGGACAGCTGCAGATTGAGCTGATTGAGCCGGATGAGCATCCGAGCACATGGCGTGAATTTCTCGATGAGCACGGGGAAGGCGTGCATCATATTGCCTTCGGCATTCAAGGCATGAAAGAGAAGATCTCACTTCTCGCGAACAGCGGCATCCCGCTGGTGCAGAAGGGGGAGTACACAGGCGGTCGGTACGCTTACATGGACTCGGTCAAGGATCTGAAGGTGTTAATTGAACTATTGGAACATGATCATCGTGGATAGATACAATCTGCATATGGAACACGGAGGCGGCCTGCGGGGCCGCCTTTGCTGTATGGAGTAAGGACTGTGCTCCGCTCGAAGAACAACTTCGGTGATACGATTCTTTCTATTTGCACAATATGGATGAAAGTTTGGATTGATTCATGCATGGCGAGCAGCGTCAGACGCGGAACTAAATACATGAAATGCGGCTCAGAGGGCAGAATAAGAAGCGTTTGAGCGATTGAGGCACAATTATGGAGAAAATGAGAGATGCTCAGGATGACGTGAACGGCATTCGACCGTACATTGAAAATACTATAATATCTCTTATATACTGTATTCAGTCAGATTTGATATAAAGGGAGTGGAAGTATGCAAGCGCCAATTCGTATTGGTATTGTGGGTTATGGTAATTTAGGTCGCGGTGTTGAATATTCAATTCGTCAGAATCCAGATATGGAGCTCGTCGCTGTATTTACTCGTCGATCCCCTGAAAGTGTAAATGCAAGTGTACCAGCGGTTTCGCTGTCTGAAGTGGAAGCTTATAAAGGCAAGATCGATGTTATGATCCTGTGCGGGGGTTCAGCTACAGACCTTCCTGAACAAGGTCCTGCTATCGCGAAGCATTTTACAGCGGTAGACAGCTTCGATACGCATGCGCGCATTCCAGAATATTTTGATAAAGTGAATGCGGAAGCGGAAGCTAACGGCCATATCTCGGTCATTTCAACAGGCTGGGATCCAGGCTTATTCTCCTTGAATCGTCTATTGTTCGAATCTGTGCTTCCAGAAGGCCATGAGTACACGTTCTGGGGACGCGGTGTCAGCCAAGGACATTCCGACGCTATTCGCCGTATTCCAGGCGTTAAGGGCGGCGTACAGTATACCATTCCATCGGATGAAGCAGTTGCCAAAGTTCGTGCAGGAGAGAATCCGGAGCTTACGACTCGCGACAAGCACATTCGTGAATGCTTTGTTGTAGCGGAAGAGGGAGCGGATCAAGCAAGCATCGAAGAGCAGATCAAGACGATGCCAAACTACTTCTCCGATTACAATACGATCGTGAACTTTATTAGTGAAGAAGAGCTGAAGGCTAACCATAGCGCAATGCCGCATGGCGGGCTTGTATTCCGCAGCGGTACAACAGGCGAAGGCACGAAACAAATTATGGAGTTCGGCCTGAACCTGGGCAGCAATCCAGAGTTTACGTCCAGCGTGCTGGTTGCTTATGCTCGCGCGGCATACCGCTTGTCCCAGCACGGAGAGAGCGGAGCGCGCACGGTGTTCGACATTCCGTTCGGACTACTGTCGCCGCATTCCGCAGCAGAGCTGCGCGGCCGTCTGCTGTAACTTTATACCGTAGCAAGACAGCTGTCTAAGGGTATCCAATCCCTTTGACAGCTGTCTTTTTATTATACGGGACATCTGAACTTCACTTATTGGAAGACCAATGCTTCTGAATAAATTCATCCCGCCCCGATACCGCGCGATCCTGCTTATAATGCTCCGGCTCCTTGCGGTAATAGTCTTGATGATAGTCCTCCGCCGAATAGAATGGCGCCGTATCCCGAATCGGAGTGACGATCGGCTTGTCGAACCGCCCGCTTGCCGCGAGCTTGTCACGCGAGGCTTCAGCAAGCTCTCGCTGCTTCTCCGTATGCACGAAGATCGCTGTTGTATAGGATTCCCCACGATCTTGGAATTGTCCTTCAGAATCGGTTGGATCGATCTGCGCCCAGAATAACTCCAGCAGCTGCTCATAGCTGATCTTGCGCGGGTCATAGCTTATCTGAACCGCCTCCAGATGACCTGTTGTCTGCTTCTTCACCTGCTCATAGGTCGGATGGTCGACATGACCTCCCGTATAGCCGGATACGACCGCATGTACCCCATCCCATTGGTCAAATGGCTTCACCATGCACCAGAAGCAGCCTCCTGCAAAGGTTGCTAATTCTGCATTTTCAGTGTTAGCCGCTAATGTGAACTTCTCATCTTTCATAGATTGCACGACCTCCTCTACGCTGATGGTTAATAGTGGCTTATCCATCTATGTATCTAGTACAATTAGTTGTAGTGTACAGCGAATGACTGCTGCTTGGGAAGATCAAACAGAAGGTACGGTGAATAAGATGAACTTCATAGATAGGGACGGACAGGTGCTTTACTTGAAGGAAATCTCATTAAAGCGGGATGAGGTACCCAGCTTTCGGAGCTACCCATTCGCGCTGAATGCGGTCCGTGAATTGGATCGGTTGGCATTTCGCAAGCCGGTGACCTTTATCGTCGGTGAAAATGGAAGCGGGAAATCAACGCTCCTCGAAGCGATTGCCGTTGCCTGCGGCTTCAATCCAGAGGGGGGCTCGATGAACTTCAACTTTACGACGATGTCCTCACACTCGGTACTGCATGAGTATCTGCGGCTAAGCCGAGGGCTGAAGCGTCCGAAGGACGGCTTCTTTCTGCGCGCGGAGAGCTACTACAATGTCGCCTCTGAGATCGAGCGGCTGGATGCGGAGCCAGCCACCGCGCCGCCGATAAAGGACTCCTATGGAGGCCGCTCGCTGCACGAGCAGTCGCATGGCGAGGCCTTCTTCGCGACCTTTATGCATCGCTTGAACGGGAATGGGCTGTATATGATGGACGAGCCCGAGGCCGCTCTGTCGCCGTTGCGTCAGATGTCGCTCATCGTCCGCCTGCACGAGCTGGTGGAGGCCAACTCGCAGTTTATTATTGCAACGCATTCTCCGATCCTTATGTCGTATCCGAATGCGGATATTTATGTGCTGGATGCGGAGGGGGTACGCTTGACCCAACTGGAGGATACGGAGCATTATGCGATCACGAAGAGCTTCCTGAATAACCGCGAGCGGATGCTGCGTGAACTTCTGGGGTCTTATAGATCAGATGAAGTATAGAGATTGATCTTATCTATGCCAGATTATCCCCTTGTGACTTCCCCCATAGACGCCGTTATGGCGATTCGGTACGGTAAGGGTCGATGTGAGCATTAACACGAATCATGCGTTACATACTCACACTCACGCTTATACGTCGAATACGAAGGAAGTCTTAACGATGAAAACAGTTGTTGCGGCGATTAACGCCAAGTATATACACACAGCTTTATCGCTGCGCTTATTAAAGGCATATGCGGGCGATGAGTTTGATATTGAGATGGTTGAGTATACCGTGAAGGACCCGATTCTGCATATTGTGACTGATTTATTTAATCGGAAGCCAGATGTTGTAGGTCTATCCTGTTATATATGGAATATTGAAGAGACGCTGCAAACAGCAGCGCTTCTGCGAAAAGTACTGCCGCAAGTCCGCATCATACTTGGAGGACCGGAGGTATCGTTCGACCCTGAGCACTTCATGCGGCGTGAGCCCAGCATTGATGTTATCGTGATGGGCGAGGGGGAAGCGGCCTTCAAGGAACTCCTCTCCAGATGTGCGAATGGGAGCGGATATGCGGATATCCCAGGGATTGCATGGCGTGATCGCCTTCATCCTGAAGAGATTCGTATGCAGCCGCAGACGGATAAGTTGATGCTGGATACGATTCCGACACCGTACCGATTTGCAGAAGATGCGGAAGAGATCGGCAAACGAATCGTCTACTTTGAAACGAGCCGCGGTTGTCCGTACAGCTGTCAGTTCTGCTTGTCGAGTACGGAGGTGGGCGTACGGTATTTTGACAAGGAGCGGGTAAAGGCGGATCTGAAATACTTGATTGATCAAGGGGCGCGAACGATTAAATTTCTCGATCGAACCTTTAACATCAATCGGGACTATGCACTCGACATCTTTCAATTTTTGATCGACAACCATAATGGATGTGTCTTTCAATTTGAGATCACGGCTGATATTATGCGGCCGGAGGTGTTGGAGTTTCTGAATGAGCATGCTCCACATGGCGTATTTCGATTTGAGATCGGCATTCAATCGACGAATGAGGAGACGAATCGTTTAGTTAAGCGGCGTCAGAATTGGGAGAAGCTGTGCCGGACCGTGAATCTGATCAAAGAGGGCGGACGCATTGACCAGCATCTTGATCTGATCGCAGGATTGCCAGGCGAGGACTATGCCTCCTTTAAGAAGACATTCAATGATGTATTTCGCTTGCGCCCAGAAGAGCTGCAGCTTGGCTTCCTGAAGCTGCTGCGCGGAACGGGTCTGCGGCGCGACGCTGAGCAATATGGTTATAAGTATATGGATCATGCACCCTACGAAATGTTGTCGAATAGCGTTCTGCCGTTTGACGATGTCGTGCGGATTAAACAGGTCGAGGATATATTGGAGAAATATTGGAATGACCATCGTGCGGATCGCTCGATTGAGATGTGCCTTGCGCTTGCATTTGAAACGCCGTGGGATTTCTTCCAATCCTTCGGTGCCTTCTGGGCGCGTCAGGGCTGGTCGAGAATCGGGCATCAGCTGGCGGATCTATTCGCGCGTATGGAGCAATTTCTGGTGGAGCAGGGAGCGGTGCAGCTAGAGGCGATTCGCGGCATGATGCATCTTGATTATATGCTGCAGCATCGTCATAAGCCGCGGTCCGTGTGGTGGAAGCAGCTTGAAAAGGGTGAACTGAATGCATGGCTGAAGTACGTCGCTGACGCATGGGCCGATCACGTTAAGCCATTTTCACAGTCAGAAGATAGTCAATCGGTATGGGATTCTTATGATATCAATGAACCATTTCTGCACAAGCATGGCATGATCGATATTCTGCCTTTCGATTTAACCGCGTGGAATGCTGGCGGCTATATGGATACGAGTCGGAGAACCGTTATACTGGTGCTATTCGGGGAATTAGCAGCCGCTATTGAGCGAGCGGGACTGCCAAGGTACCTCCCGATAGCGGTTGAGCCTATCGTGGAATTATGATGATAAAGAAGGCAGGGACTGCCCGCCGAACGCCGCTGTAAATAGAAAGAGACCGGCCACAGAGGCAGATGAATCTACTTCTGTGCCAGTCTCTTTCTTATTATCCGGACACACGATCCGTTATTTGCGGCAAACATCGCAATATTACCCCACTAGCGGACCGTAGATCCGCTATTTGCACCAAATGAGCACAAAATCGTTCACTTTGAAGCAAATAAGGGCTTCAGTGTCCGCCAAACCTCCAAATATGCTGGTTTTTTCGAAAATAGCGGCTCCTGTGTCCGACTCGACGGGTTACAAGGTCGATTTACCGCCGAACGCCGCTGTAAACAGAAAGAGACCAGCCACTAAAGTAGAAGCATCTACTTCTGTGCCAGTCTCTTTCTTATTATCCGGACACACGATCCGTTATTTGCGGCAAACAGCGCAATATTGCTGCTCTAGCGGACCGTAGATCCGCTACTTGCACCGAACGAGCACAAAATCGTTCACTTTGAAGCAAATAAGGGCTCCTGTGTCCGCCAAACCTCCAAACAAGCTGTTTTTTCGAAAATAGCGTCTCCTGTGTCCGACTCGGCGGGTTACAAGGTCGATTTATCTCCGAATGCAACTGTAAACAGAAAGAGACCTGCCACTAAAGTTGAAGAATCTACTTCTGTGCCAGTCTCTTTCTTATTATCCGGACACACGATCCGTTATTTGCGGCAAACAGCGCAATATTACTACTCTCGCGGACCGTAGATCCGCTATTTGCACCAAATGAGCAGAATAACGATCATTTTGAGGCAAATAAGGGCTTCTGTGTCCGTCAAACCTCCAAACAAGCTGTTTTTTCGAAAATAGCGTCTCCTGTGTCCGACTCGACGTGCTGCAGCACCGATTTACCGCCGAATGCTGCTGTAAAAACCAACTCCCAACGACACCAGTTGCTATAAACTCGTGCTGCTATCCGATCTGCGGCGGAAAACGGTGCTTGGTCGCTTGTTCGTAGCCATAAGCCAGCTTAATCAATGTAGGCTCGCTAAAGGCGGTGCCTGAGAACGTAATGCCAAGGGGGCCTTTCGTATTGTATCCCCCTGGAGCGATGACCCCTGTCTCTGCATAGCCAGCAGGAACGATGACTAGAGGATATCCGGCTCTTGCTGCGATGTCTGATCCTTTATCTCCTGGAAACAGCAGCGCATCCAGCTGATGCTCCTCTAACACATAATCGATGCCCTGAGCACGTGCGTGCTCTCTATTATAGGAAAGACAGTCGAGATAAACCTGCTCGGTTAGTGTACCGCTCGTTTCATTCGACCAAATCAACGTGCCTTGCCCGTACTTTAAAGCAACCTCCGCATGTTGCTCGTTATATTGTATCAATTCCTCTAACGAATGGACGGAGATCGCAGGATCTAATGCGGACAAATAATCGTTCAGATCCTTCTTGAATTCATAGCGCATGACATCTGAACTCCACTTTACCTGCTCACAGGGCAGCGTAACAGGGTCGATAATAGTGACCCCTCTATCACGCAGCACTGATATGGCTTCTTCCACAATGGCGAGCGCTGCCTCATCCAAATCTCCATAATACCCCCGCGGTATCCCAATCCTTGCACGACATAAATAGCTTTCATCCAGGAATGGTGTATAGTCTCGATAACTGCGCCCATGACTCGCATATGTAGCCTCGTCGTTTTCATCTACACCAGTCATCGCTCCGAGCAAGATTGCAGCATCCGCAACTGTCCTTGCGATAGGTCCTGCAGTGTCTTGACTGTGCGCAATTGGAATGATTCCCGAGCGACTGATCAATCCAACCGTTGGCTTGATGCCGACGACACAATTATAGCTGGATGGAGAGACGATGGATCCTGACGTCTCTGTCCCGATTGCGCCTGCAGCTAGATTGGCGGCTGCGGAAGCAGCTGAGCCTGAGCTTGAGCCGCCGATAAAGAGGTCTCCCGGACCATAGGGATTCAATACGAGTCCGCCGCGCGAGCTGTATCCAGACCACATCGTAGGCGACATGAAGTTCGCCCACTCGGTCATATTGGCCTTGCCCAGCAGAACGGCGCCTGCCGCGCGCAATTGAGCAGCAACGAAAGAATCCTCAGCCGCATAGGATTCGGCTAGGGCGATGGACCCAGCGCTTGTATGCATACGGTCATGAGTATCGATATTATCCTTTAACAGGATAGGGATGCCGTGCAGAGGTCCTCTGCTGCCGCTGTTGCTTCTTTCTTGGTCTAGAGCGCGTGCGATCTCGATCGCATCTGGATTCAGTTCCAGTATCGAGTTGATAACGGTATCGATCCTGTTGATGCGATCCAGATAGGCCTGTACTAATTGTTCGGAAGTGAGCCGTCCTGCTTCCATTGCTGTCTGCATACTGGTTATATCCGCTTCAATAATCCAATCTTCCAGCTTCGTGATCATATTCAGCATTAGTGCCTCCTTAAGAAATAGTCGTATAGAATCTGTTCTTGTTTCTTATACGAATTCCTTTAACTGGATGCAGTATAAAATGGGTATAGCTATTTATTCAACAAGATAGGAAGAGGTTGGAGTGATTGGTGAATCGAATCCCACATTCAGTTATAAGACATAAAGTAAGTAATTGACACACGATCCGTTATTTGCGGCAAACAGCGCAATATTACCCCACTCGCGGACCGTGGATCCGTTATTTACACCGAATAAGCACAAAATCGTTCATTTTGAGGCAGATAAGGGCTTCTGTGTCCGACTAGGCTGGTAACAAGGTCGATTTATCTCCGAATGCAACTGTAAACAGAAAGAGACCAGCCACTAAAGTAGAAGAATCTACTTCTGGGCCAGTCTCTCGGATTATCGTTATGCGTTCTCTACGATTGTGTTATAAGTTGTGCGGTCTGTATGCTTCACGAGCTGGATCAGCAGCTCTTTCGCTGCATCGATGTCATCCGTATGCACGATGGAAGCAGGTGTGTGGATGTAGCGTCCGACAACACCGATGATCGTCGATGGAACACCTTTGCCGCTGAGGTGAACTTGTCCTGCATCTGTGCCGCCTGGCGATACGAAGTACTGGTACGGGATCTTGTAAGTATCTGCAATATCCTGCACGAATTCGATCAGGCCGCGATGCGTGATCATCGTTGGGTCGAAGATGCGAAGCAGGGCGCCCTTGCCGAGATGTCCGAATGAGTTCTTGTCGCCTGTCATATCGTTAGCCGCGCTGCAATCCAGTCCGTAGAAGATGTCTGGCTGGATCAGGTTAGCCGCTACACGAGCGCCGCGCAAGCCCACTTCTTCTTGTACTGTTGCACCAGCGAACAAGATATTAGGCAGTTGAATCTTATTGCGATGTACTTCCTTCAGAAGCTCAATCGTAAGGCCGACACCGTAACGGTTATCCCATGCCTTCGCCATAATCTTCTTCGGATTGAGCATTGGCGTGAAGTCGCATACCGGAACGATCTGCTGTCCTGGACGAATGCCTGCTGCTTCAGCATCCTCGCGGCTGTCTGCACCTACATCAATATACATAACCTTTGGATCAACCGGCTTGTTAGCTGTTGCTTCATCCAGCAGATGCTTAGGAATGGAGCCGACTACACCGCGGATAGGGCCGTTTGGTGTAATAACATCTACCTGTTGAGCGAGAACAACTTGTCCCCACCAGCCGCCAAGCGTCGTAAACTTAATCATACCGGTATCTGTAATCTGAGTGGACATGAAGCCAACTTCATCCAAGTGTCCTGCAACCATAACGCGAGGGCCTTCTTCATTGCCGCGAACGACGCCGTAGATGCCGCCGAGCGCATCGTGAATCAGCTCATCCGTATACTTTGAAATCTCTTCCTTTACAACGGAGCGCAGCCCGCGTTCGAAGCCGGATGCTGCAGGGTACTCTGTCAACTTGCGGAATAAATCCAATGTTTCTTGTTGCATGATAATTACTCCTTTTTTGACCAATCAGGTGTCGTTTCCAACACATGGTCATTTACTAGTGATATTTATTAGTATTAATTTATTTTATCCAAGGGTCAAGTCATATAGCAGATTTGGTTCTGGATAAAACTCATTAACAGCTAGGTTGACACAGCAAAGACCGCTAATCATGAAGAAGAGCGGTCACTGTATGATAGCTAAGCTTGTTTCGCAGCAACAAACGCGTCGATGCGTGCCATCACATCGTTTGTTACTTGTGCCAAGCGAGCTTTAGCGTCTTCGTTGGATTCGCCTTTTACAGCGAAGTACATCTTGATCTTCGGCTCTGTGCCGGAAGGGCGCAGTGTGAACCAGCTTCCGTCTGCAAGATGGTATTTGAGTACATTTTCTTTCGGCAGATCATAAAGTCCCAGAGCGAAATCTTCTGTCTTCACAACAGCAATTCCGCCAGCTTCCGTCGGAGCGTTCGCTCTCCAGTCTTCCATGATGCCTTGGATGATCGCTACACCTTCCATGCCCTTCAGTGTGCGAGTCTGCAGGCCTTCCAGGTAATAGCCATGCTCCTTGTACAATTGCTGAAGCACTTCATAAAGAGTCAAGCCTTGCGTCTTATAATAAGCGCCTGCTTCACAGATGAGCATAGCGGCAATGATAGCATCCTTATCGCGAGCGTAGTTGCCCGCCAAGTAGCCGTAGCTTTCTTCGTAGCCGAAAATAAATGTATGTTCGCCCGTCTGGTCGAACTGAGTCATCTTCTCACCGATATATTTGAAGCCTGTCAGTGTGTTCAGGACTGTCATGCCGAAGGAATTCGCAATTTCAGCGCCGAGCTCGCTCGTTACGATCGTTTTGATAACGGCGCCGTTATCAGGCAGCGTGCCTTTGCGCTTCATGGAATCGAGCATGTAGTGAACCATGATCGCTCCGGCTTGATTGCCGCTCAGCACAACATATTCGCCATTCGCGTCCTTAACAACAGCGCCCATGCGGTCTGCGTCTGGATCGGTACCCATGATGATGTCCGCATCCCATTCCTTCGCTTGGTTGATGGCTATGGTGAACGCTTCGCGCTCTTCAGGATTCGGCGACTTCACAGTTGGGAAGCTGCCGTCTGGCTGCTCTTGCTCCGCAACTACGCGTACTTGCTGGAAGCCGATGGTCTCTAATACACGGCGTACCGGCATGTTGCCTGTACCGTGCAGCGGCGTGTAGAGAACGCGGAAGTTATCGCTTGTCTCGCGGATTACTTCAGGGTTCTGGCTGACTGCCGCAACAGCCTTGATATAGGCTTGGTCCATCTCTTCGCCAAGCCATACAAGCAAGCCTTGCGCCTTTGCTTCTGCCTGCGACAGCTTCTTCACTTCAGCAAGCGAAGAAATCGCACGGATCTCGGCGATAATTTTATTTGCGGACTCTGGCGTCACTTGTCCGCCGTCGTCGCCATATACTTTGTAGCCGTTGTATTCCGGTGGATTGTGGCTCGCCGTTACGACGATACCAGCGCTTGCTTGAAGGGTGCGGACAGCGAAGGACAGCTCAGGTGTTGGACGAAGGCCTTCGAACAAGTATGCCTTTACACCGTTGCCTGCAAGAACCAGCGCGGCTTCGAGTGCGAATTCTGGAGAGAAGTGGCGGGAGTCATAAGCGATCGCTACAGATGGTGCCGCAACAGAGGCATTCAGGAATTGAGCCAAGCCTTGAGTTGCTTTGCCGACTGTGTGAAGATTGATGCGGTTCGTGCCCGCACCGATAACTCCACGGAGTCCGCCAGTGCCAAATGCTAAATCTGTATAGAAGCGATCGATGATTTCTTTCTCATTTCCCGCGATATCGTGAAGTTGTTGTTTCAGTGCTGGATCGACCAGCGCGTCATTGAGCCACGCTTGATACATGTCGTGGGCGCGTTGTTCCATAGTCAACGTACTTCCTCCTTCAAGGCCATTAAAATGCCTGTTGCAACAAAATTTCCCGGATAATTAGTTTGAATGGGATGCATAACCTATATTGTAATAGATTTTAGCTTACTCTGCATGTGACAATTAATATCCATTTCATGGTTATGCTTATTGTGGTGAAAAAAGAGCAAAAGCAGTGATATCGGATATAAAAAAGTCGTCCATCCCCAGCCAGAGCTAGGAGAGGGGCGACTTACCAAGTTTCTTCAATAAATGAATCAACGTATCCTGTTCATCCGTGGTTAAGTGCGCGCAAGCATCATGTATGACTTGAGCATGCTCGGGAAACACTCGCTCCATCAATGATTCGCCCTCAGCAGTCAGCTGAATGTTAATGACACGGCGATCCTGATCGGATGCTTGCCGAACGATAAGGCCTTTACCGGACAGCTTGTCGATGACATAAGTCATCGTACCGCTTGCCAGCAAAATCTTCTGTCCGATCTGTTGGATCGGTGTGGGACCCTTGTGAAACAACAGTTCTAGAACTGCAAACTCAGATGGATTCAACTCATAGCGCTTCATATCTTGCTGGGCGGTATCCATAAGAGAACGGGAGGCTCGCGACAATACAACCATCAATTTTAAACTGCGTTGAATGTCGGGTTCGTAAATGTCCAAATGATTGTCATGGCTCATCGCATTCACCTTCTCATTAATTTCTCGAAAAACATTATCTTGAACTAGAGATGAATATAGCATCGCAAGGAATAGCTGTCAACTATTGAGGTGAGGAATGTCGGTTTCTAAAATTGATGAGCAATGCCTAATTCGGACGGGATCATTAGAAGATGCTGAAGCAATATTAAATATACAGAATTCTGTAATTGCCGAAGGTGATTATTTAATTACAGTTTCCGAAGAGTTCACTAAAACACCAGTACAACAAAGGGATTGGATAAAAAGAATATTAGAAAATGAAAGAGAAACTTTAATAGGTTCCCTTTATTTAACACCATTAAAGTTTAACAGAGCCAAAAATAAAAAAGCTACAGAACGAGTCTGCAGCAGGAATTAATATCAAGACTATGTGATACGAGCATCGGTAGATTAATTGAAACCTATATTCGGGTCTAATTTCTCGCGGACAGTGACTGGAATATTATCGATATCGATGACGTCATAATCGCCGATCGTATGATTGCCATTTGCATCTTTCATTCCTCTAACGAGGACGAGGAGTAAAGAGTTGATATGCAAGTTGTTTGGGGTGCTGAACGATATAGGGCAAGCCTCGCCAGATTCATCATAGGCCACAAGATAGTAATAATATCGAGGGTCAACTTTTCCTTGCAGCTTCTCCGCTGGCTTTAGCATGCCGTCTTCGGTAATGCGCACATACATTTTTTTGGCACCCCAATTTTGCGCAATATTTATAAGGTCATTATCGGGTGTGACAACATATACCAGTACAAAAGCCATAAAAACAATAGCAATGCCGGATGCTATGATTTTTTTCATGGTTCCACCTTTAATCATAAATAGTGTTACATTCATTATAATAGGCAGGTAGGACGGTTCTCAATAGTGTATAGTGACACTAAGCTTACGTTTTTGTAAGCTTTAAATCTTGTAAGGGTTTTCAACCCATTTTTTACAATGTAATTGTTTCGTGAAACCGATTGCTTTTAAGGAAACTCGGATGTAGAATGGCTTTAAATTAAAGGAGCATTTCCTTGTTCAGTATCACAACCAGACTCAAAGTACCAGACTCAAAGGGAGTGTATGGTCATCTTTACTTCTAAGTTTAAGTTTCGCCGCAAGTTCTCGGATAGTCGGAAAAATCTGTGGATAGCCACAATAGAAGGTGTTCCGTCTGTTATCGCGATGACACTGCTCGGCGGACCGTTTCTGACAGGGTATCTGCTCTATTTAGGCGCGTCTTCCAGTCAGATCGGGTTTGTATTGGCCATCACGACATTCGTTAACATCTCACAGATAGGTTTTGCATTCCTGCTGCAAAAGATTACCTATCCAAAGTGGGCAATGTTTTGGTTGGTGTGCGTCCATCGACTGTTATGGGGAGCGACCGGCTTAATACCGTTTCTGTTCGATAAAGAAATGTGGGTATCCAGCTATATCGTGATGTACACGATAGCATTTTTGGCTAGCGCGGGCGCTGGAATCATATGGACGAATATGATGGGGGATATCGTACCTGCATCTGTTCGCGGACGTTACTTTGGTATTCGCAATACGTTGATTAATGCGATTGGCAGCATCGTCTTGTTTGTCGGCGGTCAGATACTGGATGCTTATCCAGGCAGCCAAGGGTTCCAGATCTTATTTATCATTATCCTGATATTTAACCTCTGGGATATTGCCATGTTCATCTTTTTCCCTAATCTGCCGCTCGAAAAGTCTACAGAGCTAAGCTTTCGCGGGATGTTTATGAAGCCTCTGCGCGATCAAAAATTTATTCGTGCGGTCATGCTGCTTGCGTGCTGGTTGTTTGTGCAAAACATCATTCTTCCATTCTACTCGTATATGATGTTGGACATTCTTCATGTCAGCTACAATCTAGTATCGATCATCATTGTCGTTCAGACGCTGGCGACGATGTCCAGCATGTACGTATGGGGAAATCTGAATACCAAGTACAGTAATACGTTTCTGCTCCTATGTACGATGCCGATCATTGCGCTGTCCTGTCTCTCATGGGGATTAACACTGGTTATGCCGACAGTAGTAGGCCTGATCATTGCGCATGCGCTCGTTGGTATCGGAACTGGAGGATTTAACCAGATGGCGTTCAACTTTATCATAGGGGATACGCCGAAGAGCGAGCGCCCCATGTTTATTGCGACGTATTCAGCCATCACAGGATTTGCTACGTTCCTTGGACCGATCATCGGAGGCTGGTTGTTCGATTGGATGAAAGGTACGCCGCTATGGGTGCAAACAGTGGGCTTCACGGGTGTTGTCGGTATCATCATGTTGATATTGGCGGCAACCTGGGGGCGTAAGGCATTGATGGCTAACGGCAAGAGAATCGTACCTTATAAGTCCATCGAGGTACAGCAGTAATAAGTTATTAAACCTATAGGTCTCCTTGTATAGAAGAGCCGGCATGCAGCGGTTAATCTTCTGTACGAGGAGACTTTTTTATTCTTTCAGCTGTGATGGGGGCGCTTCGGACGGAATGGCACCGTGATGGCCAGCAGTCCAAGCAAGGCGGCAAGTCCAACTGCCGAGTACAATATAGGCAGATGGCTCTTGTTAGCGGCAGCGATGCCAATATAAGCCCAGACGTACACCAGCATAAACACAGGTGTGCGGTAAGGGACACCGACCAACCATGCAAGAAAGGTGCCCGATACGAGCATAATGATCGTCCACGTCTCGCTGCTTTGGCCCCATCCGCTCCAGTTTAACTGATATAGGACCACGTTCACATTAACGATCGTCGCAACGCTGATCCAGCCCAAGTAGATGATGAACGGCAAGCGAACGAACCATTGCTGCCCCATGCTTGGAGCCTTCAATCCGCGAAGATTCATATATATAAATACAAGACTCATCAGCAAGCCCAGCATTGCGATTAAGGATAGCCAGACCTGCGTATATATATAGTGCCACAGCAGAATCCATGAGATATTGAACAGGCAGCTCAGTACGAACAAAGGTCCGAGCCGGAGTGCGATCTGATGATGTTGCGGCAAGAGCTGATAAATGACGAAGCAAATAAGCAGGACATAAATCAATCCCCAAATTGCAAAGGTAAAAGGGGCTGGTGTGATCAGGACAGGGAACATGGCGGATATTTGTCCTGTCTTATAGCCGTTCAGGGGAATGAACTCCGCTAAACCGTTGATGATTATAACCGCGATTAGGGCGAACAAGTTCCACCATTTTAAAGAAGCAGGTTCGAGCATGTGACACATCCTCCTGTACAGCACTCATCCTTAGTTTTAACCATCTTATCTTCACCATACGGTGGACTTGCTATAAATATGACGCTCAACGTGTAATAGCTAATATGCATATTTTTTCATTCTATACCTTTGCATAGGAGAAGGGGGAGCGTGTAAGATAAGGGCAGTATACGAATGTTACACGACGAAGGAGGAGTAAGTATGGCATTGGGAGCCAGAGTCCTCAAGACCGGCATAGCGATTACGCTGGCGCTGTATGTCAGCATGCTCTTGGGGCAGTCATCACCTGTTATTGCGGCGATTTCCGCTATATTTGCGATGCAGCCTTCCATCTACCGGTCGTGGCGATACTTGCTGGAGCAGCTGCAGTCTAATACACTCGGTGCGGCAATAGCATTGCTTGCCGGGATGTCGTTCTCCAACGACCCGATTACAGTTGGGATTACATGCATTATTGTGATCATGATATGCCTGAAGTTGAAGATGGAAGAAACGATTGGTCTGACAGTGGTGACAGTCATTTTAGTGATGGAAGCTTCCGGCCAATGGCATTATGCGCTTGATCGATTCATGCAGATTATCGTCGGGATCGGAGCGGCATCGTTCATTAATATTGTATTTATGCCTCCTAAACCGAGGGTGCAATTTATGAGTCAGATCGACTCGGTGTTCAACCGGATGTCTCTGCTCTTGCGCACAGTCATATCGGATGAGATGAAGGAAACTGCCTTTCGCGAGGAGAAGCAAGCACTGGAAGACGGTATTAAATCATTAAGTGATAAATACAAGCTGTTTGAAGAAGAGACGAAGAAGGTGAAGCGGGCGAAGTACCGTCGATCCCGTCAAATAGTCGTATATAAGCAACTGCTGCATACCTTGTATAAGGGGCTGGAAGTGCTGGAGGCGATCGAAAGTCATTATTTTCAGTCAACCCCTTCAACTGAGATGCATCAGGCATTCGATGAGCATCTGGAGAACTTAATCAAGGGCCATGAACATGTCCTGCTCAAATTCGATGGCAAAGTAAAGCCTGATGTGGACGATATGGAGCTTCTTGAAGAGAAGAATGGCAGATTTCTTCGAGATATGATGCAGGAGTTTGCCCAATGTGATGAAGGGATGCATCGCTTATCGATTGTAGCCGCAGCATGCTATGAATACGGGTTCCAGATTATCCGCTTGGGTCGATTAGTCGGTCATGTGGATAAAGGTAACGAATGAATACTGAATGGTGCTATCAAATACTGATAGCGTGCATGATCAATATGTGTGGAATCCTTAGGGCTGACAAGTGGGGCATTGCCTGCTGACGGTCTTTTATATGGGGAATGAAGGTTTCT
The DNA here is from genome assembly GCF_058791835.1 of Paenibacillus sp. EB106-04-04-XG159. Lineage (NCBI taxonomy): Bacteria > Bacillati > Bacillota > Bacilli > Caryophanales > Paenibacillaceae > Paenibacillus > Paenibacillus sp. EB106-04-04-XG159. The sequence goes on along the minus strand of NZ_JBYTDY010000005.1, from coordinate 236,511 downwards.
GTTCTGTAATGATTTCTCTATCATTTTTCGATATAATAGACTGCCAGACGACTAGAGTTAACTTGGGTTAACTAGAGTTGACAACGAAAGGATGATAGAAATGAAACTTCGTCGACTAACGACGATCTGTCTGATGCTGTCCCTAGGAGCGGCACTTGTTCTAAGCGGCTGCGGAACGGACAAGCCTACAGAAGGACAAGGGTCACAGCAGACGGGTGAAGTCGATCCGGCCCTGACTCCACAGGATGGGAAATCAGATCAAGAATCGAAAGACCAAGAATCTAAAGATCCAGAATCGAAAGATAAAGAGAATAAGGACGATTCGACAAGCGCGGTTGCAGATATTCAGTCCGAATACGCACTAAGCAATACGATTGAGGAGCAAGGAGACAAGCAGGTTGTTACCAATCCTAATTCGATCTACGTCGTTGTAAACAAGGAGCGTTTCCTGCCAGAAGGATATGAGCCGCCTGACCTGGTCGAGCCGCAGGTGAAATTTTCATTTGAAGAGCCGCATGAGAAACGCCATATGCGCAAGGAAGCGGCAGATGCATTGGAGAAGTTATTTGCACAGGCAGAAGAAGATGGGATGCAACTGAACGCAGTATCCGGATACCGCTCCGAAAAACGCCAAACCTCACTATACAGTCACTATGTTGAGACACAAGGTGAAGAGTACGCGAATCGAGTCAGCGCGAAGCCGGGAACGAGCGAGCATCAGACTGGTTTAACCATTGACGTATCCAGCCCAAGTGTCAACAATGTGCTGGAGCAAGAATTCGGCGATTCCGAAGAGGGCAAATGGTTGGCTGAGCATGCACATGAATCAGGATTCATCATCCGCTATCCGAAGGATGGGGAAGAGATCACGGGATACATGTACGAGCCATGGCATATTCGTTATGTTGGTGTAGATGCCGCAACTGCTATTTATGAACAAGGAATCACATTGGAGCAATTTTTGTCATCATCTAATTAATTGAGCACGGATTTATCTGGACATAAAATAAGCCCGCATCACGGTTCTTACCGTGGGCGGGCTTATTTGTTGGGCTAATGGATGCCGAATCTCAAGTTCAACACCCATTAGACATTTGACCATATGCTTCAGAAGTCGTTAAGACTCAGCCTAAGCCGAGTGATAACGCCACATCTATGGCATGGTCATCAGGACGCCGGTAAAGTGGATGACTTCCCTAGCGTCAGCAATATCATGTGCAGAATGATTCGTGATTATTCAGCTTATTTTATAAGTTCTTTTAATCGGGCAAACTCAGCAATTGTACTCGTACTAGAGTCATTCGATAGCCACTCTTCTTGATTATAGGACAGGATCTCCTTGCGAAGCTGAAGCATCTTGCGGTCCAGCTCATCTACCGCGCGCGCCGCGTCGGTCAATTCTTTCGTGACATGAGGCGGAACATGCTGATCGAACTTGTAAAATATGATGTGTTCCAGGCTCGCCCAGAAATCCATGGCCAATGTGCGCAGCTGAATCTCAACAAAAACCCAACGTGTTTCTTCAAATAGAATCAGCGGGACTTGGACGATCACGTGCAGGCTCTGATATCCATTGGGCTTCGGATTCGCGATATAGTCCTTGATCTCGAAGATGCGGATATCTTCGCGCGTCTTCATATGCTCGAGGATCAGATAGATATCCTTTACGAAAGCACATACGATTCTCATGCCTGCCACATCGTAGATCTGGTTCACGATTGTGTCGAGCGAGAGGGGGAACCCTTTGCGCTGCATCTTATTAAAGATGCTGTTCGGTTCCTTGATTCGAGTCTTAATATGTTCGAAAGGGGAATATCCGTGTTTTATCTTCCACTCTGCCTGTATCACCTTAAACTTTGTTTCTAATTCTTCAAGAGCCAGTTCATACAGAGCTGGCAGCTGCTTCACTTCTTCATACTGTTTTAAGATCAAATCGGGCCTGGACATGTCTTGAATCCACTCCTTCTAATGCGGCGTTTCCACGATTGTTCATTACTACTGTCTATGACGCTGTTTAGAATGCTGTTACCTTCATTGTAACGGATAACATATGCTTATGACAAAACACAGTCATCATTTGGAACTGTCACCCTTCCAAGCCTCAGTCAAGAAACGGCTGATTTCCTGTTTCTTGCCGTGCAGCAGAGCGGGAGAACTGACGTACAGTTCTTCTTTGGCACGCGTTATCCCTACATATAATAGTCGCCGCTCTTCTTCAAGCATTTCCTGCAGTACAGCAGCGTCGTTAGGGGCTTCACTCGTATCTCGTGCTTGAGAGCGGATGGCAGAAGATGCTTCTTTCTCTGCTGGAGGCTTGTCTTTCAGTGATGAGCGATGGGGCAGCAGTTCTTCCGTAACACCTAGTAGAAAGATACAAGGATATTCAAGCCCCTTCGCCCGGTGAATCGTCATGCACGTTAGAGCATCTTCATCTCGAGTTGAGGTGTGATGACTGTGCGCGCGGCTCTGCTGCAGCGAGCGCAGCTCGTCGATATGAGCGAGAAACGCCGCTACGGTATCGAAGCGCTTCGCCGCGCTTTCGAGCTCTTCCAGCGTTTCGGCGGCGGCTTCCTGATAGGCTGTTGCTTTAACCCCGCTCAAGGCTGTTGTATATTTATCATAGAACTCTCGCCGCATATCGCGGACGGCGAGATGCGGTTTCATCATCGCGAGCTTCTTGATATAACGAATTCGCGGCTTGATGGCGTCCTGCTGGAAGGGAGCTAATCCTGGACAGGACTCCAGATGAACGAGCGGATATTTCTTCGCTCGCTTCTGTTCCGCCTGCTTGACGTAAGTTAGTCCGGATTCGCGCGAGACATATAGGGCGGCTATCGCGCTGCCTAGAGCATCGAATTCGCGCGGATTCAGAGAGAGTCGCAGATGATCGATCAGCGGCTTCACGAGCGCATGATCGTAGAATAACGGCTCCGCGCCGTATTGAACGAAGGGGATGCCACTTATCGTCAAGTGCTCCACCATTGCGCGGCTCGCGTTAGCCGTACGGTACAGCACTGCAATATCCTTATAACTGCGTCCTTCCTTCTCCACGAGCTCGCGTATCCGTGCCGTGATCAGCTCCGCTTCCTGTTCGGCATCGCTTGGACGCAGGTAGGCAGGCATACGTTGATGTTCACCAGGGTGAACGGAGGACATCGTCTTCGCGAGCCGCTCCTTATTATGCTGGATTACGGCATTGCCTAAGCCAATAATGGCGGGTGTGGAGCGGAAGTTTCGATCCAGCGTCACCTGCTGCGCGTCGGGATACATATCCTTGAAGCCGGTGATGTAGCGATGATTGGCGCCGTTGAACGTATAGATCGTTTGATCATCGTCGCCGAACACGGCGAGATTATGGTGCTTCGTCGTTATATGCTTCAGCAGGCGAAGCTGGATGGGTGTCGTATCTTGATACTCGTCCACCATTACATATTGAAATCGCCGCGACAGCTTGGCCACTAACTCGCTGTCGTTGTCGAGCAGCTCCAATGTATCGAGCAGCAGGTCGTCGAAGTCCTTCAGCCCGCGCTCGCGCTTCTGAGCTTCGAAGCGCAGCATGGCGCGCTGCATCTCGCGCTCAGCGGGGCCGTCCGTGTTCCATTCGGACGGCTGTTCTCCGCGCGACTTGAGCGCGGACAGCGCCGCAAGCACGGTCTCGGCCTGCAGGTTATCCTGCAGACCGAGTTCCCGTATGACGCGGCGCATAAAGCCATGGCGGGCGCGTTCCTCCGCCAGGAGCTTGAACGGCGGCACGTAAGCCTGCAGCAGGGTAAGCGCGAACGAATGGAACGTTCGCGCCTGCACGCGCCGCGCCATGGCGGCGGTCACGCCCGGCAGGCGGCTGAGGCGCTCGCGCATCTCGGCCGCCGCCTTGTTGGTGAACGTGACGAGCCAGAGCGCCTCTGGCGCTGCCCCGTGCACGGCAAGCAGGTAGCCGGCTCGCGCGGTCAGCACCGACGTCTTGCCCGAGCCGGCGCCTGCTAGGCAGAGCAGCGGGCCGCGGGCATGCCGCACGGCCTCGCGCTGCGCGGCGTGCAGGGCCAAGCCGCGTGCCTCGAGCGCGCGGAAGTAGCGCGCATCCAGCTCGCTAGGCGCGGTCGCGCGCTCAGCCCCGCTGGCTGCAGATATGCCAGCGCTCGGCGCTTTAGCCGTGGCGGATACGCCGCTTGGCCTGCAAGTCCATACAGCAAGCGGTATATTAGCGGCTTGCTGCCCCTCCCGCGTTCGCGTGGAGGGAGAAGATGAAGAGGGATTCAACTGAACATTCCTCCTTTTCATGTCAATTCCAGCTTCTTGTTTGATGCAATCCTCAATCCTATATTCAGGAAGCACGCAGCTTCCATTACATGTGCACAACTTCTCTATTATAACGGCATTCTATGGAATGAGGGGAGTGTCGCGATAAACATGTTTTGACAGAAGGCAGCATACGTTGTCCTAAGGGATAAGCGTTAGACAGAAGGGGAGGAAGGAGGACTGAACGTCGTATGTCCGGAGTGGACTTCGTTTCAGTGTAGAAAGAATCCGATTAATGGTTATTGCATTTCTACCAGATATAATAGTAAATTTAACGTGACCAATTCGATTGGGAAGGGAGAATGACGTATGAATCGTTTCTTGCAAAAGGTAAAAGACGGCGCGTCGAAGGCATCAGAGAAAGCGCAAGTTGTAATGGAGCTGAACCGAGTACAAGCTCAAATCGACAACCGATTGAAGGAATTGAAGAACAATACATATGAAATCGGCTATCTAGCCTTCGAAGCATATAAAGAGCAGGACATGGAATCTCTTTTATCGAAGATTGAGCAATTAGCTAAGGAGAGTATGGAGCTCGAACAAGAAATCGATCAGCTGGAGTGGAAACGCTGCGAGCTTCGCAATGAGAAGCGATGCGATTGCGGTCAGACTGCCGCTTGGGAAGCTAATTATTGCGCGAAATGCGGGTCTAAGCTGCCTGATCCGCCGAAGTTCACGCATGAGATGGCTGCGGCGATGGAACCAACTGAGGAGTTTGGGGTTCAGGAACTGCTTCCGTACCGCCATAATGATACTGCTATAAAGCCAATTGAGTATAAGGAAGAAGCTGTTCACTACTATAACAGTGAAGATGAGCAGTCTCTTCCGGGGTACTCCGCAGTCCGGGCGGAAGAAGAGCTGAAGCAGCAGGAGCGCTCTGCCGGATCCACAATCAATGGACATGCGCAGGAGAATGCTTGGACATGGAATTTCCCTGAGAAGGAGCCGCTGCTAAGAGCCAATCGACATCAGACGGAGAGCAAGGCCGAACCGAAGCAGAAAATCTGCAAGCATTGCGGAGCACAGGCTGATCCAGAGGCCAAATGGTGTGAGCGCTGCGGCACGCCATTTATTTAGTGCGATTTCTGGCACCTCGCACCACCTAGAACCACATCGAGAGAGGAGGCTTCAGCCAGATGAATGATCTTATTCGACAATTACGCTCTGTTGGATTTACAGAGATGGAAGCCAAGATCATGATAACACTGTCTGAACAAGGAATGATGACAGGTTATGAAGTTGCCAAAAAATTAGGCGTGTCTCGATCCAATGTATATGCCGCTTTGCAGCGTCTTGTTGATCATGGATATATCCTGGTGACTCAAGGAGATCCTACCTATTACAAAGCGCTGGATGTGCGTCAGTTGACTGCCATGATGAGCGAGCGTATGCAGCAATCTCTCGAATATGTGGAATCGCATATGCCTGTTGGGCTGCGTGATGAAGGTGGCTTCTTCAGTGTAGAAGGGGAGAAGTCGGTTCTAGAGACGCTTAAGCGAAGCTTATCGCAGGCAGAAACAGAAATTATCGTTGATGCCGCTCCGCAAGATGCGGCAATCGTGCAGGACGAGCTTAGACTGGCGGAGAGCCGCGGAGTCAAGGTGTTGTGGTCATTGTCGAACGAAGAAGGGGAAGCCCGCAGAGCGGAGGCACTTATGCCGGATATCTATGCTGGCGCCGCATCTGCAGCACATCGCTTCGTCGCGATCATTGATCGTCGGAAGACGCTTATCGGCATGCGAGGGGATGGACGTTACACGAAGGCACTGATGACGGATCATCCTGCCGTCACGGAGCTTGTGTTAAGCCACTTTATACAGGATATTATCTTGTATGAGTTGGAACAGGTGATGGACGATGAGATGCGCGCCAATGTGGGGCCCCATTTTTCAAAGTTGATTGATCCGTATCTTGGAGCTTAACTCGTCGGCGAGGCTATTTAGCCAATTCCTAGTGCATAAAGTGTCGAATTTACAACTTGCTTGTAGGAAGTATCTGCAACGTTACTCGTTCTCAACCGTATCACCTTCTATACCATGAGTTCTTAGATTGTGACTGCATGAAGATGGTTATAGTAAGAAGTAGTCAATCTAAAGTCACTCGATAACAGATATCATGTGAGGAGGAGTAGGAGTGGCAGAATGTATTGTTCACTTTGAGGTACACGAGAACGGTGGAGAAATATCCAAGCTGCGCGGATTGGTCATGATTGAGCCTGGCAAGAAGCCGACAGTGGAAGAAGTCCAAGACATGCTTCGAATAATGGGGTATCCTGTTAAAATAGACGATGCGGAACATTATGAGTATGTGCCAGCTTCGAGCGGTGTAGATTGGAACAAGATTGTAGTTAAGAAGATGGATACGGGTGAGGAGACCTTTACACCTGATATGCAATTGAAGGCATTGGCTGAATCGATGATGCAGCGCAATAGCCGTTCTATATAAGAATATACAGAAGACCGCCTTATTTCGCTTCGATGGAAGCATGATTCAGGGCGGTCTTCTTATCCAGGGTATGAATATGTGCAGCGTTTATCAGGATTTAGATCCTACTGCTGCTTGCTCCAGTGTGGATGTGCAATGCGGACAGCGAGTTGCTTCTATCGCAATCTCGGTGATGCAATAAGGGCACTTCTTCGTTGTCGGCTCGGCTTGTACAGCCGGTTCATTCTTAGTGCGACTACGATTCAGCATGTTGACCACTTTCACGAGGAAGAACACGGACAATGCCACTAGCAGAAAATCGATCAGCACGTTAATAAAATTACCGTAAGCGATGACAGGGATACCGTGCTCTTGCGCATATGCCAGCGATGGAACCTTAGAGCCGTCAAGCGGAAGCACTAGGTCTTTAAAGTTGACATTGCCGAGAAGCTTTCCGATTGGAGGCATAATTAAGTCATTTACTATAGATGTAACGATCTTGTTGAATGCAGTACCGATAATAACACCGACCGCGAGATCGATAACGTTGCCTCGCATCGCGAATTCCTTGAATTCCGTGGCTAATGATCTAATCTTGGATTGTTTAACCTCTCCCATTTCTAATTCATCCTTCCATTCCTTAAATACTTATGCATTATAACCTTCATGTCGACTCTGTGAAACAAAACAATTTATGGGACATACATGCTGAGCTGATTCGGATGCAGCTGCGCTTCGAATGTGCCGACTCCAACCTGTTCTCCATCGCCAAATGTGATGACCTCGCTGATCGGCTTGACCTGAATGCGTCTGCCTCGTTTCATCGTGACATAGCGCAGGTTGACATGCTTGCCTGTAAATACGGTCGGGAGCAAGCGAAGAAGGGTCATTCTGCTGCAGCCATGCACGATGCACATATCGAGTAAGCCGTCGTCTGCTCTTGCCTCAGGACAGATGCGAATGCCCCCGCCATAGGAATTCACATTAGAGATGGCGGCGAGCCATATTCGGTCTAAGGTGACCGTTTCATCATCGATTCGGATGCTCATCGATGTCGGTTTGAACGTAAACAGCGTATGAATAATGCCGATCAGATAGGCGACTGGACCGAGTCTCAGCTTGTTGCACCAGCGCTTGTAGAAGCTTCGGTTCACAACATCGGCTACGGCTGAATCGAAGCCGGTTGCTAGCGCGGTTAAGGTCCATCTCCCGTGTGATTTCAGCATGTCTACCTGTTGAATCTTGCCTTGAACGATGACTCGCAGAGCTCCTAGCGGGTCCATCGGAATGCCGAAGCCTCTGGCTGTATCATTGCCCGAGCCGGCGGGTATAATAGCGAGAATACCGCTTCTTTGCTCAATAACAGACAGCAATCGATGGATCGTTCCATCCCCGCCTATTACCGCGACAACCGAATTCGGATATTGCTCAAGGTGAGTACACACTCGATCTTCTGCTTCCTCTGGGCTGTCAGATAAGTATGCCACATAAGGTACCCTTTGTTTCTTGCACTCGCGCTCTACTAACGACCACACGTTAAGACCATTGCCGTTGCCAGCGCGGGGATTGATTATGAATAAATTCAAGCTGCACCTCTCCCATAATGTCCATTGTGCCTTATATGAGTCTATTAAATACATTCTTGTATTTTATATCATAATAGCATAAATGGTATTAGAAGGAATGACTAAAAAGATGAAACAATCACCAGTTGTGATCGTATCATTAATTTAAACAGAACATTCATACGTCAATATTCTATATGCAATCGTGCAGGAGGTTGTTATATGTCCATGTTTAATCGCTTGCTTGCCAGTGTTGGCATCGGGGCGGCCAAGGTTGATACTTTGCTGGAGCAAGGTCGATACGCGCCTGGAGATGAGATACGAGGCATAGTGCGGATCAAAGGCGGTCAGATCAGTCAGCAAGTCGAGGGAATTCGCTTAACGCTGATGACGCAATATTTAAAGGAGTCCAACGACCATAAGCATTGGGTCAACTACGAATTGGATCGCTTTCGGATCAGCGGAGCTTTCGAGCTGCAGGCTAATGAGACGAAGGAATTGCCATTCGCCATTAGGCTCGCTCCTAACACACCGCTGACGATCGGAAGAGCGCCTGTATGGCTGAAGACGGAGCTCGATATCCCGAGCGCCATTGACCCTAGCGATAACGACCGAATCGAGATCATTCCTACCGAAGAGCAAAGCATCGTCATCGATGCCTTGAACCGGCTTGGATTCCGCCTGCGCAATGCGGAGTGTGAGTACGCATCTCGTATGGGTGCCGGCGCGCCATTCGTTCAGGAATTTGAATTTGTTCCTACTACGAATTTCCGCGGTCAACTTGACGAGTTGGAAGTGATCTTCTACCCGAGAGGCGATGAACTGGAGCTGTTGCTGCAGATTGACCGCCGTGCCCGCGGTTTGAGCAGCTGGCTGTCAGAAGCGATGGATATGGATGAATCGTTTGTCCGATTCCGCTTGCCCAATGCGGAATGGCGTCGATTGGGCGCTGACGGAGCATCGTCAGAGCTCTCTAACCTCATCCGCCGTTATATATAAACATGAATGAAGCTCCCTCTAATAGTGAGGGAGCTGTCGCTTATAGCTGCAACGTATAAAGGGGCTTGCTCCTTCGGTAGAACGATCTACTTCCAGGGCTGCCCCTATCTTATTTGTCTCCGCGATCTGTGTGTTTACTAACGTCCGTATTATTCGTGCGATCTTCATCTTTAGACTTCGGCACAAGCCGCTCATCTGTTCGTCCTTCATGATGATTATCAAAAATAAATTGCTGGAGCTGCCATTCTGTTGCTCCTAATTGGGGATCTGACGGGAATGTTTGACCGCGGTGAAGCACTTCTTCGCGTCCCCATTCATTCGCATACACGCCATCTACTTCTACCGGTTCACGGCTCATAGGCTTCATCTTATCGTTTTCTTTCGACATGCGCGTTCTGCTCCTTTCTGATCTCGTTAATCCCGGTCATGATGACCGCAAGCCAGCCCAGACATATATTGGCGTTAGCCGGGCTAGAATAGCTTGTTTAACAATTAACATACCCTTTAGAAGCAGCTTCTATCCGTACATCGGAGATCATGAAGTCGATCATGCCCTAAGAGACGCGATGATAGCGATTCTCTACTTTCTTGCCAATCATCCACAGTAGCCAGAAGATAAAGGCGGCGAACAAGATCCTCCATGGTTGGTGAATAAAGGTCTGCCATTCATGCCCGATAAAGGCGATCATAAAGATCATAACGGACTTACCTGCCATAACCGCAACGACAAATGTACTGAACGGTACTGTACTTATGCCAGCAGCGACATTAATCAGTGAGGAAGGCGTAAAGGGAAAGCAATATAACAGAAAGATTGGCGTAAAGCCTTTCTGTTCAATCCAGTGAAAGAATCGCTGAGTTCCAGGCATCCGCTTCTGAATGTACATTCCGAACTTTTTACCGAACCAGCGGGCGATGCAGAATACGGTGATGGAACCGGCGCATACGCCGATCCAAGAGAGTAGAAACCCCCACCATAAGCCATAAGCTGCCGCATTTCCCATAACCAATACAATCAACGGCAGAAACGGAAGGAATGCTTCTGCAAATGGCAATAAAATACCTGGCAGCGGCCCTAGGTTGGAGTACTCCTGCAGCCATAATTCAACTTGCTTCATATCAATGTGTTTTACATAATTCCATATGTCGTGAGACCAATCTCCCATGATTGTACATCCTTTCCCAAGTTCAATCTGCTAGCTCTTCCATACACGCTAATGTTCTGCGAACCAACGGGAAGGAAACAGCATATATACAATGGCAATAATGCCGAATAACCCAGCGCTTAACCATATCACAGCGGATACGGACCACAGATCAGCAAGAAAGCCTCCAAGCACAGGTCCGATCAGAACGCCGATGCCCTCAACGGTTGAGAGCAGGCTCCAGCCCAGTCCCTTCTGTCCTGGTGGAACATATAAGGCGAGCAGCGCGTTCCAGGCGGGCAGTACTGCCGCATAGGAAATACCTAATATGACGGCCAACAGGAAAGCAATCCCGATCGGCGGATAGAAGGATAAAGAGGCCAGCGTTATCGCGAAGATAGCAAAGCCTACGTATAAGAACGGCTTGCGTCCCGTTCGATCCGACCATTTCCCCATGGGGACGAGTCCTGCGATGGTACAAGCGCCTCCGACAAGCAGCAGCAGCGAATACTGTGTGTTGTTTAACGATAGATTCTGCTCTGCGAAGGTAGGCAGTATTGGAACGAGCATGCTGACTCCGAGTGTCTGAAGCACCATTCCAGGCAGAAGCGGCCGCATGGCCTTTAAGCGCTCTTTAAGTGCTTCCCATTGCTCATGGAAGGGAGCTTGTTTAATCTGTGCGCCAGATGTTTTAGTGCTGGGCACCGCGAAGCTAAGCAGCCATGCTGCGCTAATCAGAATAAGCAGCAGTGCATAGGACCATTGTGCAGAGTAATCCAGCATGACATTCAGCACTGCCGGTCCAGCGCCCATGCCGACCAGCCAGATGGTATATAGGAAACCCATCTGTGCGGCGCGCTGTTCTTCTTGGACCTTGGTCAAGCATACGATCCACACAGGCGATATGCCAACGCCATAAAGCCCTGCAGCAAAGATAAATATCCAAGGCTGATCTCCCCAATGAAATAAAGCTAATCCAATCAAGGATATCAGCAGGCCAACATTAATAATGATGCGCGCGGACCAACGGTCGAGCAGGTATCCTATACCTATCTTTAATACCGTATCCGTCAGGTAGTGGGCTGTAATTGCTGTTCCGATGACGGAGAGGCTGATGCCCAGCTCATTTTTTCCGTAGATGGGAATGAAGCTGATTAATGTCGCTCCTCGAACAAACTCAACCAGAAAGAGGATAACGGCCAGCAGCAAGATGTTGGGACCGAGTCCCAATGAGCGAATCGATTTCACCTGTAGAGCTCCTTTAGCTGTAATTCTGAAGTTTATTATATCGTTATGTCCCATCCATTTCCAACTTGACCCCTTTGTATGCGTTTGACGAATACGGTGTGTTAGATTCCTTCATGCGGAAGACTTTAAATTTTATGTACTTTTGATATAGGAATGGAATTAGTACGGATTAGCAATTAAAAATTAGAAAAATATTACAAATTAATAGTTTGATTTTGCAGTTCGTTTGAATATGATATAATAAAGGTTAAATAGGTTGCGAATTCCAGCATTACATTTATATGCGAAGTCCGAAGAGTTCTCGGTTGCGGGGCATGTCCTACAACGCTTTAGGAGGGAATTTTCATGGCAACAAAAGGTCATAACGAAGTGAAAGAAAGCTTGGTAGAGATGACGAAGATTTTCCGGCCGAAGAACCCTCGAAAGTTTGTGCGCGAGTACATTCGGAAGTATCGGATCATGGGCGGATATGAAGATGAATTAACTCAATTGGTTGAGCTGGAGATGGATAAGATGGACTCCAGTGTGTCCTAGAGTTCAATTCGAGCTGTAAGTACAGTAAAGAGAATAATATTATATTTTTATGAAGGCGTACCGTTTAATCGGTACGTTTTCTTTGCGTTTAGGCATGATTCTGATTCACGGAGCGCGGCGCGCGGATGTCAGGATGTCAGGATGTCATAAGACTCAGATGAATGGAATATGACTACAAGAGGTCTGTTAGACCGCGAAGCATCGAATGGGGAGGTGGGATTATGTCGAAAATTGAGATCAAGACGACAGAGCAGATTGCGAAGATGCGAGCGGCAGGAAGAATCGCCGCACACTGTCATCGGATGATAGCGTCCAAGCTGGCTCCTGGAGTTGCAACGCTTGAGATCGACCGATTTGTTGATAAATGGCTGGCTAAGCAGGGGGCTTCTCCCGCTCAAAAAGGCTACCGCAGCTATCCCTTCGCCATCTGCGCTTCTAGAAACGATGTGGTCTGTCATGGATGGCCTGATGAGCAGCCGCTCCATTCCGGCGATATCGTAACGATCGACCTCGTGGTGAATTATAAAGGGTGGCTAGCGGATATGGCTTGGACCTATACAATCGGAAAGGTGCGACCGGAAGTGAAGAAGCTTGTCTATCATGCTCATAAGGCGCTGCTGAGCGGTATTCAGCAGGTTCGTGTCGGCAGCACGGTGGGGGATGTGTCGGCGGCGATGGGCCGCTATGCGCGTGAGAAGGGGTACGGGATGGTGCTGTCCATGATTGGACATGGTATCGGACGTGAGCTGCATCAAGCGCCGGAAGTGCCTAATGATGGGCTGGCAGGGACAGGTCCGATCCTGCAGCGAGGGATGGTGATGACCCTGGAGCCGATTCTGACCATAGGCAGGGCAGGTCAAGTATGGACAGCGCAGGATGGATGGTCAGTTCACACGGTGGACGGGACTTGGGGAGCTCACTTTGAACATACAGTTGCTGTCACAGCGGCCGGTGGACGTATTCTCACTGAGCTCATCGAGCATAAGAAGCATGCTGTCCATCCGGGTAAAAAAGCGAAGCGCCAGTCACACAAGGGATAATGTGTGATGCTTTTGCACGGTTATGGGGTTGGAAGTACATGAAGAAAATCCCTTATATTATTACAATATTGTGAACATTGTGAACAAATAGAATAATATTCTTACATTCTCGTATCGATATTAAGAACGGGGTGTGACAAGGGAGAATATATTTTACTTATTGAGCGTTTATTAGATATAAATGAGCCCGGAACCATGTAAACATTGGAAAAAACATCCTTGTAATAGCGTGAAAATGACAGTGTTCATCTTGGTTCGACAGCGGTTTTTAGAGGTTGGCTCATTTTTGGTAACGCTTACAAATGTTGATATGGCGCGGTTTAGAGCCATGTTTGAACACTTTGTGAACTCGACGGTAAACATTGACAAATAAAAATATGGAAATTATATTTAGGTGAGTGATTCGATTAATTGACAGGGTTGCAACATCCGTGTTTCAGCCGATGATCTACCTTGAATTGACCATACAGACGCCCGAAGGATTGAATGTCCGCGGGCATTTCTATGTCCGCATCGGTCAAGCAGGTGTCCGCTTTCGATTACTATACATACTCTCTTTCACTACATAATCTCCAACGCCGCTAATCGCTAGAGGAAATCGGAAAGAACGCGAGATGTCATGTCATGCAATGATCTACGAAAAAGGAAAAAGTGGGGTTGATCAATGATGAAACGGTGGCACGCTGTGAAACGACTCCTTCCTCTGTTAGCCGGGCTCGTATTGCTCCTTAGCGCTTGCGGTCGCGAGGACCTATCCGCTATCAATCCGCAAGGCCCGATCGCGGAGCAGCAATTCGATCTGATGAAGCTGGCGATTATCATTATGACTTCGGTTGTTGTCGTTGTATTCGCTATCTGCTTCTATGTTATTATTCGTTTCCGTCGGAAGCCGGGACAGAATAACATACCTGTACAGGTTGAGGGCAGTCATAAGTTAGAAGTGATATGGACCGTTATTCCGATTATTTTGCTCATTATCTTGGCTGTACCAACGGTTAAGTACGTGTTCGCTTTCGCGGAGGACTACAGCAACGATAAGAATGCGATTAAGGTTAACGTGGTATCGCACCAATATTGGTGGGAATTCGAGTATCCTGAACTCGGTATTCGTACGGCGCAGGATCTCGTCATTCCGACGAGCAAGAAGATCGCGATTAATCTAAGAACAGCCGACGTGCTTCACTCTTTCTGGGTGCCGGCATTAGCGGGCAAGATGGATACGAACCGCGAAGGTAACTTCAATAATATGTATCTTGAAGCTCCGAAAGAGAATGTATATCGCGGTAAATGTGCTGAGCTATGCGGTCCTTCTCATGCTTACATGGACTTCAAGGTTAAAGCTGTCAGCGATGAGACGTTCACTGCTTGGGTCAATGAGATGTTGGCAGAGCCTAAGCCGTTCGAGGGCGATGCTGAAGTTGCCGATAAGTTCAAGACTAGCTGCTTGACTTGCCATGCTGTAGATAATGTTCAATCCGCAGGTCCGAACTTAAAGGGTATCGGAAGCAGGGAAGCAGTCGGCGGTATACTCCTGAATCGTGATAATGCAGAGGAATCAATCGAGCAGAGCGCAGTGGAAGATCATCTGCGCAGATGGCTTGTAGACAACGAAGGAGAGAAGCCAGGCAACCGTATGGGCAACATTCCATTGGACAAGAAGGAACTGGATCAGATCATAGACTACTTGTCGAACTACAAGCTGGAATCGTTGAAAGAAGTTAACAAACAATAGCAGTGTATATTAGCATCTTCTAGGGGAGGTTACGACCTTGGCACATACAGCGCACACAGTGAAGCGGTATCGTGGCTTAATGGATTGGCTCACGACGGTCGACCATAAGAAGATCGGTATTCTTTACCTTATCGCAGGCGCCTTATTCTTCGGCATCGGCGGAATTGAAGCCATACTGATCCGGATTCAATTGTGGAAGCCTTTGAACGATTTCGTATCCGCGCAGCAGTTCAACGAACTGATCACGATGCACGGGACGACCATGATCTTTCTCGGGGTCATGCCAATTATATTTGCACTTATGAATGCGATTATTCCTTTGCAGATCGGCGCACGCGACGTCGCGTTCCCATTCTTGAACTCTCTCGGCTTCTGGACGTTCTTCTTCGGCGGCTTGCTCTTGAACTTGAGCTGGCTGATCGGAAGCGTGCCAGACGCGGGATGGACGGCATATGTTCCGCTATCCACAACGGAATACAGCCCGCATCGAGGTATGGACTTCTATACGGTCGGTTTGCAGATTGCGGGTCTAGGTACATTGCTCGGGGGGATTAACTTCCTGGCAACTATCATTAATATGCGTGCTCCAGGCATGTCTTACATGCGCATGCCGATGTTCACTTGGGCATCCTTTATAACTTCTGCACTCATCTTGTTCGCTTTCCCGGCCATTACGGTAGGTCTTATTCTCTTGACCTTCGACCGCTTGTTCGGCGGCAACTTCTTCGATGTCGTAGACGGAGGCAACCCTGTTCTATGGCAGCATATATTCTGGATATTCGGTCACCCTGAAGTATATAT
This sequence comes from Paenibacillus sp. EB106-04-04-XG159, assembly GCF_058791835.1. Lineage (NCBI taxonomy): Bacteria > Bacillati > Bacillota > Bacilli > Caryophanales > Paenibacillaceae > Paenibacillus > Paenibacillus sp. EB106-04-04-XG159. The sequence goes on along the minus strand of NZ_JBYTDY010000005.1, from coordinate 220,727 downwards.
TCTTATCTTGCCGGCATTCGGTATCATATCTGATGTTATCAGTACGTTCTCTCGCAAGCGTTTATTCGGTTACAGCTCGATGGTGTTTGCGACGATCTTGATCGGCTTCTTGGGCTTCATGGTATGGGCTCACCATATGTTCACGGTAGGTCTTGGACCAGTAGCTAATGCGCTGTTCTCGATCGCAACGATGTTGATCGCAGTACCGACAGGGATCAAGATCTTCAACTGGCTGTTCACGATGTGGGGAGGCTCGATCCGCTTCACAGCTGCGAATATGTATGCGGTAAGCTTTATTCCAACATTCGTTATGGGCGGCGTAACGGGTGTCATGCTCGCATCCGCTCCAGCAGACTTCCAGTTCCATGATACGTACTTCGTGGTTGCTCACTTCCACTATGTTATCGTAGGCGGCTTGGTGCTCGGCTTATTCGCGGGTCTGCATTTCTGGTGGCCGAAGATGTTTGGCCGTACGCTCGCTGAAGGGCTTGGCAAGGCGACGTTCTGGATGTTCTACATCGGCTTCCAATTGACGTTCTTCGTTCAGCACTTCTTGGGACTGACAGGGATGCCGCGACGGGTATTCACTTATCTGCCGAACCAGGGCTTCGAAACGATGAACTTGGTAAGTACAATCGGTGCGATCATGATGGGTATCGGCGTTATTATGTTCTTAATTAACATCGTGATCACGACTACGAAGCCGGCGACGGCCTCTAATGATCCTTGGGAAGATGGACGTTCACTGGAATGGACGATTCCTTCACCTCCTCCAGAGTACAACTTCAAGCAGATTCCGCTTGTTCGCGGTTATGATGCTTGGTGGAAAGAGAAGATGGAAGGCAATAAGGAGATGACGCCTGCTGAACCGGTTGGCTCGATTCACATGCCGTCACCAACGATTCTGCCGTTCATTATGTCTATAGGATTGTTTATCATGGGCTTCGGCTTTATGTTTGCTAAGGATACGTTCAGCAATGCTATTGTGGGCTTCATGTTCAATAACTACATTATAACGGCAATCGGCGCGCTGCTGTTATTCGGCAGCATGTTCTTACGCTCAGTCATTGATGACCATGGTTACCATATCGAACCGAATGAGCTGGAAGATAAGGGGGTTAAAGCATGAGCGCACCTGCACATCAAGTAGAAGGCCATTGGCCGGCAGAACCGGAAAAGGCCACGCTGGAAGGACGCAATAAAGTGCTTGGCTTCTGGTTGTTCCTGGGCGGGGAAGCGGTATTGTTCGGAACGCTGTTCGCTACTTTCCTTGCTCTGCGCGACTCCATAGGTGACGGTCCCGCAGCGTCTGAGCTGTTCCAGCTCCCATTGATCGCATTAGCGACTATACTATTGCTGACCAGCTCATTGACGAGCGTGTTCGCGGTACAGGGCTTGCACCAGAATAATGTCAAGTCGATGCTGACTTGGTTGATCGTGACGGTTATTCTCGGTCTTGGATTCTTAGGCTTGGAGATATACGAATTTGTTCACTATGTAGGCGAAGGACATACGTTTACGACGAGTGCTTTCAGTACTGCATTCTATACGCTAGTAGGCTTCCACGGCGCTCACGTGGCATTCGGTGTATCGTGGATTACGATCCTGATCGTGCAAGTGAAGATGCGCGGCTTGAACTTAGTTACTGCGCCGAAGGTATATGTGTCGGCGATCTATTGGCACTTTATCGACGTTGTGTGGGTATTCATCTTCACCGTCGTATACTTAATGGGAAAGTTGGGATAGCATATGGCAGCACAACAACTGACTTCCAATGATGGAACGAAGCGCCGTCATAAGCATGAGGGAAAACAAAAGCATATTGTTGCGTTCTTGTTCTCCATCTTTTTAACCTTGATCGCTTTCGCAGCCGTCGGTTCCGCAGGTGAACTCAATACAACATTTATCATTATTCTATTGTTGGTCATGGCAGTGCTTCAGGTTGTTATACAGATGGCATATTGGATGCATATGAAGGATAAAGGTCATCTGATGCCGCTCCTCTTCATTATAGGCGGCGCAATTATCGCCTTCACGGGTATTATAATGGCTGTTTTCTGGGTATGGTGGAGCTAGCTTCTCTTATCCAGGGGTTGCAGAGGTGGTGCTTTAGCGCCGCCTCTTTTTCCGTAAGCAGGTAAATTGTGGCGAAACGATGACAGCACAGGCATGAGGGAGGGATGCGCCGATGTTCGGATTGGAGAAATATTTTTCAGCGGCTGACTTGTGGAGTCCGCTGCTGTTCATAACTGCATTGCTAATCATCGTATTGTATATGGGTCTGATTGGTCCATTTCGCGGGAGATTTGCTGGCAGCGAGCCTATCAGTCTATTCCGCAAGCTGATGTTTATACTAGGGGTCATACTTCTGTACTTTGTACAAGGCGGGCCTATTAATGTAATGAGCCATCTGATGTTTTCATTTCATATGGTGCTGATGTCGATCTCCTATATTATTGTACCGCCGATGATTATGATCGGAATTCCGGGTTGGTTGTGGCGTTTTCTGTTAGACCGGCCATTTATGCATAAATTCAAGTGGACCATGCATCCGATTCTGACCGCATTATTGTTCAACGTGCTGTTCTCCGTGTATCATGTTCCTGCCGTGCATGATTATATCATGCTGAACTTCGGGGTTCATGTCGTGTACTACATCGCGCTGTTTATTACTTCGGTTATGATGTGGTGGCCGATCGTGAATCCAGTTGCCGACTGGGAATATATTAGCGATGTGAAGAAGATGGGCTATATCTTCCTGAACGGAGTGCTGATCACCCCTGCATGCGCGCTCATCATCTTCGCGCCGGAGCCGCTGTACGCGACTTACACGGATGCGGAAACTTGGGCGCAAGCGATGGGGTATTGTGTGTCGGGAAACACGCAAGCATTGCTCGCTATGACCCAGAATGCGGGACCGCAATTCTTCAGTTGGTTTACGCCGATTGAAGACCAGCAGCTTGGCGGTATCTTCATGAAGCTGGTGCAGGAAACGATGTATGCCACCATTCTCTTCACGGTATTCTCTCGATGGTTCCGGCGCGAAGGCAAGGATGATGAGGATCAAGCTGATGCAGTCGGCGCTAAGGTTGTCGTTGAATCGACACTGACAGGGCAACCTAATTGAGCCTAATCTTGTTATAATGAAACTATTCGGGGATTATGCACATTTGGGAGGGAATTGTAGTTGGATTTATTCGCTATTATGCCTGCAATTAGTACGAGCTTTATCGCGCTCAGTGCTATATTAGTAGCCATTGGTTGGGTACTTATCATCAAGGGCAAGAGAGAGGCACACAAGAAAACGATGCTGGCTGCCGCGGTTGCGGCGCTGCTGTTCTTCATCATCTATGTATCGCGAACGGTATTTGTGGGGAATACAGCGTGGGGCGGACCGGATAACCTGGAGATGGTGTATCGCGTGTTCTTGATATTTCATATTATCTTGGCGACGACATCGGCAGTATTCGGCTTAACAACCTTGTACACTGGTTTAAAAGGGAAGTATAGTCGCCATCGCAAGATTGGCCGAGTGACGTCTGTTATGTGGTTCGTAACGGCAATTACGGGGGTAACGGTGTATATACTATTGTATGTCTTGTATCCTGGCGGTCATACGAAACCAATGATCGAAGCTATATTTGGATTGTAAGCAGAAAGGGGCTGTCCCAAAAGTGGATTTTTCCATCTAAGGGGCAAGCTCCTTTTTTATGTAATTACTCAAAAATACAAAAAACAACAGTTTCAGAGGCTATGCCCTGATTGCTGTTTTTGATTTATGCTGTATTCTTCTGCGTTATATTCCCAGTTGTCGATCTTGCGAATATCCTTCTGCCAACTTTTAGCCGGGAGCGGACACACGAGCCGCTATTTGCAACAAACACTACTAATTTGCCATACTAGCGGACCGTAGAGACGTTATTTGACCCGAATAAGCAGTTTAGTGCTAGTTTTGAAGCAAATAGCGTCATCTGAGTCCGCAAGCCCTCAAAAATACCCCGAAATCATGAAATAGCGGCTCCTGTGTCCGTTCAAGCGCGGGTCATACGGCCTTGCGATCACCGTATGTGCTATCGGATAAAAAAACCGCGGATCCAGTATCATCTACTAGGTAAGCGGTTTTTAATTGGTGTAGAAACAATGAAGGGCTGTCCCAAAAGACATGAGAAAAATGACTTTTAGGACAACCCCTTTTTTACTGCTGTAATAGGTTCTTGAGGTTATATGGCACAGTTAAGATCATATCTATAAGTGCTGCATGAAGGAATAAACGGCAAGCGTACCGATGGCTACTCCGATAGCGAAGAGGAGCTTATGCATGCCAGTGCTTGGCGGCTCAACGAGCTCGATCGGATTCGATTCATTCTGGCTCCGTCCCGACACGCCATCCTCTTCATATGCGTATCGAAAGCTGACCTGTTCGATCACAAGACCCTTTTGAGATGGAAATTGCTTATGTGATATGCGTACAGCCTCCGGAGCGCTCTCCGCCTCAACGTATGCGATTACCCTGCTAGGCTGACGCCGGCGCACTTGGATAACTGCGAATTTACGTATAATCATCTCTCACTCTCCATTAGTTAAGCTTACGCTCGAATATTATTCATGATCCGCAATTCCGCTATAGAGCGTATCTTCAGGTGATCGCGGCCCCTTCTACTATCATAATGCTATTTTCGAAGAAAGTCATTCCACGCCGACTATGTGGAGCTGGTTCCGGGCTTTTTATCGTTAATCAATCGATTCCGAGCAGCGCCCAAGCCGAATATGAACAGCAGAACGCTTGATACAAACAAGTAAACGAGCGATAAGCTCCAGTCCCCGGTTACATCATGCAGCATGCCGAAGAGGAGAGGGCCTGTAGCTGCTAATATATAGCCAAACGATTGCGCCATGCCGGACAATTCGGCTGCTTCCTGAGCTGTGCTCGTGCGCAATGAAAAGAGCATCATCGCTAAGCTGAAGGAGGAGCCTCCGGCTATGCCGAGAATAACAGCGCTCACGGGGATCACCCAGCCGTGACCGAAGCTGAATCCGGCGATGCTGATAAAGTAGCACGCGCCGAAGAAAACGACAAGCTTCCGTTGGTCTTTCATACGGCTTGCAATAATAGGCGTGATGAAGGTCATGGGAAGCTGGGCAAATTGCATGAGCGACACCATCCAACCTGCGGCAGATGGCGTGAACCCGCGATCGATGAGCAGGTCAGGGAACCAAGTCACGGTTATATAGAATATGACCGACTGCACGCCCAAAAACAAGGTAACCTGCCAAGCTAATGCGGACTTCCACATCCCACCTGTTCTCACCTTAGAAGTAGAAGCGTTGCTAACGACGGCTTGACTTCGCAATTGCGGGATCCATAGCAAGATGGTCGCGATCACGATCAATCCCCAGAAGGCTAGGGAGCCGTTCCAGCCTAATCCCAATTGGTCAGCAAGCGGCACGCTTAATCCTAATGCAACAGCGGCGCTTAAGTTCATCGAAGCGGTGTAGATGCCTGTCAGCAGTCCGATGCGATCGGGAAATTTCTGCTTGATAAGACTAGGGAGCAGTACATTTCCCAAAGCAATGGCTGATGCAAGTACAGCTGTCCCGATAAATACAGGAACAGTGCTAGGAATATAGCGTATTGCGATTCCAGCTGTCAGTAGGAACAGAGCGCCAAATAGAACGCGTTCCGTTCCATATCTGTGAGCCAGCTTAGGCGCAAGAGGAGAGATAAAGGCAAATGCAAGAAGCGGTACAGTTGATAAGAAACCCGCTAATGTATTGGAAATGCCTAAAGAGTCGCGAATCGTATTGAGCAGCGGCCCAACCGATGTAAAAGGTGCGCGCAAGGTTGCCGCAATAAACACAATGCCTAATATCAAGATCCAAGTAGGCTGTGTTCGCGTTTGCTGTACGAGTGAAACATGGTTCTCTCGATTATGCGATGGCTGCATAGCAAGTGAGTCCTCCTCAAAACGGTATATGTAGGACATTAATACAAGTACATAGAGCGGTCAAGTGAGAGACTTGAACTGTCAAAGAATGTGATGGATGGAACTTTACAATATTAGTTAAAAGTGATATCATATGAATATCAAATAAATATTAAAAATAAGGAGCTCGATGATCATGTTCAAAGAGGAAAAAAGCACAAGTTTGAATGGATTTGTTGCTCTGCTAATCGTATTGGCAATGGGAGCCGCTGGCGCGTTTATGATAAGCATTGAAACGACACCCTCGATTATTACAGGGATCGTGGCTATCGTCATTGCGGTATTGTTGATGACTGGCTTAACTGTTGTACAGCCGAACCAATCGCAAGTCATAACTTTCTTCGGTCGTTATATGGGTGTCATCAGAACTAGCGGTTTCTTCATGACAGTTCCACTTTCTACACGCAAGAAGGTATCCCTACGAGTTCGGAACTTTAACAGCGCGAAGCTGAAGGTCAATGATGTTGACGGCAATCCGATCGAGATTGCGGCAGTGGTTGTATTTTCGGTAGTAGATTCAGCTAAAGCTTTGTTCGAAGTGGATGAGTATGAAACATTTGTCGAGATTCAAAGTGAAGCTGCTCTGCGCCATGTGGCAAGCAAGTACGCTTATGATTCGAATGAACCGGATGGCTTCTCCTTGCGAGGCAATGCGGAGGAGATTGCTACTGAATTGACGGAAGAATTGCAGAATCGCCTGTCTATTGCCGGCGTGAAGATCATCGAATCGCGTCTGACGCATCTGGCGTACTCCACGGAGATTGCCAGCGCGATGCTGCAGCGCCAGCAGGCTGCGGCGATCATCGCGGCTCGCGAGAAGATCGTTGACGGCGCAGTTACGATGGTGCAGATGGCGATCGAACGTTTGCAAGCGGATGGAATCGTCGCGTTGGATGACGAGCGTAAAGCGGCGATGGTTAATAATTTATTAGTAGCAGTAGTATCTGACCGATCTGCCCAGCCGGTCATCAATACAAGCTCCATCTACTAATGGGAGCGGCTATTCACGATGGCAGGTAAGAAGAAGAGCTTCCCACTGCGCCTTGATCCGACTGTATATGAGGCTTTGGAGCGCTGGGCAGCAGATGAGTTCCGAAGTGTGAATGGTCATATCGAGTATATATTGAGGGAAGCTTTGCGGAAGCAAGGCAGGCTTCCTTCGACAAGGAAGCAATTCGAGGATGAGGAATAGCGGCAGGTGTTAACCGGGTACCCTGGATTGGCGGGACAGCAGCTGATTCAGGGTATCTGTGACAAATAGCAGAATAGCTAATCTGCTGCAATCTGAATCATCTAGGAAGGGAAGATCATGATGGAACCGAAGGTGAATAAGAAGCCTATCAGCAAGAAATGGTGGGAATCAGCAGGCACCCAGCTGTTAAAGCAGTACGCGGAACAGTACGGCGGCACCTATTTCCCTAGTACGTTTAAAGGTTGGAGCTATAGATCCGAACATGTGCAAGTGAATGACCCTTCGGGGCATGGATCCTATGCGATATCCTTCAAGTCAAGCGGTGATTCCAGCTCATCCAGCAGCTCGGATATGATGGAGATCAAATATACATTTCGCCCGCGTCGCAATCTGGAGTTCTTCCTCATCTCTGCGAAGAGATCAATGTTTTCGTTTATGCATCGAGATAAGCGTCCCGTTACGATGCCTGACTCGGCGATGAGCAAGCTGTTTAAAGGCATGTCTACGCATCCCAGCTTGTTGCGAACCGTCTTGAAGCATGACGGCTTGTCTGATGAGCTGCTACCTTATTACTCTGCAACGATTCGCTTGCGCATCAAAGAGCATAAAGCAACATTAAGCTGGACTGAGGCTCATAAGAAGCCAGATATTCAAACTATTAACGAACGCATGAGATTAGTTCAGCTATTCGTCAAGGCTCTGCGTGAGCAGAATGTCATACATGAACTATAGGGATTCGTTCTACCACATATACGGTGCTCCCTGCTAGAAGCATCTTCAGATGCGGACAGCAGGGAACATCATCTTATCCAGCAGGGAGTGATCATCGTTCTGCTGCGATTCCTCATGCTCTGTTTCCTCGTAAATTCGCTTCTCCTCTAAATGCACATTTTAACAAGGATACAATATACGGATATAGCAACTAATGGATTAGAATTCGACGAATTACTAAAATAAGGATTGACAATTGGTAAAGGCAGTCAATATACTGTGTATATAGATATATACAGTAATCACACTGCATTGATAATATACACAGTCATAGGATCGAAGGACATCTGTTGCATGACTAGCGGAGTTTCTTGAGAAAGTGGAAGAGGAGTGAGCTTGATGGGAAAGCGTTGGCAGGATGCATGGATGCTAGTGAAGACAGATCTTTGCCGTTTTAAGCTGGGCACATTGTTTACATTCATATTCAGTGCGTATATGGCACTATGTACATTGTTTGCGATTCAGAGTGTGGTGTCGGGGGAGAGTATCTCTAAGCTATCGTTCATCATCCTAGACTTTATGATGTTAACTCTCGTATCTAACCTCGGATTCGTGTTCAATCGAAGAGCCTTCCGATATTGGACAGATGATTCATATCGCAAGTACTTGTTGAAGCTGCGGTCTTTGCCGATCGATCTTCATTCCATTGTGTTGTCGCGGTACATTTCGATGGGGATATTTACGTTGATAAATAGTTTTATATTTTTCGCTGTTCAGTATTTTTCAATAAGCAGTCTAAGAGATGAGCTAAGCTTGTCGCAATTTCTATCATATGCCTTTGTTGCGATCGTGTATTCGTTCATGATGCATTCCTTCTACGTCGTGTTGGAATGGAGCTATAGCGGTAAGAAGTACTTTGTATTCGTGTTGGCGATCGTTATTGCGATTCTGCTCGTAACGATAGGAATCGGATTGTCAGGCAATAGCGTATTCTTGACCCTTATCTATGCTGTCCAGCATTGGCCGCTCGTAACGACGATTATTGCATTTGTACTGCTGACCCAGATCATCCCATTTGGCATGCGATTATCGCTTCGCACGCTGCGAAAGGTGGATCTGATGTGACGACGGTGATCTGTAATGATATAGGGGGTGACGCAGCTTATGTTTATACCAATACAGGTTGATGAGAATCGTGCAGAACCACTATATTCCCAGATTGAAACCCAGCTCAAGTCGATGATTCTGAGCGGTCACCTTGAAGTAGGGACCCTGCTGCCTTCTATACGTGAGTTTGCCAGTCAGCTTAGCTGCAGCATCATTACGATCAGGCGGGTCTATCAGGATCTGGAACAGGAAGGACTGTTACGTACGAGACAGGGTACAGGCACGTTTGTAGCGGAAGTCAGACAGGGTGAACGAGAGCAGTATCGCAAACAAGCTGTAGAGGAAGCATTGCAAGCAGCCGTTGATGCGGCGAAGCAGATGAAGTTGACGGAAACGGAATTGAGAGCCAGCTTCGAACAGGTTCTGAGAAGCAATTGGAAAGAGGGCTGAGAGGAGTGCTGGATATGATGGAGGAGACGATCCTTTCATTTGAACAGATCGAGAAGCGTCGCCATAACTTGCATATTGGCCCGTTGAATCTTAAGATTCCATCTGGCTGTGTGACAGCGATCGTAGGCATGAACGGTTCCGGCAAGAGCAGCCTCGTGGGCATGATGCTGGGTACTGTGCATCCTGATCAAGGTGCGATATTCATCAAGGATCAACGATATGATATGAATCAGGATCACGAATGGAAGCAGCGGCTCGGTTATGTAGCAGAGCTGCCTAACGGCGAAGATGATGATCAGACGCCGGAACAACTGGCGAAGCAGTATTCCTATTGGTACTCGACATGGGATCAGCAGTGGTATCAGAAGCTGATCGCACGTTATGAGATAGATTCCAGAACGAAGCTTAATAAGATGTCGAAGGGAATGCGGCGCAAGGCTGAGATCATATTGGCCTTATCGCATCGCCCGGAAGTGCTTCTGCTGGATGAACCGACTTCGGGACTTGATCCGATCTCGTGGCGCATGATGATTGAGGATCTGCAGCAGTTGCTGCGCGATGGCAAGCATACGATTATTATCGCAACACATGTCATTGAGGAAGTAAAGCGGTTAGCGGATTATATCTTGTTCCTGCATCGAGGGAAGGTTCTCACGCTGATAGAGAAAGATGCGCTGTTCGATGCATGGAAAGAGTATTGGCTCGAAGGAGTTATGGCAGAAGACTTAACAGGCATGCCGGGCTTGGCCGCGGCTGTACAGGAACGCCATCTTGTGCGGGCTGTAGCCTATGATGCGGCTGTGTTGGAGCAACATTTCCAAGAGCTTAATATTATACCTATTCGCACGCAAGCAATGCCGCTGGATGAAGTCATGTACTATCGAATTCGGATGGAAGACGAGAGGAGAGAGCTGTAAGATGAAATCGTTGCAGGTTCAACAAATTGTTAAGCAGTACGGAGACAAGACCGCTGTCAACGGACTAAGCTTCGATGTAGAGGAAGGCGAAATCTACGGATTGCTTGGTGCGAACGGTGCGGGTAAGACAACGACGATGCGCATGGTGTTGGGGCTAATATATCCAGATGAGGGGACTATCTTGTACCGCGGCAAGCCCTTCAATAAAGAACTGGAGAAGATATTCGGCTATTTGCCAGAGGAACGCGGATTGTACCCGAAGGTGAAGGTGAACGAGCAGCTAATCTATCTGGCTCAGTTGCGCGGCATGAGCCGACGCGATGCAGACAAGAGCTTGAAGTATTGGCTGGAACGCTTCGGTGTGCCGGAGAACTATAACAAGAAGATCGAGGAGCTGTCCAAAGGTAATCAACAGAAGATCGGCTTCGTCGCATCTATTCTGCATAACCCGAAGATCGTGATCATGGATGAAGCGTTCAGCGGCTTGGACCCTGTTAACGTGGAGCAGATGAAGGAAACGGTTAAGGAACTGCGCGATAAAGGAACGAGCGTGCTGTTCTCCACACACCGGATGGAACACGTCGAAGAGCTGTGCCGCAACATGTCAATTTTGCGCCGAGGTGAAGCGATCTTACAAGGCAGTATTCGCGAACTGAAATCGCGCTATCCGCGTGAGCAGGTTATACTGCGCACTTCAGGCGAAGTGACTGGCCTTGAAGCCATCGCTGGCGTACTGGAAGCGAAGCGGACAGAAGAAGGCTATTCGATTAAGATATCGGATGAAGCGGCAGGTCCACGCATACTGGACGCGGCTATGAAGCAAACGACGCTTAGCCACTTCGAGATTAAAGAACCGACATTGAATGAAATCTTCATTAAAACGGTAGGAGGCGACTCCAATGCGTAATATTGGCACAGTAATCCGCTTTACTCTAAGAACGAAGATGATGACGAAGTCGTTCGTCGTAACGACGATCATTCTCGCGCTGCTGATGACAATCGGCGTGAATCTGCCTTATATTATCTCGCTATTTGATAAAGATGAGCCAACGAAGCTTGGTATGTTAAACGGTGGTTACCCTGCGATTGAAGAAGCGTTCAGCAAGACGCTGCAAGAGCAGAACAATCCAGATCTGCAATTGCTGCCCGCTGTAGGCTCCGAAGATCAATTGAAGAAAGACGTTGAGGAAGGCACAATTGATGGTTATCTGAAGTTTGTGAAGCCGGAAGCGGGTACAGAAGAATCATTCCCGCAGATCGTATATACAGGTGAAGATAGCTTAGGAATGTCTGATGAAATGATGCTGACGAATCTGCTGACGGTCTTTAAGACGCAGTGGGCAGTGAAGGATTATTCATTGACCGATATTCAGAAACAGCAGTTGAATGAACCTGTATCCTTTGTAAAAGTTGAGCTTGGAGGCAAGGGAGGCTCTGACGAAGCGGTGGATTCTGCGCAGAAAGAGGCGAGCGAAGGCGTATCCATCATCGTGGTTACGGTGCTGATTGTCCTGTTCTTTATGACGAACACGATGACAGGCAACATGATTGCATCTGAGGTAACGCAGGAGAAGAGCTCACGCATCATGGAAATTCTGATCACAAGCGTTTCACCTCTTGCGCAAATGTTCGGTAAGATCATCGGAATGTTCTTGCTCGGACTTATCCAGATCTTTATATTCTTCGCGGTTATTATTGTCAACCTGATGCTGCCGCACAATTTGAGCGCGCTTGAGGGATTCAATGTTGATGTAAGCATGATTGATCCGACTGTGGTTGGGCTGGGCTTATTATTCTACGTGCTAGGATACTTCCTGTATGCAACGCTCTTCGCGGCGGTTGGCTCGATCGTCAGCCGTACAGAGGATCTGGGCCAAGCGATCGTGCCGATCACGATGCTGTCGCTGGTAGCGTTCTACATCCCGATCTTTAGCGTATCGACTCCAGATTCGCTCCTCGTGAAGATCGCGTCCTTTGTACCGTTCTTCTCGCCAACGACGATGCTGCTTCGCGTCGGTATCGGTGAATTAGCATGGTGGGAAGTTGGAGTATCCGTCGCGATTCTGCTTGTATCCATCTTGGTATGCGGCTGGTTGTCGGCGAAGATCTACCGCACGGGCGTACTGATGTACGGCAAGCGTCCGACGTGGAAAGAGATTGGCAAGGCGATGAAGGCATATAAGATTTAAGTAGTATAAAAAGAGATCTTTATGATGCGACCGTTTCTCGGTATTTTATCGGGGAACGGTCGTTTTGTTTTTCTGAAAGCGTTCGTGGTTGCAAAATGAAACGTATTTTGGATAGCCAATTTGTTTATGATCCGATAGACACATACTTTCAATAGGCAATCCTCCTAAGGACCTTTTGTAATAAAAGGAATGAAAATTTAATTGAAATCAACTAACGTATGTGTACTATGATCTTATGTTTTTAGACTAGAGGAAATTAAAGCGTTTTCACTATACTATTATTGTACTGCAAAATACTAGGTTGAACATACTGCATCAGTGTGGAACCAATATTTTGCCTATAGAAACGTTTATCGTTTCTATAAATTTAAACAGAGGAGCTGTGACCATGAAGGCAACATCCAAGAAGCGCATAGCCATTGCATTAGCATCTGTCTTGACCCTCGGTACATTTATCCCTAATGCTGCGATCGTACAAGCTGGAGGAGACACCCTGCCGCCTCGTAAAGGGGAACAAGGCTATAAAGGGACTAATCAGCCGGTGTATCATGGGTATCGGAAGCAGAATATTTTGGATTGGACACCTCAATCTGATGAGTATTATGAGTTTATGAGAGCAGAAGTTCCGCTTCAGCAGCGAAATGAACCCTTTAAACCAACTCAGGCTAACCCTATGCTGGACCAAGAAGTGCAAAGCTTGGCTTTAACAGGGGACTATGGAAATGAATTTTTTAATCCGACTATTTATAATGATCAATTCTCTCAATATTTGTTCAATTTTTGGCAGTATGTAGATTATACTGCTTCATGGCATGGAGTTGTAACTAACCCGACGCCAGACACTTTATTTAATCCAGAAGCCGATTGGTGGCAGCGAGAATATGAGTTTGGAATCTTAAATATCCCAAACCCGGCTTATACGAATGCTGCGCATAAGAACGGAGTTCAATCTCTGGGATGTATTTTCTTCCCAAGATCCGAGCATACGGATGACTATATTTATAAGGATGAGAATGGACGTTTCCCGTTAGCCGACAAATTTGTTGAAATGGCCAAGTATTACGGCTTCGACGGTTACTTTGTGAATGCGGAAGAAACGCTTCCTGCAGACTTTATGCCGGTATATGAAGAGTTTATTCGTGCGATGACTTCTCAAGGTTTGTATGTGCAAGTGTATGCGTCTAACCGCTATGGACAAGAAAACCAGAGCTCATGGGGGAGAATTGATTACTATAACAAGACAGCCAAAGAGTTCAGCAACTGGATCAAAGACCCTAGTGATGAGACGATCGCAGCCCACTCGCTGTACATGAATCCTGATCCAAGCAAGGCTATGGTTGACAGTTCAGTTGCGACGATGGAGTCACTTGGTTTGGATGCAAGAAATACGGTATTTAATACGCTTGAAGCTGGTCAAACCGGATTTAGCGGCACCCGTGGATCATTGTACAATACATACGATGAGAATCTCGTACCTAGAACGGGCATCGCGACTTTAGGTAGTTCTACCGTATATGAACACCTGGACGAACAGCTATTTGGTCATTCGGGACCGAATAAATATTCGGAAAATAGACGTGGAAACCCAGATTACTACAAATACATCACAGCGAGAGAAAGAGCATGGTGGTCTGGTGCGGCAAATGACCCGACATATAACGAAGGTAAAGGCACATTGGATTCAGCTAATTTGACGCATGACGAACTGATGGATGCGGTGCTGAACGCGACTCCAGATCCTGTTCAAACAGCCAATGATCCCGAACGCGGCAAGCCAAACGAAGGCAAAGAGTATAAGACTTGGCCAGGCATGGCAGCGTATATCTCGGAACGATCGGTTATTGATGGCTCCAATTTCTCCACCAACTTTAATACCGGACATGGTATGCAGTATTTTGTAGACGGCAAAGTTTCGAATGATCATGAATGGTCGAATATTAACATTCAAGATATTCTTCCAACCTGGCAATGGCGAATTGACACAGAAGGCACTCGCTTAAATGTGGACTATGATTATGGCACGAAATATAGCTCAGGACATGATTATACATCAGTTGGCGGATTCAACGGTGGCAGCTCGTTGGTCGTGTACGGTGATCTGGATGCGACGAACTTCGTAGATCTATACAAAACGAAGCTAGATATTAAACCTTCTTCGAAGTTAAACATTACTTATCAGAAACCATCCGCAACCGATGCAAGCAGCGTTAAAGTCGGATTAATATTTGAAGATGATCCTTCCAACGTGGTATATGTTGATATTCCAAGCGGCGCGAACAAGAAAACAAAAGGCTGGGAGCAAAAGAACATCAGCTTGTCCGCTTATGCGGGCAGAACATTAGCTGCATTCGGTCTGTCCTTTACACCGGAAGAAGGCACAATTCAAGATTATCAATTTAACGTCGGTGAAATCACGATTACAGATAATCACTTAGCGAAACCGAAAGCACCGACCGGCCTGAAGATTGATAAATCCTTTGACACTTCGGAGATGTATATTTCTTGGGATTTAGAGGATTACAGTAAAGTTCAACAGTACAATGTGTATGCGAAATATGAAGACGGCAAGAAAGTATTCCTAGGCGGAACCTATGATGATGTGTACTATATCAAGGACTTATACAATCCTAAAGGTACCGTTGAGATTTTGGTTACTGCCGTTGGTGCAGATGGACGTGAAGGCCAGCCAGCTGTAGTGAAGAAGGACTTTACAAACATTGTAAACAGCATTGCGACCCAAGAGAAGGAAGGATCAATTGCACTTTCCTGGAGCACACCTAATGTGAAGCATGAGAAAGTAAGAGTAGATGTGAGCTCTAACTACTCACATGACGGTGTTCAGACAGTTACTTTGGATAAAGGAACTACATCCGCTGAAATTAAAGTTCCATATACCGATGGCAGCGCGTATACAGCAAGAATCTCGCTGTTGGATAAAAAGGGCAATGTGATCACTTATACGGATGTTACTGGTGTGTTGGTAGATAACCATTCCGATGTATATGAAGGCGTTGCAACCTTGAAAGGCTCTTATGTGAAACTTTCGGGTCCTACCTCAGATGACTGGTGGCATCTGTATGCCTCACAGAATGGTAAGCCGATTACCATTAAAGATAACCGCACTTATGCGATTCGAGGCGTTGATGATTTAACCAAGCTCAAGGTTGAAGGCAGCTCAGGTGTGATCGAAGTGGTGCTGGAGGACTTCAATGGAAACAGATCTGAGCCAGTACAAATTACATTTGGCAATTAATCTGTTAAGCTATTACTCCTTGGCTAACTGAAACTTCCCTAAACAAAAGCATCTCTTTACTCCCTTAACGGGCTGTAAAGAGATGCTTTTATAATTTTTTGAAGAATATATACTGGTTCTTTTATTATAAGCATTCTGCATTACTCGCCGCCTTTCATGGAGAGGAGATAACGGGGAAAAACCCTCTTTCGGAGCTAATCAGGCTGGCTTGCGGCACTCTGCGGATGAGATAACAGGGGATTTCCCTGTTACAGCACTCGCTGCCTTTCATAGAGAAGATATAACGGGGAAAATCCTCTTTCGGAGCTAATCCGGCTGGCTTACTGCACTCCGCGGAAGAGATACCAGGGAAATTCCCCGTTACAGCACTCGCCACCTTCTATGGAGAGGAGATAACGGGGAAAAACCCTCTTTCGGAGCTAATCTGGCTGGTTTGCAGCACTCTGTGGATGAGATAGCAGGGAAATTCCCCGTTACAGCGCTTGCTACTTTTCATAGAGAAGAGATAACGGGGAAAAACCCTCTTACGCAGCCCATCCGGCTGGCTTGCCCCACTCCACGGGCATCCAACCATGTGTTAGCCAGATTCATGTTGTTTTATGTCGGGCGTACCCAGAGACACGCGTTATCTAGCTGGTGAAAGTCCAACCGAAGGAGGAGCAAGTCCAACAAAATTTAGAGATACTAAAGAAGTATTAATATTATTGGTTCTTTTTGATGTTGGTATCGCGGAGAGCTGATTCTTTTCCTAAGCCAGCTAATATAAGCCTAACTGAAAAGAAGATTATGAAGAATAGGCCAATTAGTGATACGAAATAAATAATTGTTGTTAAAATTAACCACAATGAATTGGAATAGATAATATCGGTCGAAATGTCAGAGATAAAATCCTTTGTATACCTGTTTGATAATAAAAACAGTGCAATACTACCAATTAATCCACAAAAGTTTTTATTTTTCATGTTGACCTCCCGATAATTAATATTCGTTAAAGTTGAGATCGCCCTCTTGCCATGTCTTATTTGTTGCAGTAGGTGATAATTCGAAAGTCAATCCACCAGCTATTCCAAAATTCTATTATCTCTCTTAGATTAGTCCATGAGAGAGGTGAAAATTATAGCATGTTAAATTGTCCCGGTGTTATGTACATGACCCGAAGGGTACCAGAACCATCTTTGTCTAGCAGCTCTAAAATAACTTCTTCTTTTGAACAGCCTGTGAATATGATGCCAACTAGACATAGCGTAAAGACTTTCAAAAGATAATGTCGGTATAAGCAATTAGACTCTTCTGCGTCCTAGAAAGTTGCTCGATTATCCAATCATTTCTCCAGGGGAGTAAATGCCCATTGGAACGCAGAACATAAAAATGGTAAGCATTCAAATGTTAATGGAGAAATGGCTGGGAGGCCCGGTGAGATTAACCGTGTCGAGGATAACCTGGGATTGAAATCTAACGAAACTATGGACAAGTAGGTGAGAAAATTGAGTGTTATTCATGATTGTTTGGAAGGTGACAGAATTTACGTTATTGAAGGATTCGTTGCTCAATTTGTTGAGGATCAAGTAGGTAATATAGATATTGATAATTCGATTTGCTTGGAAATTGGAGACAGTGTGATTTATCAAGATTGGTTTATTGAAGACATTGGAGGTGTCATGTACGCGATGGTGAAGTATAAGACAATAGATGATCTTGTACTGGCAGCAAAGGAAACGTTTTTTGTTACTGAAGAAGTATGTGGAGAGTTGGAGAGATATTTTAATAGCAATTAATAATTATTTAAGAGACTTCTCCACAAGTTAAACGACTACAATTCTCCATACCAGAAGTACATGCTTCCATATGTACGAGACTAAAACGCCGATATAATTGAAATGAAGGTGGGCTTTCAAATATTCATTATCCTAGACACCGCATGTTTGTTCATTCTTAACAATTGGAGGAGGTGTATGACAGGATAACGGGCTACATTCAGACCGAAAGAGAATGAAGAAAGTCTATTTCGAACCACTTCATACATGATTTCATGACAGGCTAACCAACAAGTCTCTTTTTTTGGAATCTAATCTAGTACGTACCACGTACCACTGAATTTCTACCGCCGCAAGGAAAGCCTTCAAAAATCCTTCGCTGTACTTATTGTTCTCCTGCATCATAGTCAGTCTACAACGCAATCCCACCTGAATTCCATGAATCACTGAACATTTCGTCCTCTATTAGTCTCTTAATTCTCAGCATTAACAGGTGTTAGCACACTAAACAGCGAAGAGGCTCATTCTTCCGCAATCGATCATGATCACGATGTATATCCATTTACTCTGTTGTAACGTGTTTGATCTTTATGGGTTGTTTACAGGCAAGCTATATGGAAGAAACAAACGGAGGTGTTTACTGATCATGCATTTCAAAAAATATACTATGGTTCTTCTATGCTTACTGCTTCTGATGACAAGTGTTTCAACGGCTTCGGCGGACACAGCGGATAAGAAGCCGACCCCTGAGCCAAGGAACTTGGCCGCAGGTTTACCTTATGTATTGTCTGAAGCGCCTTCCAGTGATTATGCCGACAGCGGCAATGAATTAACGGACGGCAAATATGGCGGCTTGGAATTTTGGGATCAGAATTGGCAAGGACATGCCAGAGGGAAGACCCGCACCGTAACGTTCGACCTGGGCGAGGAAAAATCGATCAGCCGCATTAATGCCCATTTCTTGCACGACACTGCCCCAGGCATCATGCTGCCGATGGACGTGTCCTATTACGTTTCGATGGACGGAGAGAACTGGGGCCTCCTCTCACATGTCGGTGCTGAATCTGCATTTTGGAAATGGTCACCACCTAAATTGCATGATTATATTTGGGACGGGTCAACCGATGGATTGCCACGCGGGAACCCGCATGCGACCATGGCGTATGCACGGTATGTTAAGGTGACTTTTACAATGGAGATGTTTGTGTTTATCGACGAGATTGAAATTATGGGAGTTGACGGCAAAGTTCAAGGCGCTAATCCTGTTCCCCCGGATCACACGGCATATTTGAAGCCTGGACAAGCTACTGGCGGTATTCATGATTTGGTTCTCATACCAAACAGCTATTATCCGGCGAACATGGGCGACTGGACCAAAGAAGAATTGATTCCTTATATCAGCTATGTCGACAGTAACGGCGAACCCCAGGATTGGTTCTACGATGGGCTGCTGTTCTGCCCGAATTATTCGCCGTCCTACCGCAAATTCGCGACGGATCCGCCAGCCAACAAAAGCGACTGGCAGTGGTACGCCGATAAAACTTTTGCTACGGATGGAGATTTGCAGCATTTGAATGAGGCGGTCAAGGAAGTCGGGGCGAAGCTCGGCCAGCCGAATCATAAGGTAAACGTTGTGCTAACGATCCCGTATCCGGTTGAATCGCAATCGGACTTCGGCGACGTCGACGGCGACGGAATATCGGAAAACTTCAATTCGGAAGCCATCGGTATCGATGCGGCGTACAACAATAAGATGAAAACGATACAATGGCATGTAGACGACCTGATGAAGAAATGGAATGACAGCAATTTCTCTCACCTGAATCTTAGCGGATTATATTGGTTGAATGAAAACGTCGAACCAACAACTCCAAGGGAGAAGGACCTGATCCGGGCGACAAGCGACATCGTTCACCAGTTAGATCTGAAGTTTTTCTGGATTCCTTATTTCCAATCTAATTCCGTCTTCGAATGGAAAGAATTAGGATTTGATGCCGCTGCGTTGCAGCCGAACCATTTCTTCTTCCAACATGGAGAATACCGTATTCAAGATACGGCGGAGCGTATCAAACAATATGGAATGGGCTTCGAAATGGAAACCGACGAGGACATGAACAAAAGCTACGGGCTCCGACAGAAATACGCGGAATATTTGAATGGCGGAGTGGATTATGGTTATATGCACAATACGTTCAAGGCACATTACCAGGGAATTCTTGCGCTGTATAATGCTTCGCAAAGTAAAGACCCGGATGTGCGCGATAACTATGAATGGATGTACCAGTTCGTTAAAGGGACCTATACGAAGCATCAGGGCGGACCTGCCGACGGATCGAAGAATTTGGTTGCGGGTATGAGTTATACGATATCAGCTCCTGCATCGGAAGGGTATCCTGATTCCGGGCAAGAGCTTACGGATGGCTTCTTCGGCGGAACCGATATGTTCGACTGGAAATATCAAGGCCATGTAAACGGCGGCTCAAGGGATGTTGTGTTCGATCTCGGCGCTGAGAAATCGATTGGCATGGTACGCGCTGACTTCTTCGAATATGGCGATGCAGCGATTCTGTTCCCTGAGAAGATATCCGTATCCGTATCCGATGACGGACAGACGTGGATTCCGGTTGGCGAAGCGAACACGATATACCCTCCGGGGACGTTTATGGATACAAGCCAGATGCAGATGTATGTATGGAACGGAAGCAGGGTAGGAATACCTGGGCATCCTGACGCGACCAAGGCGTATGCTAGGTACGTGAAAGTAACGTTCCCGGTGGAGCGGTTTGTATTCCTCGACGAAATTGAAGTGTATGGTCTCGACGGCAAAACAGAGGATGCGGTAAAGCTTCCATAAGCTAATCTCCAAATAGATGCTATGCAGCCACATGTGAGTGTAACAACTCCAAGTGGCTTTTCTTTTTTTAAATTTTCAGAGAGAGCGCTTTCGTAATTTGGAAATGTTTGATATTGTGGAGTTAAAACAAGCTAAAAGGTTGAGATATACTATTCATCCATATCTTTGAAACTAGAGACCTCCAAGGCAAGGTGGATGCGATGACGTTAAAGGTAAGAATCTTTATTATCTTTCTATTAAGTTCGTTTGTTCCTTTGATATGTATCAGTACGATCTCTTACTATACGATCAACTCCATTCTGGCCAATAAGATTGAAGCTGGGATCAGGAGCAATCTGAAGCAGGTATCTCTATCTTTAGAAAACTCAATCAATAGTCTAAACCATATATCTCAACAATTTGCTTATGAAGGTACGATCGTAAGAGAGCTTGATGAGCTTATGCAAACCGAAGAGCCCTTTCATCGAATGAAGCTGCAGCACCAGTTTATGAGCAAGTTGAACTTAATCACCTTTACGAATCCAGATGTCGGATTGACGTTATATTATTTTAATAATGATAAAACGTACCAGTTCGAAAATCTGCCTGTGAAATATAGCTTCTCGCCTGAGAAGCAGCCTCTCTTCGCTCAATTTTACGGAATTTCTTATTACGGACCTCATGAGAGCTTTAATCGCCTTGATAACAATTATGTAATATCGGCATTACGAAAAGTAGATTACCCAGAACGCAATGATGTGTATGTATATATCGAAATGGGATTGAAATTGGTACAGGATATGCTGGAAAACGAACAATCCAAAAATAGTGTTTCCCATGTGATCTTGGATAGCAATGGAGGAATCTCCTATAGCGAGGTTCCGCATTTATTCAGGAGTGGAAAGATGTATCCCGAATTTTCTAATGGAGCTGCTTCTGGCTATAACAAAGGTTATTACTGGTATAAGCAGGAGAGCAGTCAAGGCTGGAGTGTCGTTTCCGTTATTGCGGAGGAAGACTTCAATAAAGAGAAGAATCGATGGATTATCCAGATAACGCTATTCACCCTAATCTTTTTTGTCGTAACGATATTGCTGGCATGGCTTATGTGGAATATGGTGTACAAGCCTCTCAACCGTTTTCAGACGGAAATTAACACGATTACACATGCTCAATCCCAAACTAGCATTGAACAGACGAAGATACCTGAATTTGACGATTTGCTGCGCCAATTTCAACACATGAAAGAGCAGATCTGGGAATTGTTCAATGAGATCAAAGGGAAAGAGAAACAGCGGGTTGATCTTGAAGTGGAAAAGCTGCTGTACCAGATTAACCCCCACTTCTTGATGAATACGCTCGATACCGCGCACTGGCTCGCGGTCATGAACGGACAGCATGAAATTGATCGTCTGGTGCAGTCTCTGAATAAATTACTCTATTATAATCTAGGCAAATTGGGCCGACCTTCAACCATAGAAGAAGAAATCGATGCGATCAAACAATATTTGGTGTTGCAGCAGATTCGATATGACTTTAAATTTGACGTTCGAATTCAGGTGGATGAGGATGTACTGAAAATGCAGGTCCCCCGATTCATCCTGCAGCCGCTCGTGGAAAACTCGCTTTATCATGGTTTAAATGATGATGGACATATAATAGTAGATGTCAGGTTGAAAGACGGTATTGAGATTGCGATTCATGATAACGGCATGGGAATATCGGAAGAATCGATTCATAAACTGCTGAACAATACGACTGCCGAACATCAGAAGGTTGGAATGGGAATTGGAATGAATTATGTCAAACGCACGATAGAGTCCCAATATGAAGGGAAAGCAAAGCTCGAAATAAAAAGCGAGATTGGGAAGGGAACGAGCATATATTTAACTTTTCCGATTGAAGAGGTGAGCACACAACATGATTAAAGTGCTTGTCGTAGATGACGACAAATTGGTCCGCAAAGGGCTCATTTCTATGATGCCGTGGCAAGATTTCAACATGCAGGTTGTTGGCGAAGCAAACAATGGAGAGAAAGCATTGGAGCTGCTGGAGACGCAAGAGGTTGATTTATTGTTGACCGATCTCGCTATGCCTGTGATGTCCGGAATTGAATTGATGAGAATTGTCCGCAAACGGTTCCCGGAGATCCATATCGTCGTTCTGACCTTACACCAAGATTTTGAGTATATACAAGAAGCACTCCGCTTAGGGGCGATAGATTATATCGCGAAGGTAGAACTTGAGAAAGAACAATTGGAGGAAGTCCTTGGCAGGATCGAGAGCCGGATTCACGAGCAGACCATAACACGCAGTCAGAGTAAATCAGCATCACTTGCGATCAACCATGGATGCGCAGTTTTCTGTTTAGACAGTGTTTCCTGCAGCGAGTGGAGCAAAGATATGAATTTTTCCGCAGATGTCAGCATGGTAGAAGTGGATCGGGGCAGTTGGCTGTTATTTTCTAATGAGGGTGATAATAGTTATCTAGCTCAACAAGTGCATACCAAAGTGAAAACATTGGAACATGCGATGTTGGTCGAACTGGCCGATGTAAAAGGATTGTCACGTAATGAAGTAGAGCGATGGATCAGGGATTTTAGAGAAAGAGATTTGTTCTATGATTACCATCCGGACAACAAAATCATAAATATATGCATTCACAGAATATATCAACAACGGCCCGAATCACATGATGGATGTTTAGAAGCTTTGAAAGAGCTGCTGCTTTCTCCAAAGTGGCTGTTTAATGATTACTTATTCCATAAACTCGTTCGAGAATTAAAGTTATTCAGACTGCCGCAAGCCAAGCTCATTGGACTCTTATATGCCTTTGTAAGCGAGTGGAACCGTTCATTTTCTCAAACCGTGCTGGGGGAAATCGAACTGATCGAACCTATTCATTCCTGGTATCAAATTGAGCTATGGATAGAGGAGGTTCGCAGATTGACTCGGATTGCAGCAGATAAAACCAGCTACTCGCAGGAAATCATCGATTGCATCCTTAAAGCGGAGCAAATGATGAGGGCTGAAATGGATCAACAATTGACTGCTGCAGAGGTAGCTAAAAGATTGAATATAAGCCGGAGCTATTTCAGCCAATGCTTTAAGGATATTATCGGGAATACGTTTAATGACCATGTCCGAATGATTCGAGTAGAAAAAGCGAAACAGTATTTGCTCTATACGAACAAAACCATTCAATGGATCTCGGAAAAAACCGGGTACATGGATGAAAAGTATTTTAGTCGTACCTTCCGAGAACTTACAGGTATGCTTCCAAGCGAGTACCGACTTAGCAAACGTACCAACAACTAAATGACACCGTGCTAAAGAGGAGATCAAATGCAGACCAAAAGCGCCATGATAGTCATTATCGCATTATTGTTATTGATAACTGCTTGTGACGGATCAAGTACGCTTCATTCCAGTTCCATGACGGAAAGTGATGAATATCTTCCATTCGGTAAATACGAGCAGCCGGTTACGTTAAGTGTCGGAATGGGTGTAGACCCTAACTTTAAATCTTACTTGGGGGATACTCCGGCTAAAAATCCTTGGGTTGAGGCTATAAAAGATACGTTGAATGTAAATATCAAAATTGACTGGATCGTCACCAATCAAAATATGAAACAGAAGATGGACTTGGCGATTACGAGCAATACGCTGCCGGATGCGATGGTAGTCTCGCAATTCCAACTCAACCAGATGGTCAAGGCCGATGAGCTTGCGGATTTGACGGAGGTTTATTATGATTATGCATCGCCTGTCATGAAAAGCATTATCGACAGCACAAATGGGAATGCGCTGGAACAGGCCACTTTCAACGGCAAACTGCTTGCTCTTCCCTCCGCATGTGCAGAGGATTTCAGTATGATGTGGATACGCAAGGACTGGCTGGATCGACTTGGACTTCAACCCCCAACGACGATGGATGAATTGGAAGAAGTAGCGAGAGCATTTATCGAGAACGATCCTGACAGCAATGGACGAGCGGATACGACGGGAATCGTCACAGGCGCTGCTCTCTATGATGATTTTCTTGCCGGTCCCGATAGCTTTAATTTGGATCCTATCTTTTCCGCTTATAACGCTCACCCGGGCTTTTGGCTGAATGACGCTGAAGGCAACCTGGTCTATGGGTCCATACAGCCGGAGATGAAGGAGGCCCTTGCCAAGCTGCGCGATCTATACGCCAACCAATTGATCTATCAGGAGATAGGTATTAGCGAATCCGTCGCAGAAGTTGTGATTGACGGAAAAGCCGGAATCTTCTTTGCTCCTTACTCAGGTGGATATTGGCCGGTACCGGAAGCGTTGAAGAACAATCCAAGAGCAAACTGGCAGGCTTATGCTTTACCTCTCGATGGAAATGGAAAGTTTAATGCCAAGGTGTTTCAGCCGACGAGATCGTTTGTTGTCGTTCGTAAAGGCTACAAGCACCCTGAAGCTGTTATTAAAGTAGCGAATCTTATTCTGAGAGACGAGTATAAATACGGGGTGGACTTCCAGCCTCTGCGAATTTCCATGTCTATGCGCGATGAGATTTCGTTTTCGGTTAGAGCCTTGAATGATGTATTAACGGGGGTTCGCAAGAAGGAGGACTTCGCGGACAAAGTTACATATCCGCAGCTAAATAACGACTTGTATACCATCAGAAATACGAAACTGATGCCATTTGATCATACGGATATCGAATATTGGAATACATGGGAGAACAATTTCAAACGAGCTTATTCTTTGCTGGTAGGCGGTAAAAATCTGCTTGATCCGAATGTGAATAAAATAACCAGTGTTTATAATTCATATACCGAAACGATGGAAACCCAATGGCGACATCTATTGGACTCAGAAAAAGATATGTTTACTCAGATCATTATGGGGGTCGCTCCGCTCGAAGCATTTGATGAATGGGTCATGGACTGGAAGGAGAAGGGCGGCGGTCTCATTACGAGTGAAGTTGAAAATGCGATAAAACAGGAATAATAGTCGAGCATCTGGCTTGGTTTACTTAGCGGCTTTTACACACTCATCGACAGGCCACTTGTCGAGGGGGGGGTAAAGGCCGTTTTTTCTATTCAATCATCCCACTGCGGAGTTTCTAGACAATGGTGGACTAATGGTGGGTAAACAGGGTGAGTAATGCCGACAGAATGAATACATCCAGGCTTCAACTCCGAAATTTACAGTCATTTATCTACCTTAACTAGCGACTACTTCCTAACTTGAAAAATGGTGAATTCACTATAATTTATATATGAAGATGCAATTACGAAGTATAAAAAGAAATGGAGGGTCCACATGAAAAGACGAATTTCTTTACTGCTTTCATTTGTGTTACTTTTTTCACTTGTGTTGTCCGCTTGTTCGTCAGATTCGAATGAAGCTGAACCCGAAAAGACGGATAAGACAGAAACCGTTACTCCAAAAGAGGACGAGAAAGAAGAAGATAAGGCCGCTGAGGCCAACGGTACTGACGAAGATGGCAACGGGGTTGCGGATTGGCAAGAGAAACCGATTGAATTGTTATTTGCGCATCGTTTCTATGGCGAAAATGACGATACCAATCCGTTGTATCTAAACATTCGGAAGTTTGAAGAAAAGTATCCGAACATCAAAGTCGTCCGTGATCGTCAATTTGCAATTGAACAAAGCGATACAGATGAGCTCGAGATATTAACGGCAAGAGCGATGGAAGGAACGCTGCCTGATATATTCTATTCACCGCTTTCAGCTGAAGCGTACGATAGAGAGCTGACGTTAGATTTAACGCCTTTCCTGGAAGCTGACCCAGAGTCCAAATGGATCTCTGATAATGCGAGAAGCATTATGAAAACGTATGACGGTAAAGAAACTTACGGGGTAGCTTGGATGTCTGTAGGACAATTCCCAGCTATTAACGTAAAGCTGTTAAAGGAAAATAATATCGCGATACCACCATATAACTGGACTTACGAAGATTATGAGCATTTGCGTGCGGAAGTAGCGAAGCTCACTCCTAATAAGCCGATCTTCCCTGGAATGATTGACTTTATCGAGATCGGGTCGCACTACTTTGACAGTATTCCAAACGGTTGGAAAGGGTTCAATACGGATACACGGAAATTTGATTATACCAATAGCAAACGATTTGGCGAATGGCTCAATCTAGTTTCCAATGAAGGCAAGGAAGGACTGCACTTCTACGACCTGCCAGAGGCAGAAAGAAAGAAGAAGGTTGGAGAATTAAGCTGGTCTTGGGGTGATGGTTTAGAAGCAGTCGGAAACGTATGGTTGTATGGACTGAGTTCAGATGTGAATGAATTGATCAAAACACGAAAAATGGAAATTGATATCTACCCAATGCCGAAAGCCCCTGAGGGCGGCACAACCGCTATCCGCGCTTACTATGACACCATGAGTATATCCAGCGCATTGGCGGAAGATCCGGTAAAGGCTGAGGCGGCATTTCAGTTAATAAAATGGCTGACATACAGTGAAGAAGGGTTGAAGTCCCGCTGGGCATTGATTGATGAATATAGCAATCTGCCAGAGGATGCGCCGTTAAGAGCGGAAGATCGATTGATGGACTTTATAATGGGCTGGCCGATTACAACCAATCCTGAAGTCTTGAAGCATCATCCTCTTGTTAAGGGATTCCCAGAAGGCAGCAGCTTGGCTATGTTTAATTTCAAAGCGTTCCAAAATGTGGATTTCCAACAAATGCTCTCTAATGCTGTGGCTTTCCCAAGAAACATTCCTGCTGTAGTTAAGGCCTACGAAACATTAAACCCGTGGGAAATTAGGAACGACATCAGAGATGAAGGTAAAAAATACAGCGATATTGCTCCTGAATGGGACGCATTGTTGAACAAGACACTTGATGATTACTTGAGTGAATACAATAGTAAATAATTTAAGATGAACAATCAATAGTTTCTATTTGAAGATCATTCATTTAGAAACTATTGATTTATTATCGGAAAATTCGGCTTATTTCGAAAAATTGATTCTGTTAGGTTGTGATCAAGTGACGACAAAAAAGAAACTCGTGTATGTTACTGCAAGTATATTCCTGATCGTAATTGCAGTCGGTTTATTGGTCGGTGGTAATTACATCAAGAAGGACGGTTCTGGAAAAGAGCCTTCCAAAGCCGATTATGAACGCAGTGTCGCAGTTGTCGAAGCATATGTGAATCAATATGAAGAGGAAAGCAATTACTACAGTGTCTTTCAGAAATGGGAACAAGAGAAGGTGCCCGTTCCGGATCGGCCTTACAACATTCTAGTTGCACAAATGAGCGGCGGCCAAGTATACAATAATGCGAAAAGCGAAGGGTATGGCGGCGATGTCGTCTATCTCGCACCCAAAGATGTCTTAACTTTTGATGTAGATGTTTCTGACCAAGGGCTGTATGAAATTTGGCTTGATTACAACATAAAAGCCAAAACATCTTTGATGCCCGAGCTTGATGTCGATGTGAACGGCAAGAATCAGTACAACGAGATGAACGAAATTAGGCTCGCGATGGATTGGCAGATAGAAGCGGCTGGCTATAAGGTTGACCGTTACGGCGACGAATTGACTCCGAAGTCGGAACTCATGCCGCAATGGAAGCAAGAAGGATTGACTGATCCTAACTTCTTCTTCTCCGAACCGTTGAAGTTTCATTTGAACAAAGGGAAAAATACGATCAGCATCACGCTGAACGAAGGTTATATTCTAATCGGTAAGATTGAGCTTAAGAATACGTTAGTCTCCCCTCCGGCATATGAAGAATACCGCACGATTAAAAGGGGAACGGAAGAGGGCGCCAACGACCTCGTTACGATCGAAGCTGAAGATGTTTCTCACAAGAGCAGACAAAGTATTCGAACCAAATATGTCAGAGATCCACAAGTTACGCCTTATTCCTACAAGCATCGAGTGATGAATGTATTGGACGGCTATTCATTCGGGGAAAGCGGAGACAGGGTTTCTTATCAGTTTGCTGTGAATGAAAGCGGATACTATAATCTAACGTTCAAATATTCACAAAATACCAATAATGGGATGCCGACAAGCAGAAGGATTGAAATGGATGGAGAAGTCCCGTTCAAGGAATTAGAAAGCTATTCATTTGACTATTCGAGCGGCTGGAAGAATGAAACGCTGCAGGATGAAAACGGGGAACCTTATCAAATCTACTTGGAAAAGGGCGATCATACCCTAACGCTATCTATATACAACTCGGATATGAGAGACATCTATCATGAGCTGCTGAAGACATTGAAGGTTATCGATTCTACAGCTCAAGAAGTGCATCGGTTAACCGGCGGCCTTGTCGACAAAGAACGGAAGTGGAAGATCGAAAAGTACATACCTGAGATTACTGCTTATTTGCAAGTGATCGCAGGCAATATCCATGATCAAAAATTAGCTTTGATTGAGCAGACCAAGACGGATGATTTGCCGATCATTTCAGAACTGGAGCTTGCTGAAGATCTTATTCGCGATTTTATCGAAGATCCGGAAGATCTGCCGCATTATATGAACAGGTTTAGTGAAGGGCAATCATCAGCATACGGCAAGATCAAGACGATACTTCCTATGCTGATCTATAATCCGATGCACCTAGACAAGATATACGTCCATGATGGAGGCGAGCTCCCTGCGCCTCAAGCCGGTATGATAACCAGCGCTGTGGAAAGTACCAAAGCTTTCTTCTATTCCTTTACGAATCCTAGATATGCGAACGCTGCGACAGTAGACGATGACACGGTTGATGTATGGGTTAATCAATCCCGACTGTATGTCGAAATCATGCAGCGGATGATTGACGAGGGGTTTACGCCTGAAACGGGGATCAAAGTCAAATTGTCTCTCCTGCCGGATGAAAACAAGATTGTGTTATCGAATGCGGCGGACAGCACTCCTGATGCTGCCTTAGGGGTCAGCCATGGAAAACCTTTCGAGCTGGCGCTCAGAGGTATTATCGAAAACTTAAGGACGTATGACGGATTCTACGAATTAGCTGAACAATTCAATCCCAGCACATTCGTGCCCTTTATCTATGACGATGGTGTGTACGCCATTCCGGAAACACAAGGCGTCAAATTATTATTTTACCGTAAAGATATCTTGAAGTTTATTGGAGAAGAACCGCCGCAAACATGGGAGGATGTCACCAGTCTCGTTCCGATGCTGCAAAAATATGATATGAACTTCTATACGCCGCTTGGCTCGGATAGTGCGTACAAGGGATTTGACGTTACCCAGCCGTTCATCTATCAATTTGGCGGAAATTTGTATGACTCTACTGGAAGTAAGACGGTAATTAACAAAGACGGAGCCTATCAGGCATTTGAATTTATGACAGACCTCTTTACGGTGTACAACATCCCGATCACAACCTCGGAATTTTTCCAAAGCTTTAGAGACGGAAAAACGCCGGTCGGTATCGGTGATGCCAATACCTATATTCAATTAAAGTACGCTGCACCTGAGCTTGCCGGACAGTGGGGGATACTCCCGATACCTGGTGTTAAAAATGAAGACGGAGTTATTGAACGCTGGGATCCAACCTACGGAAGCACAAGTATCATCTTCAAAAGCAGCGACAAAAAAGAAGCGGCATGGGAATTTATCAAGTGGTGGGCGAGCGCTGAGACGCAAAGCGCGTTCTCCTATAACATTCAAGCGACTCTGGGAGATAAATTCTTATACATGACGGCAAACGTTGAAGGGTTCGAAAAGAGCGCATGGCCTTCCGACTCTAAAGACGTGATCTTGGAGCAATGGAAATGGATTCAGGCAACCGGAAAAGTTCCTGGAGATTATGTGCTGGAACGTGAAATCAGCAATGCATGGAACAAAGTGGTGTTCGACAAACAAAACCCGCGAAGCGCAATCGACAATGCCGTAAAAACCGTCAACAGGGAACTCGAACGGAAATTGAAAGAGTTTGGCTATATCGAGAACGGTAAATCGATCAAACCTTACGTTGTTCCAACGATTGAAAATGTAGAGGATTGGGTGAGAATCAATGGAAAGTAACGTTAGGATAAACGTCGAGGTAAACCGGCAAACGAAAAAAAGACTTTATAAACTGACAGATTCTCCTTATCTGTTTATCTTTCCGTATGCTGCGTTCTTTACGCTGCTGATCGTTTTACCGGTAGCTGTTGCGGCGGGGTTATCCTTAACTTATTTTAATACGGTTGAATTTCCTAAGTTTGTCGGATTTCAAAATTTCATCGATCTATTCACAGGCGATACGGTGTTTCTGCAGCATGCCGTGTCCAATACATTATTATATTCCATCATTGTAGGACCTATCGGATATATGCTGGCGTTCTTGCTGGCTTGGATGCTATCGCAAGTTCCCCATCGAATCAGAACCATCTATACCGTCATTATTTATTCTCCATCAGTTACCGGGCCCGTTATGATGGGGATTGTATGGAGGGTACTGTTCAGCGGAGACCGCACAGGCTACTTAAACTATTGGCTCTTAGATATGGGCATGATTCAGGAGCCGCTGCAATGGTTGAAATCACCAGATCTGCTGGTTCCGATCATGATCTTTATCGGACTGTGGGGAAGCATGGGTGTAGGATTTCTGGCCATGTTGGCAGGCTTGCTGAACATTGATAAAGCGCTATATGAAGCTGCCTATATCGACGGTATTCGAAACCGCTGGCAGGAAATCTTCTTTATCACGATTCCGTCGATGAAGCCCCAGATGCTGTTCGGAGCGGTTATGGCTATCATCGGCACCTTTAACGCATCGGGGGTCGCGGCAACACTCAGCGGTGGGTCACCTCCACCACAGTATGCCGGATGGTTGATCGTCGACCATGCTAACGACTTTGGATTCGTTCGTTACGAGATGGGATATGCATCTGCAGTTACCATTGTTCTGTTGTGCATCGTTATTTTATTCAACAAGATCAGCTACAAATTGTTTGGCGACAAGGATTAGTCGCACTATTTCCCATTAGCGTGGTGAGAAGAATGGTCAAGATTAACCCGAGGAAACTTCATAAGGATCAATTAGGCTTTCATCTGTTTTTAACCGCGATGAGTATTTTTATGGGGCTTCCCATCATTTTCATCGTGAATCATGCGTTCAAGCCATTCACTGAGCTGTTTGCGTATCCGCCAAGGTTTTTCGTTCAAAGTCCGACGCTCGAGAATTTCCGTCTGTTATTTCAATTCTCATCGGAATCGGGAATACCGGCATCCAGATACTTGTTCAACAGCTTAGTGACGACCACCTTGGTTATTCTGCTTACCTTGCTTATTAGCTCACTAGCGGCTTTCGCATTGTCGAAGCTGAAATTCAAAGGTAAGCATACCTTCAATAAGGTCAATACGTTGTCGTTGATGCTCGTTCCAGTAGCGGTTGCGATTCCTCGATTCCTAATTATTGAGAAATTGGGGATATACAATACGTATCTCGCTCACATCATTCCGATGCTGGCGATGCCGATCGGCATCTTCTTGATCAAACAATTTATGGATCAAGTTCCGGACGATCTGATCGAGGCTTCCAAGATGGATGGGGCAGGGAATTGGCGAGTTTATTGGAATGTGATGCTACCGCTTGTCAAACCGGCTCTTGTTACGGTTGCGATTCTAACGTTCCAGGCAAGCTGGGGCAATGGCGAGAGTTCGTCCGTCTTTATGGATGACGAGTCCTTGCGGACGCTTCCTTTCTACTTGGGTACCTTAATCGGGTCGTCAGGCAATATTGTAGCCGGTGCGGGATTGTCTGCTGTGGCCGGATTGGTGATGTTTGTTCCTAACTTGATATTATTCATTATTTTACAAAATAAAGTCATGGATTCCATGGCGCATACGGGGATTAAGTAATATGAGGAAAACACTGAAGTTTTTTACGTCATTTGTGCTTCTGTTCTTCTTTACGTATAATGCCTACGCTGCCGCCGAGGCTCCATACTTCACTTACACGAGTGACAGCGATGGCTTTACTCAGAAGACGCAGACCGCTTATACACCGACCACGCAGATCAGCGTGATTAACGGTCAGAGGCTAGGGATGCCTGAGCATGTATTTGTTGATGATCAGGACTACGTCTATATTACGGACAGCGCCTTAAACAAAGTGTTTATCTTGGATCAGGATTTTCGCTTTTATAAAGAGCTGACCAGCGATAAGTTCTCAGCCATAAAAAGTACGTTCGTCACCGAACAGTACATCTATGTGGTGGATACGGCGAAGAATACCATTTTAATATTCGACAAGCCGTCACATACCTTGGTGCTAGAGATCGGTAAACCAGACTCGCCGATCTTCAAGGAAGGCTATGAATTTACACCGACTCACGTCGCGGTTGATATCAGGGGCAATATTTATGTGAGAAGCACAGGTTCTGTAAACGGATTGGTCATGTTAAACAGAGACGGGGAGTTTATTACTTTCTTCGGTGCTAACCCGTTAAATGTCCCTTTGCTGGACCAAGTGCGGTCCATCTTCCTGACAGAAGTACAGGAAGCGAAGATTCAGAAGGTATTCTCTGATGTGCCGAACAATCTTGCGATCGATAAGAAAGGCTTTATTTATACGGTTACTTCCTCGATCGAGACCAATCCGATCAAGAAGTTTAACGTATCGGGATCCAATTATTTTCCGGATCGTATCGTTGGATCATTTTCGATGGAGAGCGTGTGGATCGGCAAGCATAATAACGTGTTCTCCGTTAGTTCTGACGGTTGGATATTCGAGTACGACACGAATGGGAAGCTATTGTTTTTGTTTGGAGGGAAAGACTTCAACTCCAGCCGGTTAGGTCTCTTGAATCGACCTATAAGCATCGCGTCCAACTCTTCAGATGAACTAATAGTCGTTGATCAAGGTACGAAGCTGATTCAAAACTATCGCTCAACCGAATTCTCTGACGCCGTTCATAACGCAATGGATGCATACCAAGACGGTGATTATGCAAAGAGTAGAGACCTTTGGAAGTATACGCTCCAATATAACTCGAAGTTTGACAAAGCCCGCATCGGTTTAGGTGATGCATTCCTCCGTGAAGGTGATACTGCTGGTGCCAGTGAGGAATTTGGCTATGCAAAATATAAGACGGGTATATCGGAAGCCTTTTATGAGATTCGCCAAGTATGGCTGCAAAACAACTTAAACATCGTGTTTGGTGTCCTCCTTGCCATCTTGCTGATTGGTTACGCTCATAAAATATTAAATAAACGCTATACGTACGGTTCAAAGATAACCGGCAAGCTAAAAGAATATGTGAAAAAGGTTAAGATCGTCGACGATTTGCTCTATGTGTTTACTTTCTTGAAGCAGCCGTTGGAAGGATTCTATCAGATACAGTCTGAGAAAAGGGTCTCAAGGAAATCGTCAACCGTTATATACCTTCTGGTCATCGTCCTATTCATCTTGCATTATGAATACACCAATCCATTATTTGTATCCGATCAAGGATATATTGTGTATGAATTATGGGTCTTTATCGGGCTTGCCGCATTATGGATGGTGTCCAATTACTTAATCTGCTCCATCTCTGATGGTGAAGGGAAATTTAGGGACGTCTATAACGCTACGGCATACTCCTTGAGTCCGGTGCTTGTCATCATGCCGCCACTCATTCTGTTTAGCAATGGATTAACGTTGGAGCAGTCGGTATTTTATCATTTGCCGATTCAGGCCATGTTGATCTGGGTCGTATTCTTAATGTTCTTTATGATCAAGGATATTCACAATTATGAGGTCGGCGAAACAGTTGGCGTCATTTTTAGAAGCTTGTTTACCATGCTGATTATCGGATTGTTACTATTTGTCCTCTATTCGATCGGCAGTCAATTACTTGGTTTTGTGCAAGATGTGGTTACGGAGGCGAGCAAAAGATGGTTGTAAAAAAATATTTGAAATTCGGAATCGTATTTCTCATACTGGCAGCACTCGGTGTGAACTACTTGTTGAGCGATGTCCAGGATGTTGAATATGGGATCGCTGCAGCGGAGAGCAACCCTCATAGCTTTGCTGTTAACGATACGCCGAACACATGTGCAATCAAAGCCTCCGCAGTAAAAATTCCGGCTACCTTCAAAAAGGTAGCCGACAATGAACAGTTAGAACTTTATCTTGAGGAAGAGACTGTTGCAATAGCGGTCAAGGATAAATGCAATGGGTATACCTGGTTCTCCTATGACGTCGGTATGGATATGAAAGGGGCAGGATACAGCGCTGATATGATCGCATACATCAAGTCGGGTATCTCCATCATAACGTACGATAAATTTACGCCGGGGCGGAGAACGATACTGGGCGATCGGGTGGAAAAGACGTTTCAGCAAACAGAGGATGGATTTATCGCGTCGGTTGATTTTACGAGGGCTCAGATCAAATTTGATGTGGTTGTCACTCTGCAGCAAGGGGATGTAATCGTCAATATTCCACGTGAGAGCATTCAGGAATATAACCCGAAGTTATGGAAGGCCGGCAACAACGATATTTCATTAAGCGATATTATTGTGTATCCGTTCTTCGGAAGCACAACTCACAAAGAAGATGGATATATCGTCATTCCTGACGGATCCGGAGCGATTGTGAAGCTGGATGAAGTACCGAAGTACGCAACCGGATATTCAGCCCCTGTATATGGCCAAGATCCAGGATATGAAGGCACTGCGGAGATGAATTCTAGAGGAATTACGGTAAAGCCTCTGGAAAGAGTGTCCCTGCCGATTTACGGAATTATTCATGATGTTGATCATGCCGGCGTGTTGGTCATCGCGGAAAACGGCTCTAGCTACGCGACCTACAATTATGAATCAAGGGACTTGCAATCCCAATATTATCAATCGTATTTCACGTATAACTACCGTACGGCATATGCTCAGTTCCAAAGCCGGGTTAAAAAAGATCAGAGTATCCTAGGTTTTCAGGAGCACCCGAATCAATTTGAACTGGTCCAGCGTTATGTTTTTCTAAACGACAAGCAAGCAAACTATGTTGGGGTAGCAAAGGGCTTCCGTGATTTCCTGGTCAAGAAAGACGGGTTGAAGAAATCCGAGCTTGCGCATGATAAGGTCCCGATGAGAATTGATTTTATTAATAACGAAATCACCTGGGGAACGCTGGGGATTGAAAATATTCCGGCGACGAAGTATAAGCAGGCTCAAGAGATTGTAAAGACACTAGTAGATAAAGGTTACGATAATTTGAATGTGATATTCAAAACCTTCATCGCAGATGACTTTTCCTATCGTTTCAACGTCATGAGCAACCTCGGCGGAAGCAAAGATTTTAAGGAAACGATGGATTACTTCACCTCCAACGGGATTAAGTTTAGCTATTACGTTGATTACGCCCGATCCTATTTCGAAAAAACGAAATATACAGCGAGCAAAATGAATCGAAAAGATCTAGAAGTGATAAATGATAATAAAGGGCTATTTAACTATTTGAATAATCCGAAATATTATAAGACTCTAGCCGAAAAAGATCTCGATGCTTATAAAAAGCATAACATTGGATCGCTGGCATTGGATGGATTCGGAACAGGTCTATTCACTCATTATGATCATGGAACCATTGGTTATTCGAACGAGGGAATGGCGTACACAGAAAATGTGCTGCAGGTTCTAAACGATAGCGGCATCGAAACTGGCATGTATCAGCCTGATGCTTATCTGTATAAATACATCAGCGATTATTACGACGCGCCGATCACTTCTTCGGAACTCATATTCATCGATGCTACCGTTCCTTTGGTACCGCTTGTCTTGAGCGGTTATGCGGATATGTATTCACCGTACATGAATCTATCCTCCAACGATGCCGATACCATGCTGCGGTTAGTTGAATATGGAATCTATCCGTCCTTTGTATTAACAGGCGAGTCGACGTATGACATTAAATATACCGCATCTAATGATATCTTTACCTCGGAGTTGAAGTATTTAGAGGATCGTATCGATTATTATTACACCTCTATTCGTACAGCGTTGAGTGAGGTATTAGGCAGCGAAATGATCGATCATCGGATTATTGATACCGGGGTGGTACTGGTTGAGTATGACAATGGCAAGAAGATACTCATCAATTACAACAATTCGGATTATATCTACGAAGATGTGAAAATTAAATCAAAAGGGTTTGAGATTCTATGAAGACTATTACCGCTAAAGGTAATTCGGAAACAGGAAACGTTAAGCCCAAAAAATTTCGACTGAGCATGAGGAGTAAACAAGGCTTAACTGGCTTACTCTTCATCAGCCCTTGGATTTTCGGTTTCCTTGCATTTGTTGCATACCCGTTGTATCGGACCATCTTCATGAGCTTCAATAATGTTTCCTTTGGATTCAAAACGGGATGGAGATATAAATGGCTCGGATTGGACAATTACAGGAGAATATTGTTTGAAGATATCGACTTTGTCATCGAAGCTCAAAATTACTTTGTCAGCACACTGCTGTATGTTCCGGTCATTATAGCCTTGTCGATCATTATCGCCGTACTGCTCAATCAAAAAATAAGAGGGAAGGCGTTTTATCGCCTGCTATTCTTCTTGCCCATCATTATTTTAAATGGTGAGCTGATGGAGAATATGAGCACTTACGGAGGAATGTCGATCCTTGAGAATCGTTTTATTCTGGAAATGCTCTTTATGGTAATTCCTTCTAAAGGTGTCGTGCTGTTGATCGTCGACGTCTTTGAACTCATCGTTCAATTGCTGTGGTATAGCGCCATCCCGATTCTGATCTTCCTGGCGGCGCTGCAGAAGATCAGCAAGAGCTTGTACGAGGCAGCTTCAATCGACGGAGCCTCTCCGTGGACTTCTTTCTGGAAGATCACCTTGCCTACTATATATCCGTTGGTAGGTGTATGTATGATCTATGTGGTTGTATTCCTGGCCAATTTTGAAGCGAACCCGATCAATTCCATTATTATGCAGTCGAAGTTCGACGGGTCCAGGCGCGAAGGGTATGCTTCCGCAATTTCGATTCTGTACTCCTTTGTTCAGATCGCACTTATATTCATCCTGTACTATACAACTCGCGTTAAGGACTCGAAGGGAAGGTGATCACATTGTCCAGCATGTTTCCACGTGTCAAGAAAGAAGCGAAAAAGCACATACCAACGTTAAAGAAGCATCTCTTGGGGATGCAAATAAGCGACGGTCTTGCCTATAAAGCAGCAACATATGCGATTCTGACGATCTTTGGGTTCGTGTTCTTATATCCGCTGCTCTACATGCTATCGGCAAGCCTTATGTCTAACCTGGACCTAGTTGACAACAGTGTAGAGTGGATTCCATCCACTCTATATACGTTGAACTATGAGTTGACATGGAAGGCGCTCAAGCTTCCGAACGCGTTCGTAACGACCGCTTTAGTAGCCGGTGCTTCGACGATAGGTGTCATTGTGTCTTCTGCGGTCATAGGCTACGGTTTGGCACGTTTCGAATTTAGAGGTAAGAATATCGTGTTTGCCTTGCTGCTGTTTACCTACATCGTTCCAAAGACGCTGCTATTCATTCCTAGATTTCAGATTTTTACGGAATTAGGGTTGAAAGGGAATCTTGGGGCGCTTGTGGTGCCTGCATTAAGCGGTCAAGGAGAGCAAGCGGCACTTTTTATCCTGATCTTCTATCAGTTTTTCAAAATGATTCCTAAGTCGTTGGAGGAAGCCGCCTATATC
The DNA here is from genome assembly GCF_058791835.1 of Paenibacillus sp. EB106-04-04-XG159. NCBI lineage: Bacteria > Bacillati > Bacillota > Bacilli > Caryophanales > Paenibacillaceae > Paenibacillus > Paenibacillus sp. EB106-04-04-XG159. The sequence continues at coordinate 182,686 of NZ_JBYTDY010000005.1, read as the reverse complement.
GATGGAGCAGGTGCCTTTAGAACGTTCTGGAAGATTGCGATCCCGATGGTTGGTCCGGCTTTTATTATCGTAGGGGTTTACGGATTCTCTATCTATTGGAATGAGACGTTCTTAACTTCCTTCTATTTGGATGGCAAGATTCAGACCGTTCCTATGCTGTTAGGAGAATTGGGCAACAATCTCGGCGGAGCGATCAAGGAAAGCAGTGCGGGCGATATCAGTAAGAATCCGAACTTAAGCTATACGGAGGCCAAAGCTTTTGCAGGGACCCTCCTATCTATTCTTCCGCTAGCCATCATGTATTTGGTTGTACAGAGATGGTTCGTAGAAAGCATCGATAAGACCGGCATCACCGGTGAGTAGTGTATCATAACCAAGAAATTCAACGTGTCATTGTTTAAAGGCTTATCCCTATTAAAACAAGTTGGGAGTGCGCATGAACATGTTATTTCATCGAAAGAAGTACGGCAGGTCCATGATTATTCTGCTGGGTTGCCTAATGCTCATATCAGCGGGATGCAGCAAACAAACCAGCATCAAAGCAGAAGAGGTGAAGGTTCAGAATATGGTAAAGTCGATCGCAACAGACAAGGCAGCTTATGCACCGGGTGATCCGGTAAAATTCACACTGCAGATGAACCAAGAGGTAAGCGGGGCTACACTGAATGTGCAGTATCGTCATCTTGATGAGCTTATCGGGCAGCAGGAGCTGCACTTGGAAGGAGAACAGGCGATTTGGGACTGGACGCCGCCTGAGGCGGACTTCAAAGGGTATATGGTCGAGGTGTTCCTATCCGTGAAGGGCGAAGTACAGGATCATCATAATATCGCCGTGGACGTCTCCTCCGACTGGAGCAAGTTCCCTCGTTATGGCTATCTGGCTGATTTTTATGAGATGAGAACGGAGGATATGGCTAAGGTTATAAACCGTCTGAATCGTTTCCATATTAACGGTATACAATTCTATGACTGGCAGTATAAGCATCATACGCCGGTTAAGCTAGAGAACGGTGAGCTCGCTGAACAATGGAAGGATATTGCGAACCGGCCCGTTGCTTCGAGTACAGTCAAAGGCTATATCGATTTGGCCCATGAACACAATATCAAAGCGATGAATTATAATTTGATATTTGGCGCGTATGAAGACGCGGAGCAAGACGGAGTGAAGAGCGAGTGGGCGCTGTATAAAGATCCAAACGCCACCGAGCAGGACAAACATCCGCTTCCGGATAGTTGGCCGAGCGACATTATGGTTTATGATCCAGCGAACCCGGAATGGCAAGATTATTTGATCAAACAGGAGAAACAGGTGTTTGAGAAGCTTCCTTTTGATGGATGGCATGTGGATCAACTGGGTGATCGGGGACCGCTGTGGACTGCCAAAGGGGAAAAGGCCTCGCTTCCTACAGGGTATGTGTCATTTCTACAGGCTGCCAAGCAGAAGCTGGATGTGGATTATGTCATGAATGCGGTAGACCAGTATGCTCTGACCGACTTGGCTATGGAAGCGCCGTTAAATTTCCTCTATACCGAGGTATGGGGGGGACATCCAGATTACAACAACCTCAAGGAAATCATCGATAAGAATAAGATATTTAGCAAGAATAAATTGAATACGGTGCTCGCCGCGTATATGAACTATGGGAAGGGCAGCTCAAAGGGAGAGTTCAATACACCGGGAGTTCTGCTCACGGATGCGGTGATCTTTGCTTCCGGCGGTGCTCATTTGGAGCTTGGCGAGAATATGCTGTGCAGTGAATACTTTCCGAACCGTAACCTGAAGATTCCACAGGAGCTGGAGCAGCAGTTGGTTCGATACTATGACTTCATGGTCGCCTATCAGAATCTGCTGCGCGACGGACTGGAAAACTCCAAGGTAAAGGCTCAAGGAGCGGGCGATGTGCAAATAGCCCCGTACGCGACGAAAGGCAAGGTATGGTCTTTTACCAAGAACAAGGATGGAAGCGACATCGTTCACTTTATTAATTTTACGGACGCGGTGACGATGAACTGGAATGATAACGAAGGGACTCAAGCCGAGCCGACTGAACGCAGCAACGTGAAGATTACGGTTCAAACCAGTGGGAAAGTGGATCGGATTACGTTCGCTTCCCCGGATTATTATAACGGATCGCCTATAGAGCTTAAGTTTGAACAAAAGGACGATCAAGTATCTCTTGAGCTGCCGAAGCTGAAATACTGGGATATGATAAAGATAACTTATAAGTCAGAATAAATCTTAACGGGTTGATTATGGTTAGTTGCCGCCATAATTGACCTGTTTTTGTTAGTCGAATATTTGCCAGGCGTTTAGCCAAGCCTATTACAGTTAACCCGACGCAGCGGGACGAAATGAAGAGCATTAGGTGTGAACATCATGGTCCTGCTATCTATATAGACTCGGCGCTCATAGGCTTGGAGGTATACATATGCCATTATTACTTGCAATCGCAATCAGTACAGGGTTATTGTCCGGGGTGTGGGCAGTGTTCAGCATGTCGCTGGAGCTCATCACGTTCGCGGGATTCCTCGGATGGTCAACATACTTTGCGGCGGGCGGTGGAACGAAAGGACTCCAGACAGCGCTCGCGACGAACTTCAGCGGTGTCCTATGGGGGTTCCTCATCGTACAGATGACGGACCTGTTTATACTCGTTATTGGAGACGCGCTGGGACTAGGGCTCGCAACGGCAATCGGCGCGGGAGCGATGTGCTTGCAGTCCCGTTGGAAGCTACTAGGATATATACCGGGAGCGTTTATCGGCAGCTCTACTTTCTTTGCGACTGGCAGCGACTTAAGCGGCGCGATATCCGGGCTTATATTCGGAGCTCTGCTTGGCTTTATTTCCGAGAAGGGAACCGCGCTGATCAGACCGACTAACACGCGCTAACACGCTAGACCCAGTGCAGGTTGATCAAGCAATTATTTTCCATAATTAAGAATGTTATCGATAACTTGATTATATGAACTAGGTATTCTATGATAGTGGTGTGCTGACCAGAGATGTAAATGCGGCACGCTTATCGCATATGTAACCGCTTCATCCAATAGTTATTGGGTGATACTAGCAGGAGATTTTCAATACAATGGTAAAAAGATATGATAATGCGAGATTAATCATTAATAGTCAGGGGAGAGCTTGAGTATGGTACAAAAGTGGTTCGAAGAAGCCAAGCTGGGTATCTTTATTCACTATGGCATCTACGCGGTTGATGGGATTTCGGAGTCTTGGTCATTTTACAATGGAAGAGTTTCTTATGAAGACTACATGAAACAGCTGGATGGCTTCACAGCCAAGCACTTTGATGCAGACAAGTGGGCAGATCTAATCGAGAAGTCCGGTGCAAAATATGCGGTTCTGACAACGAAGCATCATGATGGTGTAGCGCTGTTCGATACCCAGTACAGTGATCTGAACGTCGTGAAGAAGACGCCTGCTAAGAAAGATATCATTAAGGAATATGCCGAGGCGATTCAGAAGCGCGGTATTAGAACAGGGATGTATTACTCCCTTATTGATTGGTCCCATCCGGACTATCCAAGTGTATACGAAAGCGGCAACGTGCCGGAAGATCCAAGCCAGATGAACAAGTTCGCTTATCCTACTGACGGTGTACAGGATGAAGAGGCTTGGAAGCGTTTCTTGGAGTTCAACAACAACCAGTTGAAAGAAATTCTGACCAATTACGGCACAGTTGACCTTCTCTGGTTCGACGGAGACTGGGAGAGAAGCGCGAAGCAATGGGGATTGCCTGAATTCAAAGATTATCTCTTAACGTTCAATAAGGATCTTATTATCAACTCGCGCCTACAAGGTCACGGCGACTACAAAACGCCTGAGCAAGGTATTCCAATCACGCGTCCTGTGGGTCCGTGGGAATTCTGTACGACGATCAACAGCTCTTGGGGCTATCAGCATGCCGATAATGATTACAAATCCTTGAATCAAATTATCCGCATGTTCTGTGATTGCATCACGCTGGGCGGCAACATGCTGCTTGATATCGGACCTCGAGAAGACGGTACGATCGATGAGCGTCAAGAAGCTATTTTGCTTGGCCTCGGCGAGTGGATCAAGACGCATGAAGAAGCGGTATTTGGCACAGATGAGGGAATTCTTCCACGTTACTTCCTGGGTGGCAGCACCGTATCCAAAGATAAGAAGACACTGTATCTGTTCGTCTATGACAAGCCAACAGAATGCCTATGCCTAAAAGGTCTGTCCAACAAGATCAACAAGATCACAGTGCTCCACTCTGGCAAAGAGCTTACGCATGAGATTCATGGCGGAGTACCTTGGTTCAACATTCCGGGCACAACCTGGATTAACATGACAGAGGAAGATGCGCACGATCGAGTTACTGTACTCAAGCTGGAGCTTGACGGTGAGCTTGATATGTACGGCGGTTCTGGCGCAGTAGTTACACATAATTAATTTAAACATATTAAGTGGCGATCGCTTCTCAGCAAGGCTTGGGGAGGGTCGCCATTTTTCATGTGAATGTCAAATCTCGTAAAATAACCATTGCCAATATATGTAGAAATCTGATATCCTATTATTCCTTCTCTCTACGCATACACCAATCTAAAGTCGACTCTAGGAGGTGTAATGTGCTGTTTACGGTCTTGGCAAGAAAGGCATATGCTCGTAATCTACAGTACCGCGGCGCACATATGGTGCACAACATTGCGAGCTTTATGTTTGGATTTATCTACGTATCGATCTGGGCTGGAGTTGGGGCAGACAACTCACTTGGCGAGTACGGGGTGCATGGCATGACGTCGTACATCGCATTTAACCAATGCGTCATCTGGTTAACGCTGTTTCAGAGCAACGGTCTTGGTATCGCGGGCTCTGTGCGAACAGGACAGATCGCATTTGATATGATGCGGCCTGTGCATCTGTTCTATGAACGAATGAGCCGCGAATGGGGGCAGCTGCTCTACCAGCTGATCTACAAATTTCTGCCGATCTACACACTCTACTTCTTTATCTTCTCACTTCAACTTCCGAATGATTTCACCGTCTATGTATGGACAGCAATCGCTATCCTGATGGGGGCGTACATCTCGATTAGCATCCAGTTCCTGATTGGTATCGCTTCGCTCTGGACGACTGAGTCTAGATGGCTCTACTGGGTCAACTACGCGTTGACGATGCTGCTGTCGGGCTTCTTCATTCCATTGGAATGGACGCCGGACTGGCTCCAAGCTATTGGCTTAGCATCGCCTTATCCGTATCTTCTCTACTATCCAAACCGCATCTATATGCAGATGGAATCAGCCAGTGTGTTGTGGGGTTCCGTGGTGTGGGCTGTCTGCTTGACAGGCGTGTGCTTGCTCGGAACAGCGATGATGCGGCGCCGATTGGAGGTGCAGGGCGGATGAATCACGCGCTCAAGATGTATGTGCTGCTCATACGCGCCAGCTTGCGGAGCGGGATGCAGTACAAGTTCAACTTCCTGATCTCAACGCTGATGGCCGCGCTTATCAATCTGTCCGAATTTCTGATGGTGGCGCTCGTGCTTGCCAAGTTTGGCAGCATCAAGGGGTGGTCGATCTATGAGGTGGGCTATCTATACTCGGTTATCATGCTGTCGAAGGCAATCTACCGTTCACTGGCTTCAGACGTTCATCATCTGGAAAAATACTTGGTTAGCGGCGACCTAGACGCGCTGCTTATTCGACCGGTGCCAGTGCTCCTTGCACTCATGACGCAGAATTATCGCATTCTGTTCGGGGAGTTCGGTCAGGGCATCATCATCTTAACGTTGGCCATGAACGGTCTGATGCAGTCGGGGCAGATCGGTTGGGAATCGATACCGCTCACGATCATCGTGATCTTATCGGGGTCGGTCATCTTATTCTCGATCGGATTGGTGACCGCGACCTTCGGCTTCTGGATCACGCGTATTGAAGAGCTGCAGAACATCACAGAGGATGCGGCGCGCACAGCGGCACAGTATCCGCTTGATCTGTACCCAGGCTGGTTGAAGATGTCGCTGATTGTATTCATACCAGTCGGGATCGCTAACTACGTGCCCGCGCTGTATATCCTGCGGGATCAGTATGGCTTGTGGCTGATTGGCGCGGTGATTGTGTTTGCGGTGCTGTTTCTGCTGCTCGGGCTCTGGTTCTGGAGGTTCGGCATTTCTCGCTATCAGAGTACGGGTACTTAGAGTTAGAGCGATCATATTGGAAAATGGGGGGACATGATGATATCCGTTCAACAATTACATAAATCGTTTCGGATTCCGGTGGTGAAGGAGGGGGCGCTCGGCAGCATAAGGAGCTTGCTGTCCCGTGAGTATCGCGAGAAGGAAGCGGTGAAGGACATTAGCTTCACCATCAATCAAGGGGACTTCGTCGGCTATATCGGTCCGAACGGAGCGGGCAAGTCCACAACGATCAAGATGCTCACCGGCATTCTGCACCCCTCGAGCGGGGAAGTGCTCATCCACGGGCTGAGTCCGCAACGCAATCGCCGCCAGGTGGTGCGCCACCTGGGCGTGGTGTTCGGTCAGCGGAGCCAACTGTGGTGGGATCTGCCTGTGCGCGATTCCTATGACATCCTAGCCGCGATGTATCGGCTGGATGAGGAGCGGAAGCGCAGCAGGCTGCAGGAGCTTGAGGCCCTGCTTGGGCTTCAAGAGATCATGGACACTCCCGTGCGCAAGCTGTCGCTTGGTCAGCGAATGAGGGCTGACCTGGCCGCTGCGCTGCTGCACGACCCGGACATCCTGTTCCTTGATGAGCCGACAATCGGCCTCGATGTGATCGCGAAGCGCAGCATTCGCGGCCTGCTGAAGCGGCTCAATCAAGAGCAGGGCAAGACGATCCTGCTGACGACGCACGATATGGACGATATCGAGGAGCTGTGCGACCGCGTGATCGTCATTAACAACGGTGCGCTCGGCTTCGACGGCACGCTGGATGAGCTGCGCGCGCGCATTGGGCTGCCGACGGTGCTGAAGATCAGCTACCACGGCGCGGTGCGTGTTCCGGCGGCATGGGAGCAGCCTTTTCGCGTGGAGAGCGCAAATGGGCGCGAGCTCGTCATCCACTGCAACCGCAACGAGCTGACCGCGATGGATGTGCTGCGCGTCGTCAGTGAATGGGGCGACATGAACGATGTTCATATGGAAGAGCCCGCGTTCGAAGACGTCGTGCACCGGATCTACTGATTTCTTGGAAAGAGAGCGATGAACTCTTGGGTATCGAGAGTGCATCGCTTTTTTGCGCTCGGCTATGTTAACTTGTTCGGTTAATTTTGCTCTGATGCTCTGGGTATGTCTCACCTCTAAGTGGTCCGGACGCGCAAACGGGGTTTTTCCCCGTTACAGCGTGCGAAATGGGCTTCGGACGTGAGATAACAGGTAAAAACCGTCTTAGGCAAGCGCAGAGGAGGGTGAACAGACCGGATCGGACGCGCAAACGGGGTTTTTCCCTGTTACAGCGTGCGAAGTGGACCTCGGGGCGTGGGATAACAGGTAAAAACCGTCTTACGCAGGCGCAGAGGAGAGTGAACAGACCGGATCGGATGCGCTAACGCGGTTTTTCCCAGTTACAGCATGCGAAGTGGGCCTCGGGGCTGAGATAACAGGTAAAAACCGTCTTACGCAAGCGCGGAGGAGGGTGAACAGACCGGATCGGATGCGCTAACGGGGTTTTTCCCTGTTACAGCGTGCGAAGTGGGCTTTGGGAGCGAGATAACAGGTAAAAACCGTCTTACACAGGCGCAGTGGTGGGGCGAGGGGGTGAGAAGTTAATCAAACGTTATTACACATATATGGAAACAACATTGTATAATGTTAATTAGAAGTATTATGAAACTTAGTTTCACTCTGTAGAACTGCAATCGAGAAGGAGGGCTCGTTATGAGTTATTCATTTGCAGGGATTGATCATGTTCGATTGGCAGCTCCAGAAGGGTGTGAAGCAGAGGCTAGGAAATATTACGCTGACATGCTAGGTTGGGTTGAAATCCCGAAACCGGAGAGCTTGCGCGCACGTGGGGGCGTGTGGTTCCAGTGTGGTGTGCATCAAGTGCATATTGGAGTCCAGAAGGACTTTGTCCCTGCGAAGAAGGCGCATCCGGCATTTCAGGTTATTCATCTGGACGAACTTCGAGAGCATCTTGTGACCCATCATTGCGCGGTGATTGACGATGATGCACGTCATGAGGAGGGGATTAAGCGATTCTATGTAAATGATCCATTTGGCAATCGGTTGGAGTTCCTTGAAGCGCTGTAGAATCGAAGTTGATGTAGCGATCGTGATGGCTATGTACGGTAGGTTTTCAGTTTGAGTGGAGACACCGTCAATGCAGGAGCCGCAGCAATTATTAGCTGATACCTGCTATGCAGCACCACAGTCAAGTGGTTCATCGCTTGGATCGCTGCGGCTTATTGTTGTTGTGGCAACTACATTACAACTGCTGCCGGACGTGTTCTGCGGTCATATCGATATAGGATAATCGCTGCGACAGAACAAATGAACGCACATATCGCGATAAAAGCATACCCTGCCTGAAGCCCGATCAGGAGACCTCTCTCGGCACCATGCATTGATGTGAAGATCTGCTTGAATGTATCCGTAGTCCACCCGATGAGGAAGTTGCCGATAACACTGGCAATGCCCATCATCGTAACCGTAAACGTAATGGCCATATCTGTACCATGCGGGTAACGCTTTGCAAGGAGCGCCATAACTGTCGGGTAGATCGGGGCGATACCGATACCAGCAAGCGCAAATAGGAAGGCGCCAGATGGTCCGATCAGAATGCCTCCCAGCGAACATGCACCTGAGATGACGGGGAAGATGATTAACGACTTGGTGAAACCGATCTTGTCGATAATCGGCCCGAATACGAGTCGAGCCATCATAAAGAAAAAGAAAAATAAAGACAGCATTCCAGAGGCAGCCGAAGCTTCCCATTGATAAGCTTTTTCTAAATAATTGACCAACCAGCTTCCGACCGCCAATTCAGATACGACGCCAAACGATAGAATCATCACAATGATCCATGCTGCAGGGTCGCTTACATACTCCTTCATTGAGATAGGCTTGCTTCCTTCAACCGTGCTCTTAGGGAACTTTGCGCCTATGGATGGAAGCATCGGAATGATGGCAAGCGAGATTATAATCAGATACATACCGCGCCAGCCGAGCTCAGCGCCTCCCACGGATACGCCCATCAGATATGTTGCGATGATCGGTGCAACCATGGAACTCAGCCCATAGAAGAAATGGGACAAGTTCATCATCGTCCCTGTGTTGCGTGTGAATACCCTTGCAGCAAGCAGCGCTAAGCCGATCTCAAGCATCCCGTTGCCTATGTACATGAAGAAATAGGAGACCGAGAGAAAGGTGTAGTTTACCGAAAAATAGATCAATATGCCTGATAAGGTCATGGAGCCGAAGGCGAGCAGCGTGGTGGTCTTCAGACCGAGCTTCCTGCTCAATATTCCCGTAAAGCTGCACGCAAGCAGATACCCCAATGAATTCAAAGACAGCAGCAGGCCAAGCTGCATCTCATCCAGCGAGAAGTCGCTTTGCATGCGGGGAATGGCGGGACCTTTAACATTTTCCGAGAAGCCAAAGATTAGGAATCCCGTGAATACGATGATGATCAGCAGCATGCGGTTGCGTTTATTCGTTAGCTCTTGGCCTGAATTCATGATGAATATCCTCCGATAATAGAAATCACTGACTTTATTTCAACACTTGTTCTAAAATGGGTCTCGCCTTCTCATACTCATTATGGTATCTGCCGATGTCAGGTTCTGTGAGAAACTCAAAGCCAGCCTTCAGGTAGATTCCAATCGCCTTGTAGCTCCAAGTCTGAGTAGGAAGGTAGATGTCTCGATCCCCTTCGATTGCTAGCATGCGCTTCATTCCCTCGAATACGATCGCTTTGCCGAGCCCTAAGCCTTGACAGCTAGGTTTTACGGCAACCCATTGCAGCCACGGGTCACGTCTTTCGGAAGAGTAAGCCCACCAGTTTGTTAATGTCGCGACTTTTTCGTGTTCAGGGCTGACGATGAACATCGTGCGCCGTTTTAGCTCAGGAAGAAGGGGCAGGTATTCTCGCTGAAAATAAGCCAATGCCTTATCGGTGGTTTCAAACTCTCCTACAGAAGTTTCGATCTCAGCCCATGCATGTTCATCTCCAGGTTGAAAGAGACAATAGGTGTAACCTTCGGGCAATTGAGGCTCGGGGAGGCTTGTTCCGGTCTTGCGCCGCAATATAATCCGATGAAATGGAATAGACTTGTCGAGCATGGTTATTCACGATCCTTTCCTTATGCAGCTAGAGTGATTTGATATATAAAATGATGGCGTGTGTCGGGTCGTTGTTCATACAATCATATGTTGGGTCGATCTTCCTGCCTCTCAACTGACGTAACTATATTAGCATTCCATGTGCTAGTCAATATCAAAGTTCATGCCCATGTTGTAAACAATTACTACTATAATAGTAAGTGCAGCAATGTTTAAATTTAAATGAACAGGTGATTTCTTAACGCAAACAGCCTACAATAGAGATAACTGTAAAATGGTAAGCAGGGTGCTAAAATAAAGTAGGCGCTGACTGAATAATGTCATATACCATGACTATTCCAGTCATCAGAGGAGGATGCACATGATAACAATCGAACCTGGGGCTGTTCAGCAGCTTCTGGATCGCTTGAAGGATCAGGAAGTTTATATACATCTCGAAATGACCACTGGAGCATACGCTAGTCAGCGTGATCAATCTAAGCTGACGGCTTCGGCATTTTTAAGCAATGCCAAGATTCGCTACGGGCAGGGCTCTATCGCAGGCGATGGTCCTTACCGTATCGGATTGAAGACCGAGCTTGGATGGGTGTACGCACAAGGGCTTACGCATTGGGAAGAGACGGAGCAGGATCGTCTTATCGCAGCAGGTCATGATGGCGATGGCAAGCTCGTTGTTGCGCTGCAGCTGTCACGAGAACCATTTTAATAGGAAATGAATTGATTAAGAGAAGCAGAAGGTGAAGGTAATGGAGCAGCAACGAATATTAGCTGTATTTGCTCACCCTGATGATGAGACCATCATCGGAGGAACGCTGATTCAACATATTAAGCAAGGTGCGCACGTAACCTATGTCTGCATGACGTTGGGAGAAATGGGACGGAATATGGGGGTCCCGCCATTTGCAAGTCGTGTCACCCTGCCGCTTATTCGGCAGCGTGAGTTGGCAGATGCATGCCGAACACTCGGCATTCAGGATGTGCGTCGCTTAGGATTGCATGACAAGATGGTAGAGTTTGAGGATCTGGATCTATGGGCGCAGAAGATGAGCCAGATTATTGAAGAGCTGAAGCCGGATATCATTTATACATTTTACCCAGGACTCAGTGTTCATCCGGATCATGACGCTTGCGGAGAGATCGTTATCCGTGGTGTAGAGAGCATGCCTGCTGCAAGCAGACCGGAGGTTCGCTGTGTGGCGATGACTAGCAATTGCAAGGATGTGCTCGGGCCGCCTCATATCGTAAACGATGTGAGTGAGTGGGTGGATCAGAAGGTGCAAGCTATTAAGGCACACAAGTCACAATTTCAATTGATGCTGGGCGACTATAGTCCAGAGAAGAAAGAGCGTTATAAGCGGGAACGCATGTGGCGCTATCAATTTTAAAATAGGCAATAAAAAAAAGGCAAAGCGATCGCAATCGCTTTGCCTTTTTTTTGTGAAGATGCGTCCCTAGTTAAGGGTGCTGGTGTCACGCGAATGGGGTGACCCGAGCGATCTAACAGGTTTTTACCCCGTTACAGCGTGCGAAACACACAAGTAGGATGAGATAACGGGGAAAAACCGTGTTACAGAGGCGAGTCTGCCGCACGGGTGGGGTGCTTGAGCGATCTAACAGGTTTTTACCCCGTTACAGCGTGCGAAACACGCAAGTAAGGTGAGATAACGGGGGAAAACCGTGTTACAGAGCCGAGGCCGACGCACGGATGGGGCAGCGCAGAGGTTAGAATCCACTGAGGAGCGTGTATAGGTACTGTGAAGTGTGATGAGCGAAGCGAGCTCGCGGCGGTGCAAAAGAAGCCCGAGACGTCATGCACGGGACGTCTCGGGCACAAAAAAAGCGCCTTGCACGAGGGCGGGATGTCCAAGGGTGACGTCACGGCCGTGCAAGGCGCTTCAACTTATTTAAACCAGCCTTTCTCCTTGAAGCGGGTGATGGCTTCAATTCGATTGCTGACATTCAGCTTATCGAGAATGACCGAGATATAATTGCGTACGGTGCCTGTCGTGATGTACAGCTCGTTCGCAATTTCCTTCGTGTTCTTGCCGTCTGCGATGAGCCCGAGAACTTCATTTTCTCGTTCCGTTAACGGATTCACCTCACCGTAGGCATCATCGATCAGCTCCGGCGCATAGATGCGTCGTCCAGCTATCACGCTCCGAATCGAGCTGGCGAGCTCTTCGCTAGGGCTGTCCTTCAGCAGATAGCCTCGAACGCCCGCTTTCAAGGCGCGCTCAAAGTAACCGGAGCGGGCAAATGTCGTCAAGATGATGACCTTGCAGCCCGTATCTTTGATCTCCTCCGCAGCCTCCAAGCCGCTCTTAACAGGCATCTCAATATCCATGATGCATATATCCGGCTTGTGCTGGTGGACTAATGCGACCGCATCTTCACCATTGCTTGCCCGACCGACAACCTTCATATCCTCTTCCATATCCAGCAGGGAAGCAAGAGCGCCCAGCAGCATCCGCTGATCCTCTGCGATGACGATATGAATCATAGCTCTGCCTCCTCTTCTGGCTGAAAGACGACGTTCGGAATTCGCATCGTGACGATCATTCCTTGATCGGAACTGATATCTAGGCTGCCATTCACGAATTCCAGACGCTCCTTCATCCCCCGTAGTCCGTTTCCTCTATAATAGCGATTCTGTTCGTCAATTCCAATGCCATTGTCCCTCACACGAAGCACAAGCTCTGAATTCGTTGGCTCAATCGAGACCCAACAAGCGGTTGCTTGACTGTGCTTGACCACATTCGTGACGGCTTCCTTCAAACACATGCTAAGCACATTCTCGTTCAGCAGGGAGGTGTTGTGCAGCTTCGGATCTCCTTCGAGCGTAAACTCGATATGAGCGGCCTTTAAGATTTGCCTGATCCGGTGCATCTCATCTTCCAGCCTTGTACCTCTCATCTGGGTAATCAGCTCTCGAACTTCCTTAAGAGCCGTCCTAGCGGTCTGGTGGACATCGTTGATCTCCGCTTGAGCCTGCTCTATATCCTTCCTCATCAGCTTGCCGGCTAGATCACTCTTCAATCCGATCAGCGCCAGCTTCTGACCCAGCGTGTCGTGAAGATCACGCGCGATGCGCTGCCGTTCTTCGAGCTTCACAAGCTCGGAGATACGCTTATTGGCATCCTCCAGCATCCCCTGCAGCTTCTCACGCTTGTTGCGGTTGTACGTATTGACGGGAAGGAGGATCACTCCGATTAAGTTCATCAGCACAAATGGAAACTGTGCAATAAGAATCGGATTGCGTGTGACAAAGCCGTAGTTGATCGCGATGATCATACTGACAAGATGGATCGTATAGAGAACGAAGAAGCCAATCCTATTCTGAATATTACCGATAAAATAGGCAAGGAAGATGGAGAAGTACACATAACCGAATATCAAGGTCATGGCAATAGAGATGATGATCTGCACACTGGTCCAGAAATAGACCTGCCAGCCCTTCGATACGAATGCGAGCACATAGCAGATGAAGAAGAGAATAACCATAACAAAGCCGGACACGACCTCATAGGTTGAGGATGACCGGAAGATGAAATAGAAAGGGAGGATGTAGAATACACCCCATACATATAGACTAAGACCAGTATTTTTCTGAAATATCTGATACCACTTCTGCATGGTGCCTCCCTATATTCCGCAAACCTATATTAAATTTTATTTTATCACAAATGAAAGAACAGACGTCTACTTTCCTTCTAAGCCTGGGCGAGGAATTTTGATCTTCGCTGTTGCGCCATCCTGGTCGCGAAGCCGTCTCTTCATCTCCTTAAAGTTGATAAATGTCTTCGTATTCTCATCCCATAGATGGAAACGCAGCGACTTCAAGCTTGTGCGCAACGTAATCGTTGTTGCTTGTTGAAGCGGAGGTGTCATATCATGCGCTTCCTCCAAATAATAATTCGGCACTCTTGGGCTCAGATGATGAACGTGGTGAAAGCCGATATTGCCTGTAATCCACTGCAGCAGCTTCGGCAGCTTATAGTAGGAGCTTCCCTCAACGGCCGCCTTTACGTAGCTCCATTCATCCCCATGCTCATAGTATGAGTCCTCGAACTGATGCTGTACATAGAACAGCCAGATCCCGAGCATCCCCGATACGAGGAATATAGGGCCTTGAATGAGCAGAAATGCCTGCCATCCGACTAACCAGATTAACAAGGTATAGAGGGCAACGATAGAGATGTTTGTTACGTACGTGTTGATTCGTTCCTTGCGCTTCGCTCCCTTGCGGTTAAAACGGTATACAATAAGAAATATGCCGATCGGACCAAGCCCAAACATGACGATCGGATGTCGATACAGTCGATACATAAAACGGCGCCATGGAGTAGCCGCAGCATATTCGTCGGTAGTTAGTACCCAGATATCGCCGATGCCCCGCTTATCCAGATTGCCGCTCGTCGCATGGTGAACGGAGTGGCTGTATTTCCATTGCTGATAAGGACTTAGTGAAATGACGCCCGTGATCGTTCCAACGATTTCATTCGCCAGACGGCTCTTGAAGAAGGATTGATGGCAGCAGTCGTGAAATATAATAAATGCCCGGATCACAAACCCGGCTGTGATGAGTCCAAAGGCAAGCGTCAGCCAGTATGATATCTCCAAACTAAAGTAGGCAGCACACCAGAACAGAACTAATGGAATTAAGGTGTTAAGCAATTGTCTAATGCTGATTCTCAGGTTCGTCTTCTCATAGGGGGCGATACTTTTCTTGAGCTGGATTTGCTTGGATTGAGACATCTTCTGTATTCCTCCTTCATATGACGCATGGAGAACGTTCCGAACGTCAGCGATAGTATTGGTTAGATTAATTGTAAGAAATACACTGGAATCAAAGTAGTCATAAACGTCAAGTGGCGAGTATGACAAATGTCATATATAAAAAGTAAATTACTTCCTTTTTATATGGTTTTTAGACAAAAAGTGCTATCGACAGCGTAACGGTTGGTTAAGCCAACTTACTCTTTTGTTATGTTTGCAGGAAAATCTATACTATAATCACCTTTAAGAAGTTTCCAACTAAAGGACGTGAACACGAAGTGAATCAGATAGATGAATTGAACGAGCTTACTGCCGTTAAGAGCATTCGCTATCAAGATATGCTGCAGTGGCAGAAGGAACGGCGCAGTAAAGTGAAGGACTTGTCCTATGTCGTCCCGACCGTGGATGAGGTGAAGCGAGAATACCTGCAGAACAATCGCAGCGAGGCGGCGATTACGTTTATCGGGCATTGTACCTTCCTAATCCAGTTAGGCGGGCTCAATATCATTACTGACCCGGTGTGGGCTATGCGAATGGGATTCCAGATGCGCATGTCGCAGCCCAATGTCGCGATCACGGATCTGCCGGAGATCGATATCGTGCTGATCTCGCATAACCACTACGACCATCTGCATTATAGCTCGATCCGCAGATTGAAGGGTCAACCGCTCTACCTCGTGCCGAAGGGGCTAGGCAACAGCTTTAAACGAAAGGGCTTGCGCCAAGTGAAGGAGTTCGAGTGGTGGGACAGCATACAGCATCAGTCGCTGCGCATCACCTTCGTTCCATCGCTGCATTGGTCGCGGCGCACGCTGTGGGATACGAATCGCTCCTTATGGGGCGGCTGGGTGCTGGAGGGAGCCGATCAGCAGTCTGTCTACTTTGTTGGCGATTCAGGGTATCACGATCATTTTCGAAGAATAGGGGAGCAGTTTCAGCTTCAGCATGTACTCATGCCGATCGGCTCCTATGAGCCGGAATGGTTTATGAAGAGGCAGCACATGACACCGGAGGAAGCAGTGCGCGCGTTTGATGAGCTTGGTGGGAAGCATTTTATACCGATGCATTATGATGCCTATCGACTGGCGGATGATACACCAAGGGAAGCGCTCGATCGTTTGCTGAATCAATGGGACGAAGTCTATTCTGACCGCAGCGCCTTGCATATATTAAAGCGCGGGGAAACCTTCCCGCTAGAATTAAGTCGGATATGAACTTACATAATGAATAGTCACAATAGGAAGGAACGATTCTTGATGAATCTAAGGACTAGGCTAAGGCATTATATAAAGGTACCGATCAATTTGTATTTAATCGCAATATCTGTTCTTGGCGTGGCTGTCTTTATCTTAAATATGGATTATCAAGTTCGAACTACCTCAGAATGGGTGCTGTTATTGGCGCTGGTAGGGTCTGTACTGTTATTAAATCAAGTTGTATTCCAATTGCCGCCTGAAGGCAACAACCAATCCATGGACTCAGCCGTTTATCTGGCATGTATCTTTACATTTGGATTGCAGTTAGCGTTGGAGGTATTGCTGTTAAGCACGGTAATCTATGCCTTATATAAGCGTAAGCTTGAATGGTGGAAGCATCTGTTTAATTTCTCAGTGTACTGCATTATGATTACAGCTGTTTATAATGTGTTCACCCTGCTTGGCGGCGAAGTGGGCCCTCTGGATTCCAAAGACATTCTCATCTATATCATCTCGTTATTCACCTATTTCTTAATAAATTCGATAACGTTCGCTCTGTATTTCTATATTTTGTTGAAGCGAAATTTCCTAGTTCTGCTTAAGAGTATGTTAAAAGAAACGGCTGCTGAATATGTCAGTATGCTGCTGCTCTCGCTTGTATTATGCATGATCATACCAACCGATCTCTACTTTGGCTTGTTCTTGTTCCTAGTTATTTGCGTGATGCTATCACTATCTTTTCAGCAATTCTACTATCTATATCAGCAAGTTTCCGATAAAGCGACACGGGATCGGAGAACCGGACTGTATAACCACGGTTACTTTGAAGAGTTCTTGGAGAAGGAGCTTAAGCAGGCTAAGGATGCGGATAACATCTTCAGTCTCATTGTTATGGATATCGACAGCTTCAAAACGTATAACGATACGTTCGGACACATGAAGGGGGATAAGCTGCTTGGATTCTTCGGCGGCATGCTGTCAGATGCGTGCAAGACAATTGACTGTATCGTTGCTCGATATGGAGGAGATGAGTTTGCGATCCTGATGCAGGGCAAGACAGAGAAAGAGGCATTCTCCTTCATTAATAATGTGCGTAAAAAGGTAAATGACACATATTTCGAGGGAGTTGAGATTCTTCCGCATGGCTGTCTAACCTTCTCTGCTGGCATCGCGCAATATCGCAAAGAAATTCATGACAAATCACAGCTGCTGGATAAGGCGGATCAAGCGATGTACTATGCTAAAGTTCAGGGAAAGAATCTGGCTCATATCTATAATGAGCAGTCGCTAATTCCGAAGTCGATTGACATTGAACAAGAAGTTGCAGAGATCGAGCAACAGCTCAAGATCTTTCTGTCGAAAGACATCTATACGTTCCAGCACAGCAAACGGGTCTACAGCTATGCGATGGACGTTTGTGAGTACATTCCTTTCAGTCAAATGGAAAAGAGGTCGCTGATTCTAGGGGCCTTGTTTCACGACATTGGGAAGCTGGAAGTCCCTAAGCATATCTTGCAGAAGCAAGGCAAGCTGGATGCTGAGGAATGGATGATCGTGAAGAAGCACGTTGAATGGGGAAAAGAGATCGTATCCGCGATCAGCAAATATTCTGATCTGCTACCGCTGATCGAGCTGCATCATGAGCGAATGGATGGCAAGGGGTACCCTCATGGATTAAAGGGCGAGGAGATCCCGAAGATCGTGCGAATGTTAAGCGTTATCGATTCGTTCGATGCCATGACAACGGAAAGGCCGTATCAGACAACCAAGACATTTGATGAAGCGATCCAAGAACTGAAGCGCTGCTCGGGCAGCCAGTTTGATCCGGTATGTGCAGATGCCTTTATACATATGATTGAGAAGAAGTATGACTTCAAGTTGGACTCCTCTAAAATGGCAGGCGGTTAACTGAACGGGCAGCATGTATAATATTTCCTTCTGTGCGCAATCTATCGGTACAGGAGGTGGAACGATGTGTCATCAATATTCGCTTAGTTCCGAGCTGCAGGAAACGTTGGCTTACTTTGGCATAGAGGAAGTAGCAGCACCGTATCGACCGCGCTACAATGTCATACCGACTTATTCGGCTCCAGTTGTGAGAATGGAGCAGGGGAAGCGGGTACTGGATTCATTTCGATGGGGAATGGTGCCGTTCTGGGCTCCCGATGCGATTAATGCTGACATTCACGCGGTGAATGACAATGAAGCTTATTATAAGGTTGTAGAACGGCAGCGCTGCATCATTCCGTGCAATGGATTGTACTATTGGCGCGTTGATCGCAAGCGGAAGCATCCGGTGCGAGTGGTGCTGCGTACGAATGGAATATTTGGCATAGCAGGCTTATATGAAATGTGGAAAAATGCGCAGAAGCAGGTGCATCGAACGTGCACGATGGTCATGACGCGTTCGAACGCGATGCTTGCAGAATTCAACCCGCGCATGCCTGCGATTCTTGAACCTGAGGATCTGGGCAAATGGCTGCAGCCAGACTCGCTGGAGGTGGATTACCTGACACGGATGCTGAAGCCGCTGCAAGAGGATCGCATGCGGATGTATCCTGTATCACCTGCTATTCAGTATGCGAATCTGGATGATGCCTCTTGTATTGCGGAGTGGGATAAGAAGCAGGCTTGGGTTAAGCCTTAAATATGGAATCTTCTGAGGAGACTGCGTGCAATCAGCAATACCTTTAAGCTAGGCGGCTGTATGCTATAATTAGCTCTACAAGAGATGAACCGCATCTGCTGGATGCGGTTATCCGTATTGTTCCGCAATCGGGATAAACAGAGGAGTTGATGACATGCCGCCTAGACCGTACCCGGATTGGTCGTGGTCACCTTCACGACACAATCTATTTCAGGAATGCCGACGCAAGTACTATTATCATTATTATGCCGCGCATAACGGCTGGTATATGGATGCTCCTCCAATGGCGCGCCATGCCTATCGTCTTAAGCAGATGACGAACCTCTATCTAGTGTTTGGAGAATCCGTGCATAAGCTGGCTGAAGAAGCTGTCAAGCTGTATCATAACTACGGTCGTATTATGGATGTGGAAGAAATGAAGCGTCGCATTCGCGCCCTCTTGAATCAAGCTTACAAGGATTCACGCGATGTGGAGGCTTGGAAGCTGCAGCCGAAGCAGCGGACGATGCTGCAGGAGATGTATTACTACGGCGGACTGCAGGATTCGACGACGGATACGATCAAGCGCCGGATCCCGATTCTAGCGGAGCGGCTGCTCGACAGTGAGAGCATGCAGCACTACATGCATGCGGATGAATGCCATCTGGTGGAACTCGAGCAGCTTAACACGATCGATCTTGGCGATACGATGGTCTACGTCAAGCTCGACTTTATGTACCGGCAAGCGGGAAGATATATTATCGTGGACTGGAAGACGGGTCAGGAAGATGAGCGGAACGACACTCAGCTTCGTTTATATGGCTGGTACGTGCATGAGCACTATGGCGTGCCGTACGAGCATATAGATATTCGCACAGAATATTTGCTCAGCGGTCAGTGCAAGGTGGATGTGGTAGCGGAAGAAGAGATGGAACATCTGGTAGCTTATGCGGAGCAAAGCATCGCCGCCATGCGCAGTTATATGCTGGACACGGCGCTTAATGCACCGAAAGAGTTGCAGTTCTTCGAAGTGACGGATGATGAGCGCAAGTGCCGCCGCTGCTCATTTCGTGAGATGTGTGAAAGAGCGAAGCCGAGACTACAGGAGGACCAAGAGGAGGAAGCGTACGGCTATGATGCATCATGACAGGAACTCATCGAAGCCACAAGTCGTTGAAGCGGCTTCATCTGGCCATCGTTTGCCGCGAAGCTGGTTCCGCCAAGGCGCATTGCAGCTTGGACCTCAGCTGCTTGGGCGAACGTTGGCTCGCCGTGTAGAGGGCGGCATCATCCGAACGATGATTGTGGAAACGGAAAGCTATGTTGCCCCGCATGATAAAGGCTCGCACGCCTACGGCAACCGCCGCACGAAACGGACCGAAACGATGTTTCTGGACGGAGGCGTCGCCTACGTGTACCTTATATACGGCATGTACCACTGCCTTAACGTTGTAGCGGCATCAACGGACCAAGCGGAAGCGGTGCTGATTCGAGGTGTGGCGCCATTGTCCGCTGAAGATGAGAGGTTGATGCAGCAGCTCCGTCCGTTGAAGTCGCGCAAAGCCGCTGAGCTTAGCAACGGTCCGGGCAAGCTGTGCCGCGCACTGGCGATCGGCAAGGAGCTTGACGGCGCGGACCTGGTCGACGGAGAGGATATATGGCTCGAAGCAGGAACGCCCGTGGAGCCGTCGCGGATCGTATGCGCGCCGCGCATTGGGATACCGTATGCGGAAGAATATGCGGATAAGCTATGGCGTTTCTATATAAAGGGACATCCATACGTGTCGGTGGCATACAAAGAAGCTGTGCCGCTGTCAATTGCTAAGCGCATGGAGGAAGATGAGCATATGCATCATATAGCCAAGGACGAATCCGAATAGGGTTTGCGCTTTGGCTTTTTTTAATAGCAGGAAGTGCATGAAAAAAGTGTGAAGAACATTATTAAATTCGTTTGAATATTGTAATGTGTCGTGCTACAATGAAAGAAATCAAACAATCAAACGAATGTTTGAATAATCAAAAACGTAATTAACATGATGTAAGTGAATGAGGTTGAACAATATATAGGATATTGGAAGGAGGAATATTAGGAATGGTAGAGAAGGCAGCTAAGCAAGATATAGAGATAGAGGTGAACAATTCAAGCACACAGGATGATATGTGTGAAGTTATATGCTATGACGCGGAGAAGATCCAATCGCTGCAAGGAACGGTCAATGATAATGAAGTGACCGATATGGCAAAAATATTTAAGGCGCTGTCCGATCCAACTCGAGTGAAGATGGCATCCTACCTCGATCAGGGTGAAGAGCTGTGCGTATGCGATGTAGCCATATTAACTGGGCAGTCCACTGCGACAACTTCGCATCATTTGCGTTTGATGAGGTCTCTAGGGATCGCGAAGTCACGCAAAGAGGGCAAGAATGTGTTCTACTCCCTCACGGACCATCATATCCGCACGCTTATCAGAATGACACAAGAGCACATGAGAGAGGAGCATTGTCATGACTGCTAATACATCGAGTGCTAAACGAGATGATCGAATGATAGTTCAAGTTCAAGGCTTGTCATGCGCGAACTGTGCGCGTGAATGCGAGCTGGAGATCCGCAAGCTGCCAAACGGCGAAAGCGCGGAGCTAATGTTCAACAGCGGGACCTTGAAGCTCCATCCGAATGTGGATCGTCAACAGGTCGAACGCATATTGAAGAAGGATGGAGCGCGATTGCTGAGCGCAGACCAGCCTAGTGCAGATTCAAGCAGCGCCTCGCATGAACACGATCATGCGGGTCACGCGCATGGCGATAGCCACGGTCATAGCCATGAGCATGGAAGCATGAATGTGATGAAGTGGCTGCTTGGCTTCTCGGCGGTGCTGTATGCCGCTACCTTCTTCGTTGAAGGTCTCATTCCGGAGTGGGCGCTGATTGCGATGTTTCTTACTGCCATTGTTATTAGCGGATACTCGACCTTTATACAGGGTTTGAAGAATTTGGCGCGGCTGAAGTTCAACATGGATACGTTAATGACAGTCGCCTTGACAGGCGCCGTCTTGATGGGGGAATGGAAGGAAGCAACTCTAGTCGCCATCTTGTTCGGTCTTAATGAAATACTGGAAGGCTACGGGATGGAACGCGCACGACGTTCCGTCGCCGCACTGCTTGCAGTAGCCCCTAAACAGGCGAATGTGATACGAGACGGCGCAACGGTCGTCATTCCGATCGCGGAGCTGCGCGTAGGCGACACCGTGCTTGTTCGCCCGGGCGAGAAGATTCCTTCTGACGGGACAGTGCTTGAAGGGGAAAGCGCGGTCAATGAAGCAGCCATCACTGGGGAATCGCTGCCGGTCAGCAAGAACGTGAACGATGCCGTATTCGGGGGAAGCTTGAATACATCGGGAATTATGAAGGTTAGAGTAGATAAGGCCTATGAGGACTCATCATTAGCGAAGATACTTCATCTAGTTAGAGAAGCTCAAGATACGAAGACGCCTACAGAATTGTTTATTGATAAATTCGCTCGCATTTATACGCCGCTCATTATGATCATCGCGGCGCTCGTCATTCTCGTTCCACCGCTCTTCCTGGACGGAGATTGGTCCAAGTGGCTGTACCAAGGGATCGCCGTATTGATTGTCGGCTGTCCGTGCGCATTGATCCTTTCCTCGCCAATTGCTATCGTGAGCGGTATTACACGCACCGCACGGCAAGGGATACTCGTTAAGGGCGGTGTTCACTTAGAGCAGCTTGGCAAGATCAATGCGCTTGCCTTCGATAAGACGGGTACTTTAACGAAGGGTGAGCCTGCCGTTATGGCAGAGCGAGTGTATGACGCAGAGCGCTGCTACGCAGTCACAGGCGCCATTGAGCAATCATCGCTGCACCCGCTTGCCAAAGCGATGATGCGTCACTTGGAGGCGCAGGGCATGAACAGCTTTGCAGAGCCGACTCGCTCCGAGACGGTGGCTGGGCAAGGGATCGAGGCTGTTGTGAATGGCACAGCCTATGTAGTCGGCAGCGAGCGCACGCTTATGCGAGAAGGCGAAGCCTTCCGCCAAGCATTAGCGGATGCGGAGGCGATGAGGGCTGAAGGCTATACGATCGTCGCGGTGACAGATGAGCAAGGGCCGCTGGGCGTATTCGGCCTAGCTGATGAGATTCGCGAAGAAAGCCGAGATACGATAGCTGCGCTGCATCAAGCCGGTGTCACGCATACGATCATGTTGACCGGCGATAATGAGCAGTCTGCGAAGCGGGTGGCGGAAGCGGTAGGTGTTAGTGAATATCGCGCAAGCCTGCTGCCGGAGCAGAAAGTGGCTGAAGTAAAGCGTCTCGCTGGACAGTACAAAGTCGCTATGGTCGGTGACGGTATCAATGACGCGCCGGCGCTTGCATCCGCACAGCTGGGCATCGCGATGGGAAAAGGTACGGACAGTGCTGTAGAGACAGCGGATATCGTGCTGATGCAGGATCACTTGGGCAAACTGCCTGCGGCGATCCGTGTATCACGGCAGGTTAACCGTATC
Organism: Paenibacillus sp. EB106-04-04-XG159; assembly: GCF_058791835.1. Classification (NCBI taxonomy): domain Bacteria; kingdom Bacillati; phylum Bacillota; class Bacilli; order Caryophanales; family Paenibacillaceae; genus Paenibacillus; species Paenibacillus sp. EB106-04-04-XG159. The sequence goes on along the minus strand of NZ_JBYTDY010000005.1, from coordinate 159,281 downwards.
ATTCGTCTCAACATCGGCTTGTCGCTTGGTCTCAAGCTGTTTGCTCTTCTGCTCACGATTCCAGGCTGGCTGACGCTGTGGATCGCGATCCTTTCCGATATGGGGGCGACGATTATCGTTACACTGCTGGGCTTGACGATTCTGCTGGGCAAAGATAAGAAATAAATTTCTAAATTAAGTTCTAAGTTGAGGCTATATAGGAAGGACTGACTTAAGCTGGCATGCTGGCTGAAGCAGTCCTTTTTCTGTTGTGAATGAAACTGGGGGGGGTATGCAAGAATGCAACGAAAAATGTCACAAAAACAGCGGCTTTATGATAAAAAAATAGAATTGCTGTCGCATATGGTTTACAATTAAAGAAAAGGAAATTGAAATAATATGGAGAATATATCCATACTATATTTCTACTTCATTCCATTTTATAGAAGAGGTGAACTCATTGGCGAAAAGCAACATACGTACTTCTAAGAGCAAGACAAAAAACATCGGCCGGCTGCCGTTAATTCTGTTTCCGATCGTTCTGATTGGACTGATTGTTCTTATTGCGGTTCTTAATAATCAAAGTGCGGAGGTTGGTCAGAAAGAGTCAGTATCCGCCCTTTCGGTCATCAATGCTGAAGAGCAGCCCGTGCTTGGCTCGCCAGATGCTAAGATATCCATTGTAGAATTTGGTGATTACAAATGCCCGGCTTGCATGCATTGGGGTGAACAAGTATTCCCGCAGTTAAAAGCGGATTACATTGATACAGGTAAAGTGAAATTTACTTTTTTACAGTTTCCATTTATAGGGCCAGATTCAATTACCGCAGCTATGGCTTCTGAAATTATACAAGCTCAGTATCCTGAGGCATTCTGGGATTTTCATAGGGAGCTGTACATTTCTCAACAAGAGGAGCGTGTTCAGTGGGCAACACCGGAGTATCTGACTGAAATCGCGATAAAGTCAGTTCCGAATCTTAATGTTGATGAATTCAAACAGCAGCTTGCTGACAGCACTTATAAGGAACAGGTTGATAAAGAATTAGAGTTAGGCAAAAAGGCTAATGTAATGGGAACTCCTGCAGTGTTTGTCAATGGCAAGCCTGTAGAAGCTGAATATGAGAGCATAAAGAAAGCAATAGAAGAAGAACTGGCTGCAGTTAAGTAAGAGGATGGGAGCGAACTTCTTGTGACATTTATTCGAAAATATGCGTTGTACTTGGCTTGGATCGTTTCTCTTGTAGCGACTGCCGGCAGTTTGTATATGAGTGAAATCCTGCACTGGGAGCCGTGCAGCTTATGCTGGTACCAGCGAATCTTTATGTACCCGCTCGTTATCCTGCTTGGCATAGGCGCTTACAAGAATGACAATACCGTAGTTCAGTATGCCTTGCCATTGCCGATTATCGGCGGTCTTATTTCAACTTATCATTACATGAAACAGATGATTCCTGGATTCGCCGCGATTGTTCCTTGCCGTGCAGGCGTGCCTTGTGAATATGACTATTTGGATGGCGGTTGGTTTACCATTCCGCTGCTTGCACTTATTGCGTTTGTGCTCATTACGATCTGTCTGCTCATTGCCCGTAAACAGCAAACCAATACAATTGAAGATTGATACTTGGGGGAATCACACGATGAAATTCGGACTGCAGATGAAAATGGTACTCGGCATGCTTGTGGTATCCATTGTGACTTATGGGACGAGCGCGTTTTTTATCTTTGTGCTTAAGCCGTATTTAGCTCCGAATATGAATGAAATAACGTATGGAGTACTGATCTTCATGCTGGGTATCTTCTGGACTTGTTTCCTTGGCTGGTTAGCTGCCCGCTTCATTGTGAAGCCGCTTATGGCACTGACCAAGGCAGCGCATGATGCTGCACATGGCAAGCTGCAGGTTGAGATCCCGAAGTATCGGTTTAATGATGAAATCCAGGTTCTGATTCAAGCGTTCGGCACGATGATAAGCAACTTGCAGCATATGATCAATGAGATGAAGAGCAGCATCGAGATCACGACACGCAATACATCGTCGCTTGGCGACGCTATGGCGCAGGCTGCGCGGCAGATTGAACAGATCTCTCAAGCGGCCGATGATATGAACCAAGGGGCGGAACGTCAGGCGGCATGGACTGCCGAAACGACTCGGGCTGTTGAGCTGGTTCATGCTTCAGCGGACGATGTTCGACGTCGCGCGGACGAGACGGAACGAACTACCGCTCATATGCTGGACACGCTGTCAGTAAGCGAGCGAATGCTGACCTCGATCATTGACGGTATGTTGGATGCTGCCGCATCAGGGCAGGCATCTATCCATACGGTCAAGCGGCTGAATGAGCAAGCTGAGCAGATCGGCAGCATCTCGTATACGGTTAGAGAGATTGCGGATCAGACGCATCTGCTGGCGCTGAATGCGTCGATTGAAGCTGCGCGCGCAGGTGAGCAGGGCGCAGGCTTTGCCGTTATTGCGTCGCAAGTTCGCAAGCTTGCGGAGCAATCGGCGGTCGCGGTGGATGACATCAATAGCCGAATCGTGCAGATGCAGGCTGAAGTGGATGAAGCTGTGAAGCTGATAACGAAGCAGGTGGAGACGGTAAGTCGTGAAGCGGACAAGAAGGATGGCGCGGCGGATGCGCTCAGCAATATCGCCAGCGCGACACGGCAGGCATCAAGTGCGATTCACTCGATCGTAGAATCGGTGAATACGCAGACGGAGCAGTTCTCCGCGACACTGGAGCAGACTCGGCAGATGGCCGCCGTTGTTGAAGATGTAGTCATCGGCACGCGTCAGGTAGCGAGCGCGACGCAGGAGCAGACGGCTATGATGCAAGAGATGGCCGCATCTTCTGAAATGCTGCGTGGACAGGCCGATCGCTTGAATGCGCAGATTGCGATATTCAAGGCGTAGGATGAAGCTAAGTTGTGAAAGGTTATATGGTCAGCCAGGTTATTCTGGCTGGCTTTTTTTGTTGTGGAGCGGGAGCGAGCGAGCGTGCGTCCGCGAGATAAAAGGGTTTTTCCCCGTTAGAGGGTGCGGAAGCGCTGGAATGGGGGAGATAACGGGGAAAAAGCCCGTTACGCGGGTGAGTGGGACGGATAGCGAGCGTGCGGACGCAGGTGTGCGAGTGCACGTGTGGAGCGGGAGCGTGCAGGTGCTCTCGGGTAATTCAGGCGAGGTGAGCGGAAAGTTACATTTGTACATGTTCAGGTCAAGTATGTGTATGGCAAAAATGTGCAGAACGGGTATGATGGAATCAAACTGTGCTTTGATGTATATAAGGAGGAGCTTGGATGGCAGGATTAACATGGGAAGATCGTCAACTGTATATGAATGGCCAGCCTTTCCGCATCATTTCAGGGGCGATGCATTATTTTCGTTGTGTACCAGAGTACTGGGAGGATCGTTTGCGCAAGATTAAAGCAATGGGCTGCAATACGGTCGAAACGTATGTGCCATGGAATCTGCATGAACCGCGTGAAGGCGAATATAACTTTGAAGGAATCACGGATATCGCTCGGTTTATCCGCTTAGCAGAGGAAGTTGGATTATATGCTATTGTGCGACCTGCGCCATACATATGTGCAGAATGGGAATTCGGTGGTCTGCCCGCTTGGTTGCTGAATACTTCGGCAAAGCTGCGCACGAGTGATCCGTGCTTCTTGGATAAGGTTGAAGCTTACTATAAGCATCTGCTGCCGCTGCTGACACCGCTGCAGATAACGAACGGCGGACCTATTATTGCGATGCAGATTGAAAATGAATACGGCAGCTACGGCAATGATCAGAAGTATCTGCAAGCGTTAAGAAGCATGTTAATTCAGCAGGGTGTAAATGTGCAGCTGTTCACCTCCGACGGTCCGACGGATCTGATGCTGCGAGGCGGCATGGCGGAAGGAGTATGGGCGACAGTCAACTTTGGCTCGCGCGCTGAGGAAGGGTTTGACAAGCTGCTTGAGTATCAACCGGATGCGCCGCTGATGTGCGCGGAATTCTGGAATGGCTGGTTTGACCACTGGAAAGAAGAGCACCATACTCGAAGCAGCGAGGATGCTGCACAAGCCTTGGACGAGATATTGGCACAAGGCGCATCCGTTAATTTCTATATGGCTCACGGCGGAACTAACTTCGGATTCATGAATGGAGCCAATCACGGCGAGCAATATGATCCGACTGTCACCAGCTATGATTATGATGCTCCCATCAGCGAGGCGGGCGATCTGACACCTAAGTTCCATGCGTTCCGTGAAGTAATTAGCAAGTACACGGAGCTACCAAATGATGAATTGCCATCCAACACACTCAAACAAGCTTATGGCGACATACCTGTCAGCCGGAGTGTGAAACTGTTCGATACACTTCCGAGCATCTCCACGCTTCATCATAGCGTGACTCCTGAACCTATGGAGAGCTACGGTCAAAATTACGGCTTTATTATGTATTCCTCTAATCTGCCATATGCGCAGAGAGTTTGCAGCCTGACGCTTCAAGACGTGCATGATCGCGCGCTTGTCTATCTCGATCAGAAATATATAGGCGTGGTGGAGCGAACGAACCCGCAAGAGCTTCAATTGAACATTCCAGAAGGTGGAGCGCGGCTGGATATCTTAGTGGAGAATATGGGACGAATCAATTATGGACCGAAGCTTGCTTCTGATCGAAAAGGTATAACAGAAGGAGTCAGACTCGACTACCAGTTCCATTATCATTGGGATGTACGCACCATACCGCTAGATTCAATCGAACTTGTAAATTATGATATCTCAGCAACAGCGGCATTGGATTCTACAGATGAACAGCTTAAAGAACAGCCTGCGTTCTATGAAGCGGAGCTGACGATCGAAGACGAACCGGCAGATACGTTCCTGCATCTGGACGGTTGGAAGAAAGGCGTGGCATTCGCCAACGGCTTCAATCTCGGCCGATATTGGGAAGCGGGACCGACGCAGTCATTGTATGTACCTGCTCCGCTGTTGAAGCGGGGCGTTAATCGCATCGTGCTATTCGAGCTGCATGAAGCGGGCAACGCGATTAGCTTTAAGGACGAGCCGCACTTATAAGCTGCAACCTAACAGAGGATGACGTCGAACCCACAGACCGATAGGATGGCTGTGGCAAGCGTCATCCTCTTGCTGTATTCTACGGCTGAGCGATCAGTTCGCCGCTCAGCAGCGCTGATTGAGGCTCCAACACGGTGTTATCAGTAGTAGAGATATGCTCTAACTCCCTTTCCTCACCCAAAGTGATCATATCCTCCGCTGTTGCAGGTCCGACGACTTGTTCCACAAAGTCACAAACCTCTGTAACATAACGCTCACGATCCCGACAATGAGCGACGCCATGCGTTGCGCCGTCAACAATAAGCAATCGCTTCGGCTCAAGCTTAGCATTATACAGATCGACGCTCATCTTCGTCGGGACGAATAGATCAGCCCCGCCATGCACAAACATAATAGGAAGTTTGCAGGCTTCCATCACTTGGATAGGTCTTACATCCTCCATTCTGAAGCCGGCCTTAGTCTTTAATCTGCGATTGATCAGGTTGATAAACGGCCATGAAGGGATGAAGTTGAGGTTTGCTACTTGATATCGAACAAGCTCGGTGAGATCAGAATACGGACAGTCCGCAACGATCAATCTTACTTGTGGTCGGTGGATAGCCGCATATTCCAATACCGTCCCGCCGCCAAGCGATTGGCCGTGCAGTGCGATGACACAGTCTTCGCCCTTGCGCTCGACGACCCAATCGACCCAGGCTTGGATATCGTATTTTTCCTTGTAGCCGAAAGTGGCGTACTTGCCCTCGCTCTGACCGTGCGCCCGTTGATCGATCAGCAGGATGTTGAAGCCTTTATTCATAAAAATTCCAGAAAATTGCGATGACCAGGGCATTGCAGCAGTGTAGCCATGGACGATGATAGTCACTCGATTCGAATAAGGGTATTTCTCGATATATGTGCCATACAGTCTCAAACCGTCGTTGCTCTTGATGTGTACATCCTCTTTATCCAATTCGTCAAATTCCTGCTTCGTGAATACTTGAAACTCTTCCATTAATTCAAAGCATTTCTTATACGATTGACGCTTGCTGAGTGTCATCCGATGCACGCCGTAAACCGGAATTACCCACAAGGACAGCGCCAGAAATAATAATATGCCTGCTGACATCCATGCAATCAAATTAATCCCTCCAATCGCTTTTGAGGTTTATTTGTCATTAGTGACAGTAGGTTGCTCCGCAATTCTTCATTTTACGCATCGACATGATTCCATTATCTGCCCTACAACTGGTAATAATCATGGTGGAAATGATGGAGCTATCTATTATATGATGGAGGATAGCTAGTTAACAGACTGTGAGATGTGTCGTTTTGTGTAAAATAAGTATATAATGACTTGTATCACTCTGACTTATATGTAGCGAAGGGATTGGAGTACGCATGTGTGGTATAGCTGGTATATTAAACTTCAACGGCGAACAGCCGTCTGAACATATTGTTCGCAACATGATGGACATCATTCACCATCGCGGACCGAATGACGGTAAGCTGTGGATTGGTGATCGAGTAGGACTAGGCTTTAAACGCTTGTCGATTATTGATGTGGCAGTAGGCGCTCAGCCATTGAGCAATGAAGATGATTCCGTGTGGATTATATTTAACGGAGAAATATATAACTATCTGGAGCTTCGTGAGGATCTGATCTCGCGCGGCCACCAATTCAAGACCCATACTGATACGGAAGTTATTATACATCTGTATGAAGAGCACGGAGAAGAGTGCGTGCATCATCTTCGCGGGATGTTTGGCTTCGCGATCTGGGACCGCAACAAGCAGCAGTTGTTTATTGCGCGCGATCATTTCGGAATTAAACCGGTATATTATTTTTATGATCAAGATATGTTTGTGTTCGGTTCGGAGATCAAGAGCCTGCTGACAGTGCCAGGCATGCCTCGCGACATTAATATGAACGGATTGTACAATTATTTGACGTTCCAATATGTTCCGGATCCAGAGACGATGTACGCTGGCATCTATAAGCTTCCTCCAGCTCATTCCATCACGATTCCATTCGAAGGCAAGCCGCAGCTCCGCAAATATTGGGACCCGATGTTTGCGCCTGTGGATCGTCCGCTGGAACAAGTGCTGGATGAGATTCGCCATGTGATGCATGATTCGGTGAAGAATCATCTTCACAGCGAGGTGGAGCGCGGATGCTTCCTGTCAAGCGGGATTGATTCGACAATTACTTCAACGTTGATGCGTTCGATGGAGCCGATCAAGACGTTCAGCGTCGGCTTCGAGGGAGCGAACAATGAGACGATTATCGCTCGCGATACAGCCCGTCAGATCGATACGGAGCATTATGATCGGATGATTACGCAGGAAATGTATTTTGATGCGGTGCCACGTGCGATCTGGCACTTGGATGAGCCAGTTGCGGACCCATCGGCAATTGCGCTGTATGAAGTAGCGCGTCTGGCGAAGGAGCATGTCACCGTCGTCTTGTCCGGTGAAGGCGCGGACGAGCTGTTCGGCGGATACCGGATCTATCGTGAGCCGCAATCACTGCGCTACCTATCCTGGATGCCGGAGGGGATGCAGAGCTCGTTGAACGCGATTCTGCGCAAGCTGCCTAACTTCTACGGCCGCAACTATTTGCTGCGCGGCACTACGCCGCTGGAGAAGCGCTTCCTGGGCAACGCCAACATCTTCTCGGATGACGCGAAGCCGGTGCTGCTGCGCGCTGGTGCGGAGGAGCTGGCGTCGTTTACGAAACCATTTGATAAAGCGAAGCTCTATTATGATCGAACAGCTCATCTGGACCCTGTGTCCCGTATGCAGTATATCGATATGAATCTGTGGATGCCGGGCGACATTCTGATGAAGGCGGACAAGCTGACGATGGCGCACTCGCTCGAGCTGCGCGTGCCGTTCCTCGACCGCAAGGTGTTTGAAGTAGCGCGCACGATCCCGATGAAATATCGGATTGCCAACGGTACGACGAAGTATGCGCTGCGCAAAGCGATGGAGGGCATCATTCCAGATTCGGTGCTGAACCGTCCGAAGCTGGGCTTCCCTGTGCCAATGCGCGACTGGCTGAAGACAGAGCGCGCGGATATTATGTGGGAGCAGATGACAGCGAGCGGTATTGATCCGATCATTAATATGACACGGGTGGAAAATATGTTCCGCATGCACAAGGCAGGACAAGGCGATTATTCGCGCAAACTGTGGGTGCTGTACGTATTTGCCTTATGGCATGCGACTTATATGAAACGCGGATCATAAGATGAATGACAGAGAGGCCTCCGCCATGAATATGACGGAGGCCTCTTGACTGTATACAAGACAAGCGGAAGAATACATAGCTTGAACCGGAATACATGATAAGGAAGGAGGTGGCAGAATGCGCATGTGGACATGGTTGACTAGAATCGACCCGATCACGAAAGGGATCTGGCTGTTGAGCACGGGCTTGGCGGTCATGTTGACGATGTCGCTGTTCGGTCAACTGGTGTGGTTCCTGTCGGTCGTGCTGCTGGCGCTGAGCGGCGCGGGATGGTCCCGGCGGCAGTGGAATATGCTCGGCCTATGGATCTTGGGCTTCGGTGTGCCGCTCTTCGTCTTTCAATGGCTGGTGCTGCCGGGTGAAACGGCAGTATGGCCGGATGTAACCGGCGGGGTGCTGACCGAGGAGGCGATGGTCGCCTCGGCGGCGTTAACGCTAAGATCGATGACCCTGTTTGCGTCATCGATCCTGTACGCGACAACCACGGAGCCCCGCGATGTGGTCGCCGCGCTGGTGGGGCGGCTGCATGTGCCGGAACGGCTCGCCTATGCCGCCGCCATCGCCCTTCGCTTCGTGCCGCTATTGATCGGCGAAGCGGAAGAGATTCGCCACGCGCAGCGGCTGCGGCGCAAGACGCCGCTGCGCGGGCTTGGCGGGCGGCTCAGCGCTGCCCGCCAACTGCTGCCGGCCGTGGCCCAGTCCGCGCTGCGCCACGTCCACGGCGTATCCGCCGCGATGGAGGCGAAGCGCTTCGGCACGGCCGGGCGGCGCACCGTGTGGCGGCAGCTGCGCATTATGCCGCTGGGCGCCGGGCTGGCGGCGGCCTCGATGCTGGCCGCCGCCGCTTCGATCTGGATGCTGTGATGGGCTTAGCCTTCATCCAGCCCAGCAATTAATGCTTGCATTTTATCATGGCACCTAGTATTTTATATATTGTTAACCATAATATATAAAGGATAGGTGAACAATGAATAGTCGGAATTCAATAATACAGCGTTTTACGATGAACGAATGGGTTCTAATGGCGTTGCTGGCGGCGGCTAATGGTGCAGCTACCACCTTGCTGGCCTATGTCAATAAGCTGCTGAATGTATGGGGAGGACCTATTCTTACGTCAACAATAGTTGGTGTTTATGTGGTGTACGGTGTACTGGCTATGTATATCATTCGTAAGCCTGGCGCATCGTTGTTTACATATGCGATTGGAGCACTTATTCAGATCATGATGGGAAATGCATACGGCGCCTGGTCTGCGATTGCAGCGGCAGCATGTTATGCGGTAGTTGCGGAACCCTTATTCTACTTATACAAATATCGTCAACTGACTTGGACGCGAATGATGTTCATCGGAACAGCGATGGTGCCGCTCTGGTTTATAGTTGCTTCCTTCATGTTCGGGTATATTGCGTATGCGCCGAGTGTGCTCGTCATTACGTTAATTGTACGCTGCTTGAGCGGAATGCTGCTGTGTGGAGCGTTGACGAAGTGGCTGGGAGATCGACTTGCGGGTACACGCTATGTGCGTTCATTTGCAATCGGTCAACACTTAAGTAAAGATTGAATCATTCATTTAGGCTTAATTAACCCTATTATTGTAATCGAGAGGTGACGCTCTAATGGAACGTAATCAACAGCAAACGCTTCAGACGGAGCGGCTTCATACGGATGCCAATCAGAAGGTCATGCACTTATCGTGCGTGACCTTTAGCTATGTTGGTGAAACTAAAGCTGTTCTTGATTGTTGTTCGGGTGTAGTATGGGAAGGAGCTGTCGTTATCATCAGCGGCCGCAATGGCAGCGGCAAGTCGACGCTGTGTCGATTGTTAGCTGATCTGATGACCCCGCTAGATGGGACGATAAGCGGGTCGTTGCATCGGGGCGATGATCCCAAGCCACTGATTGGCTATATCGGGGGCGAGCTCGCGCAGCAGTTTGTCATCGGCACCGTTGAGGATGAGTTGGCGTTCGGACCGGAGAATCTTGGCTTGGCGCGAGAGGAGATCGATCGCCGGGTAGAACGCGAGCTTCATGCTGTGAACATGGTGCGCTATCGTGACAAGCGTGTTGAGCATCTGTCTGGGGGACAGCAGCAGCGAGTGGCTGCCGCCGCCGTATGGACAATGGAGCCGGAAGTACTCATAATAGACGATGCATGGAGCGCATTGGACACGGATGGACGACTGCGTTTCACCGATGCTGTCTATCGTTGGTTCAATGGAACACACAGCGATCCATCAGGGTTACGAGCAAGGACGTTGATCGTATCTACGGCACGCAAGTCGGATCTGGATGCAAGTCATCCACTCTGGGAAAGAGCGGAGCATTGGACATTGGAAGACGGTCGCTTGCATTTGCCGAGTAAAATGGAGTCCGCTTCTGCTGTTGATGCTGGTACTGCTGATAATATTGTTGAACGGTTAGATGCGGAACGGGATGCACTGTTGCCTACAACCGCTATAACTTCGGATTCTGCAGGAACGCTAATTCTCAAATTCAACGGAGTAACCGCGCGTTATCGCAATGGATATATGGCGCTTCGAGACGCCCATGGACTGGCGATGCCTGGAGATGGGATTGTACTCCGCGGCAGCAATGGTGCGGGTAAATCCTCGTTGCTGAAGGTGTTAAGCGGAGCCCTGCGCCAATATAAAGGAACTATACATATTCACGGACAAGACTTGAAGCGTCTCAAGCCGCATGAACTGGCAGGATTGATCGGGTATGTACCGCAGCGTGCTGCTGCCTCATTTATGACCGAACGGGTAGTAGATGAGTGTATGGATGTATATCGGGAGCTGGCTATATCTGAAATAGATGGTGAGGCATGGTGTTTGGAGCAGCTGCAGGCCATGGGACTGCAAGAGTTCGCTCATTATCATCCGCATGACTTATCCGTTTCCTTGCAGCGCAGGCTGAGTCTCTGGATTGCCGCTGTTCATCGACCTGTACTGCTGCTCTTAGACGAGCCGACAGCAGGTCTAGATGAGATCGCCGCGCGAGAGGTGATCTCATGGTGCAACCGTGAACGTGCGCGAGGGGCGGCAGTGATTGCCGTAACCCATGACCCTCTATGGCTTGGGGATGCGATGTGGAAGCAATGGCATGCTGAGAATGGATCGATTCAGCCCGTGTAAACTAGGAGGGATGACACTAGATGAAGCATAATAAACAGCGGGAAGGAGCTGGAATAGACAAGATGGACGATAAGAAGGCTCTGCAGGGACATGGCGCAACGATGCGTCCTGGCCGAGCGCGGCAGATGGTTACTTTGGCGCTCCTGCTGTCTACATTTTTAGCGGCAATTGAGGTTACGGTTGTGAGTACGGCGATGCCTAAGATCGTGGCAGATCTCAGCGGTCTAGAGTTGATTAGCTGGATATATGCCTCTTATCTGCTTACGACTGCGGTATCTACGCCGTTGTTCGGCAAGCTGTCTGATTTGTTCGGTCGGAAAAATATATTCATCTTCGGCTCTGTGCTGTTTGTGTTAGGATCGATGCTGTGCGGATTATCGCAAAATATGACGCAAATGATCATATTCCGGGCGATTCAGGGGATAGGCGCCGGGGCCTTAATGCCCGTCACCTTTACAATCGTCGGAGATATCTATAACTATGAGGAGCGAGCCAAGATTCAAGGGCTGTTCAGTTCAATCTGGGGGATTGCTGGACTAGTTGGTCCTCTCGTTGGGGGATTCTTCGTTGATTCGTTATCCTGGCATTGGATCTTCTACTTCAACGTTCCATTTGGCATTATATCGGTGTGGATGATCGCAGTATTATTCCATGAAAATGTGGAGCGGAAAAAGAAGACTGTAGACTATGCGGGGGCAGCGACTTTTACGGTCGGGATGACCGCCTTTCTATTCATTCTAATTGCTGGCGGACAGAGTATTCCGTGGAATTCGCCGGTTATTTATATATTGATTGCAACTGCGGTCGTGTTCTTGACTTGGTTCGTGTTCATTGAACGGCGCGCGGCGGAACCGATGGTGCCGTTTGAGCTGTTTAAGGTTCGCGATATTGCGGTATCGAACTTGGTGGGATTCTTGGCAAGCGCAGTGCTGATGGGAATTAACTCTTATCTTCCGCTCTGGATACAGGGCGTTCTTGGACAGAGCGCGAAGAGCTCGGGGCTCTCGCTTACGCCAATGTCCATTGGTTGGCTTATTGGCTCGATTATCGGCGCGCGCATGCTTCTTAAGAGTGGAGGCAGGCTGACTACGGCATTTGGCACATCCTTTATCGTGATCAGTGCTACATGGTTGGCATTGATAACAGGACAGTCTTCAGTCTGGATGATTATACTGCTGATGACCTTGGCAGGGCTGGGCTTCGGATTCTCGTTCACGGCGTTTACGATCATCGTGCAGTCCTCTGTTCCGTGGAATGTGCGCGGCGCCTCAACAGCGTTGAACACGTTCATCCGGACACTCGGTCAGACGATTGGGATTGCGATATTTGGCACCTATCTGAACTCTCATATCGCGGCTGCGGCGCGGCAGGCCGGGCCAGAGGTGGCAGGCAAGATCGGGAAGGAAGACCTCAATAAGCTGCTCGATCCTGAAATGACGCAGCAGTTGGCTCCCGATGTTATGAATCATCTGCGTGGATTCCTGGAGAGCGGGCTGCATAGTGTCTTCGTGCTGATGGCGATTATTGCTGCAGTCAGCATGTTGTCCACGCTGCTGATGCCTAAAGGAGTACGCAAACCGCAAGAGGCATCGATAGAGAATACAGGCTCATAACTTTATAGGGTAACTTGAAGAACCGATAGTCTCGTGCTGTCGGTTTTTTGACTATTTGACTAATGGGAAGATAGTAAGCGCAATATAGCTCAATATGAGGGAGGAGTTTCATGTGGACTAATAGATTGGAGGTTAGGGGCAACCACGCGGGAGTACCTGCCACAACTTGCAACAGTAATCCAGACAGTACGTGAATCTTGTGTGTTATAGACGATGTCCATAACCTGAACTGGCTGCCCCTATTTCGCAGCATTTATTGAGATGCTTTGTTGGAACATAAACGCTCCGCTTGAATCCCAAGCTTCTTTAACAAGTTGATCGCTTGTTCTTTCTCCTCTGTCGTCAGTCCGCTTAAGGCACGGTTCAGCGTGCTGGCTTGACTAGGCATGATGCGATCCATGATGTCTCTGCCTTCATCCGTCATCTCTGCATAGATGACGCGACGATCCTTGTTGCAAGGATGACGGCGCAGATAGCCATTGCGCTCAAGCTTGTCTATAACATAGGTAACATTGCCGCTTTGCAGCAGCAGTTTTGATCCAATTTGTTGAATTGGCTGCGGACCCTTGTGATATAGCATTTCGAGTACCGCAAAGTCTGTTGGATTGAAGCCTTCATTTTTGCAATTGGCAGCAGAGTGATCGGATACGCTCTTGAACGCTTTGGACAAGACGCGGTACAAGTGCATGGAGGCTTCTGTTTCATGATCTACACGTTCTTGCATGTTGATCCCACCTTTTTTAGTCACAATCTGTGATAATGATTTCATGATATTATGGAATTGTAATTTATAACATGTCATTAATCACATTTGTGAAAGCTTGAACGCATTAAAATTGAAGTTTTTAAAAACTTTGTATTGTGTAAGCTTGTTAGTAAGGATAAGGGAGGCGAATGAGATGACTAATCAGATGAAGGCAATATTAGTGAACGATGAACAGAAATTGTACATAGGAACTTGGGAGAAGCCCGTGTGCGGTCCTGGCGAGCTTCTAGTTCGAGTTCATGCAACGGCGGTAAACCGCGCAGACTTGCTGCAGAAGAGAGGGAAGTATGAAGTGCCTAAGGGCGCATCTCCTATTCTGGGGCTCGAGATGTCCGGTGTGATTGAGGAAGTCGGAGAAGGCGTCAAGAACTGGGAAGCAGGCAATCATGTAGCTGCGCTGCTGAATGGCGGGGGCTATGCTGAATATGTTGTCATTCCTGAGGATATGGCGATTGCGATTCCTGATAAGATCCATCTAACAGAAGCTGCCGCAATCCCTGAGGTGTTCTTGACGGCTTATCTCAATATGATTCAGCTTGGCAAGCTGAAGGCGGGCGAGCGAATTCTGATTCATGCCGCGGCAAGCGGTGTAGGCACTGCGGCAATCCAAATCGCGAAAGCTGTCGGAGCCTACGTGATCGCAACTGCCGGTACGGATGAAAAATGCGAGGTCGTAAGCAGACTTGGAGCTGATACGGATATCAATTATCAGAATCAATCCTTCCGCGAGGAAGTTCTTCGTCTGACGAAGGGCGAAGGCGTGCAGCTGATTATGGATCCGGTAGGTCCAGCTTACTGGCAGGACAATATGGACGTGCTGTCGGTAGACGGTCGCATCATCTTGTTTGGGGCGTTAAGCGGTTCGAAGGTGGAACAATTGGACATCATGCCGGCTATGATCAAGCGAATTCACATTATCGCTAGTACGCTGCGGGGATTGCCTCATGAGCGCAAGGTGGAATTGACGCGCAGCTTTGTGCAGTGGGCGATGCCGCTGTTCAAGTCTGAAGCGATGCAGCCCGTTATTGATTCGGTATGGGATGCGGAGGAAGCGAACGAAGCTCATAAGCGAATGGAGGCCAATCTTAACATCGGCAAGATGATTATATTAATGCATTAACTAGTAAAGCTACTGCAGGTCGGCTGTCGTAAGAGAGGGGAAAGGCATGTCTGTATTAGATGTAAACATAGAAGAAGCTGGCTATGATCAAGGTGATATCAAGATTAGAAATATACAGTTCGAAGTAGAACCAGGGCAATTAGTTGGTATTATTGGACCCAATGGTGCAGGTAAGAGCACGACGATCAAGACGGTAATGGGTGTGATGCGGCATGTAAAAGGCACGATTCGAGTCGGCGGAGATGGCGGCTATGCATACGTGCCTGAGCAGCCTGTGCTCTATGAAACGATGACGCTATGGGAGCATCTAGAGCTTGCGGCTGCGGCTTTCAAGCTGCCGAGAGACGTATTTGAACGGCGGGCGCATGAGCTCCTCGAGCGCTTTCAGCTTGAGGAAGTGGTGCATCACTATCCGACAAGCTTCTCGAAGGGGATGCAGCAGAAGCTGATGCTGATCATAGCCTTCATGCTGAAGCCGTCGCTCTACATCGTGGACGAGCCGTTCATCGGTCTCGATCCGCGTGCGACAAGGCGCTTGCTCGACATGCTGCAGGCCGCCCGAGAGCAGGGCGCAGGTGTGTTAATGAGCACGCATGTATTGGATACCGCCGAGCGGATCTGCGATACATTCATTCTGATCCATCAAGGTGGAATTGTCGCTCAGGGAACCTTCGAGGATATCCGTAACCAGTGCGAGCTGCCGCAGGGAAGCTTGATGGACTGCTTCGAGGTGCTGACGTGAAGCCGGCAGGGTTAGCGCTGCGCCGATGGCGTCACAATATGACATTTCAGTGGAAGACGGCGAGCACGGTGCTTGATTGGACGGTGATGCTGTACTTCATCGTGCCGGCGCTTCTCTTGGGCGGCAAGTTCTACGCCGATTGGTGGCTTAAGCCGTTGGAAGTGCCGCCTATGCTGCAGGAAATGCAATTGTGGGTATACCTATTTCTCCTGCCTATCTTCTGGTCTCGCTTGCGAACCTGGCAAGAAGCGGGGGATATCTTATTTCTGCGTCAGCTGCCTGCATGGTGGCGCTCCTTTATTCGTTTTGGCATCGTGGAAATGATGCTTCGACAAGCGCTGATCGTTCTGCTCTTGACCCTCGCGGCGCTCCCATGGATGCTCAAGGCGTTCGGCATATCTCCCGCTGTTGTGATAAGCACGGCATTCTTGGCATGGTTATGGTCATGCTTGAAGGCGATGGCAGTCAACCAGATTCAAGTTCGATTCCACGGCTGGCCCATGAAGATTGCGAGCTCGTTAACGGTGATGCTGGCGATAGTCATCTTCCGCCTCCTGTTGGTACCAGCAGGTGAAACGATATTAGGCACCTCTACGGCAGTCATCCTGCTTGCAGGAGCGCTTATTCCTTGCTGCATATGGCGGACGCGCGCTTCGTATACCTTCGAGCGCGATATCGATCTAGAGACGGATTATAAGATGAAGCTGACGAACCTTCTGTTGTCTCAAGCTGTGGAGAAGCCTCCGCGCAGGAGGAAAGGGAAACGCCCTCTATTGTTCCGCAAATCGGGTTATCTAATGGAAACGAAGACGAGCGGCGTCACGATCGGAGCCATCGCGGTCAAGACCTTATGGCGCAGCGGAGCGCATATTAGCTTCTACCTGCAGTTGACCGGGGTAGGGGCCGCGGCGATCATAATCAGCACGCTTAAGGCAGCGCCGCTATTATATCTCGTGCTGCCTGTGATGGGCGTCGTGCTCGGATACTGGCTCAACAGCTATTGGCGTGAATTGCTGTCTAGCGAGGCATGGAGCCTATACGTATTTTCAGCTGCTGATCTGCATGAGGGGGCCGTTCATTTTATACGAATCAATGCAGTTGTTCCCGCAATTATATGGTCCTTCTCTGCTGCTGTTTGGATGCCTGAGGTTAGCGATAAATTGTTAGTGTTTGCCGCAGGGATTGCCGTAACGGTCTGGGTATGCGCGCGAGTCATGAAAATGAGAGGCTGGAAAGTCAAAGAAACCATCGAGTTGGGTTGATTGGCTCATTCTAGGGCATATTAACAATGAATGCTCTAGAATGGAGGTGTCAACCATGCGCGAAGCAATTATTCGTTTCCGTTTCGAAGATGCGGGAAATGCACAGTTAGCTTATGAGATGATGCGGGAATTGAACTATACGCCGGTTATGGAAACGGGTGACCATGTCTTTCATATTCATCTGAATCGTCAAGATTTAACTTCCGCTCTGGAAATTGCCGCAGCTTATGGCGGTTCGCTGGTTGAGGAAGGAGAAGTCAACGAACAAATGATCTACGATGAAGCATATGGCTTGGATCTAATCCCAATTCCCGCTCATCTCGTCAATGAGGATTGGGCGGAGGATGATGGATATGCCAGAGCGACAGCTGCCTTTGACGATCTATCGCTGCGGGATGAGGATGCCGAAGGATGGAACGATGAGGAAAGCACGAATCATTTTCCTGGCGGCGTGCATATCTGATTCACGAGCGGAAGTGCAAGAGGGACACCTTCTCCTAAGAAAGGGGTCCCTCTTCTTGCTATTCTAGAGCAGCTCCATATTATAGTTGCTTAGTGGATGCATGCTTGCCTGCAGCATATCCGGTTGAGAATGCCGCTGTAATGTTGTAGCCGCCTGTGTAGCCGTGTATATCCAGTATTTCTCCGCAGAAGTATAGTCCTTCAATAAGCTTGGACTGCATCGACTTCGGATCGATCTCCTTCAGGTTGACACCGCCGCCAGTGACGAACGCATCTTCAATGGATAGCGTCCCATACACCCGGATGGGGAATCGCTTCATCAGCTTAGCGAGCTGCAGCCACTCTTGCTTCGGAATATGATCGTACGTCAACTGCTCGTCCAGCCCGGATTGCTGCAGCAGAATCGGCACGATTCGTTCCGGCAGATAGACCTTCAATATATTCTTGATCGCTTTCTTAGGCTCTAGCTTCGTGAGCTTCAGCGTCTCCTGATAGACTTCATCTGCACTCATATCCGGCTTAAAATCAATCGATACTTCTACATTGCCGACCTGAAACTGCTTCAGCGCTTTTACGACAAACTGACTGCATCTTAACGCAATAGGTCCCGATATTCCGAAGTGAGTGAACAGCATATCGCCTTGATGCTCAATCAGCTTCTTCCCTTTAGGGTTCCATACAGACAGCGATACATCTCGAAGTGACAGCCCTTGCAGTTCTTTGCTCTGAATAAAGGGTTCGTTGGACGTCAGAGGGACCTCAGTGGGAAATAGCTCCGTTATCGTATGACCGCCTGCTTCAGCCCATTTATAACCATCGCCGGTTGAACCTGTTTGAGGGACGGACTTTCCTCCGGAAGCGACGATGACGTTCTTACTGCGTATCACATCCCCATTTCTAAGCCGCACGCCAGCTACTTGATTATCCTCATAGATGATCTTGTCGACAGGGGCGTTCAGCATCATCTTCACACCCTGCTTGCGCACCTGATTCACAAGGGTATCAACCACTGTCTTGGCCTTGTCAGAGACAGGGAACATGCGTCCGTTATCTTCTTCCTTCAGCTTAATGCCTAGATTCTCGAAGAATTGGATAATTTCTTTGTTGCCAAATTGAGTGAGTGTGCTGTATAAGAATCTCCCGTTGCCAGGGATATGCTTCACGAGATCATCGAGTTCTTTATTGTTCGTCACATTGCATCTGCCGCCGCCGGAGATCCCCAGCTTACGACCCAGCTTGTCGCCTTTGTCCAAGAGAAGAACACTGGCGCCGCTCTTGCTGGCTGAGATGCTGGCCATTAATCCAGCCGAGCCTCCGCCTATTACAATTACATCATATTTCATAGTATAAACTCCTAAGCGATTGTATTTAATATAGATTGTATCATTGTAGCCCTAACTAATCCTATTGCAACCGTAGATCCATAATATTTGAGAAAATATGACCGTTACCGATTGTTTCCGACTCTATTCTGTGTTTTAATCTAGGCATAGTGGACATATTTGGAAGGTGGAATAGCGATCGTGTTAGTTGCACTGAAGGAAACATTGCTGCAAGTTTTTATCGCTTGCCTCCCAGCATTTGCGTGTCAGATTTATTTAATGAAGCCGTCTCGAATTACGAAGGCTCATATTTACATCGGTTTTTTCTCCGTTATTTCTGTGCTGCTGTGTATGATGTTCTCTTTCTACTATTATAAAACCACTGCACATCCCTTCGACTTTCGGTTAATTCCGTATGCTATAGGGATCTTGTATGGCGGTTATCGTATAGGAGCGGGTATCGTACTGTTATACATCCTCATCCTGTATGGATTTGATTATGCGCAGCTCACACAGCCTCTTTGGACAGACCCGTTGCTGTATATTACGCTAGTCCTGTTCTTCTATATTAATCGGTTCCGAACCTCTAATCTGGGCATGCGGATTTATATTATCATGAATTTCGCTTTGCTTGGAATGGTCTTGTATATCGCCTTCTATTCCTTGGAGCTATGGGAGAACAACATTCATTTTCAATCCAACGTATTTCTGTTCATGGCTATGTTTGGCTTCGTATTTATGATTGCGGCCTGCTCTATCGTTTATTTTATTGAAAGTATGCGGGAGAAGGCTTATTTTCAGCTGGGATATTTAAATATGTCGCATAAGTATCGCCAAGAGATGCAGAAGCTGAACCATGTAATGGATACAACCCCTCTAGGTGTAATCGCAGTCAATGCGAATGCCGAGATCACCAATATGAATCAGACACTTCTCAATATTATTAAGGAACATAGCGGTCAATATGAGCTGAAAGAGTTCATTGGTCAGTCATATCGGGATATATTCAAGAAGGTTAGACTTTGGGATTCGGATGACCTTCTGATCTTTCGAGTGCTTCGAGGAGAGCCGCAGCAGAGTGAGGTGCGCATTATCGGGGATCGTACCTATTTTGTTCATACGAATTCCATGAAGAATCCAGAGACAGAAGAGATCGTAGGCGCAGTGGGGATGCTGCATGATATTACAGAACTAACTCAGCTTCGAGCGGAGATTGGCAATATGGAACGGCTCAGCCTCGTTGGACAGATGGCAGCCAGCATAACGCACGAGATTCGCAATCCGATGGCTGTCGTACGCGGCTTTATTCAGCTAATGAAGGAGAAGAATCCCGGGCATATGGAAGAGTACTATAACATCGTGATGGAGGAGCTGGATCGGGCAAACGGAATTATTAACGATTTCCTGTCGCTTGCTCAGGATCGCATCGTCAAGAAAGAGGAGACTCAGCTTCATGAGCTGATCCACCATGTAGCGCCATTGCTGTGGGCGGATGCCCATCTTCGCGGTCAAGAGATTGTATTGGAGCTTGGAGATTCTGTTCCAGAGCTGTTGCTGAATCCGAAGGAAATGAAGCAGCTCATCCTGAATCTGGCTCGAAATGGGATGGAAGCCATGCCAGAAAAGGGCGTATTGACGATTGCCACCCAATACGATGAGAAATTGTCCACAGTAGAGCTAATAGTGAGCGATACCGGCTCTGGGATATCAGAACAGATCAGAGAGAAGCTGTTCGAGCCATTTTACACGACGAAGACGAAAGGTACGGGTCTTGGATTGCCATTGTGTCTAAGTATAGTAGAGCGGCATAATGGGACGATACGAGTGGAATCGGAGCTTGGCAAGGGAACTAGTTTCATCGTTGCGTTTAGAACGAGTAAACAGCAGGTGGAGGCGGCTGGCGGCGACCTTGAATTGTTGCAGCTTCAGGCGCATACCGTTTAGTTTATTTCACGCTCATTAGGATCATGGAGTTTCATACGGCTCTAGTATATGTTCTTAGTGTCAGAGTGAGGTTACGTATACATGATCGGACTATGGTAAAATAAAGGCAAGTTCTGGAGCTTGGCGCATCATTGATGGATAAACGGAGGATCATGCATGAATGTAATACAACTAGGGCCGCTTACGCTGCAGGGTGACTTATTGGCAGTGATTGCGAGCGTGCTCATAGCAGCTGTTGCTATGGCGCTTCGTCTTAAGCTGGAGAGCAAGTCACCGCGGCAGATCTTGGATTGGACTCTTACGGTTATGATTGTATTGGTCCTTAATCTGAAGTTCGGATATCTATGGGAGAGTCCATCTGTTATATGGGAGCAGCCGAAGGCGCTGTTATTCTTGAGCGGAACCTCGATGAGCGGTAATGTACTGTTAACAATCGGACTGCTGGCTTGGACGGCATCGTATATTCGAAGATCGCGCATCCCCATATCAGAGTTCACAGATACAGTGTCGCATGGACTGTTGATGGGGCTTGCAGGATTCGGGTTCTTCTATTCCTACATGGGATCGCCGACCCCTGGTCTAACGCCGGTGCCGCTGCCGGCAACGATGCAGGCGTCGCTGCCGGCAGTAGAGTCGATCCTAGCTCTGCTGCTGCTTATGGGCTTATGGATTCGCAGACGTCCTATCGGTACCTACTCGGATGCGTTGATTACCACGCTCTCGGTTGGGTCGATCGGCATGCTGCTGAGTTATGCAACGGCGCAGGAATCACTGTGGTTAGGCTTGTCCCTGCTGCAGTGGGGCTATGTATCTCTGCTTCTGATCGGTTATATCATTCTGCGCTCGAAGGAGCAGATCGCCGCAGAAGGTCCAGCTATATCGGATCCGCTGGAGAACGCAGAGAATCATATGGGATAAAGGAATCTTTCCGTACGCATAATACGAATGAATATGTGACGGAAAGGAGGCAATCCCATGTCTCAAGATTCAAAGGCACAGCAGCGCCAGCAGAAGCAGAAACCAGGCGCCGCTAACCGCAGCGGCGGTTCTGTCGATAAGAAGCTGAACGGACCTAACCGTCCTTCCACCTAGGAAAAAGCCCTTTGTTTGCTTGATTTCCCTCCTTGGCCTAGATACAATAATAACGATAGAGAACGGGAGGGGCGTTCTGTCTACTATCGGATATTATTTATTAGGAGTGAATAAAGATGTCGATGTCATTTGAGCAATATATGCGCGATATGGTACAGCCTATGCGTGATGAATTGACGAGAGTGGGCTTTGTCGAGTTGACGACGCCTGAAGAAGTGGAAGAGAAGCTTCCAACAGCTAAAGGTACATCGCTTGTTGTGATTAACTCTGTATGCGGCTGTGCGGCGGGACTTTGCCGTCCGGGCGCGCGCAAGTCGCTGGAGTTCGAGGTGACACCTGATCACCTGTTTACTGTATTTGCTGGGCAGGATAAGGAAGCTACAGCTAAGGCTCGTGAGTACTTCGCGCCGTATCCGCCTTCTTCTCCTTCCATCGCTCTGATGAAAGATGGAGAGCTCGTGCACTTTATCGAGCGTCACGGTATAGAAAACCGTTCCGCTGAAGAGATCTCAGCTGAACTGACGGCAGCTTACGATCGTTTCTGCCGTTAAGATAAGGAATAGGAAGCCGGGGGCTGCATCCATCAAGAATGGAGCAGCCTCTCGCTGCGCCATCGGGCATATTCGGCCCTTAGGAGAAATCCAAGCCATTATGATGCATCTGCATATGAGTATAATAATGTTTGTTGTCTGAAGAGAGCAGTGCCCTGCTGTTAGCATGATTGATCCATGCTGCGGCGGGGTTATACATAGAAGAGCTATTCGACTTGTCTAACAAGTGATATATATATTAAGCAATAGGAGGAGTGGAATGATGAGCATGCAGGAAGAGATAGTGAAGAGATTTGGCGTGAAGCCGCAGATCGATGAGGCGGAGGAGGTTCGCACCCGAGTTGATTTCTTGAAGCAATACGTGAAGCAGTCCGGTACAACGGGATTGTTGATTGCCATCAGCGGCGGAATTGACAGTGCAGTTGCAACTGGCTTGTGTAAACTTGCCACAGATGAGTTGACAGCAGAGACTGGACAGCCCTATATGACGCTGGGCGTGTTCCAGCCTTACGGAGAGCAAGCGGACATTCAAGACAGTTATGCGACCGCGAAAGCATTCAACCTGGAGCATACAGTGGAGACGAATATTGAAGATGCTGTTAATGAGGTCGTGCTTGAAACAGAGCAGGCTTTCAAGCAGATGCAGAATTATCGCCATATCAGCATCCCAGGCAAGGGAAATGTAAAGGCTCGTGTGCGCATGGTAACGCAGTATGCGCTTGCCTTCGACCTGAACCTGCTCGTCGTCGGGACAGATCATGCTTCAGAAGCGCTGACAGGCTTCTATACGAAGTGGGGCGACGGCGCGGTGGACATCACGCCGCTTAGCTCGCTGAATAAGCGCCAGGTACGTCAATTGGCTCGTTACATGGGCGTTCCGGCGAGCGTCATTGATAAAGCGCCGACCGCAGGCTTGTGGGAAGGGCAGACCGATGAGAAAGAGCTGGGCATCACGTATGAGGAGAACAGCGATTATCTCGAAGGCAAGCCGGTTTCCGATGAGGCGCAGGAGAAGATTGAGCGTCAGTATAAGAAGACGGAGCATAAGCGCTCGATGATACCAGGGATCTAAAGCGTTGTTGGCATAGAAGTCCCCATCGCAGAGGGTATGCGATGGGGACTTTTTGTGTTGCCGCGAAGCTGTGCGGGAGAAGACAGCTCCCATCGGCTGTATGAGTGGCAGCCGATGGGAGCTTGATGGGTATAGGAGGCCGGGAGCGGCTCCTGTGTCCGTTCGAGTGGGTTGCATGGCCTTTTGCAGTTATGCTGCCATCTTAGTAACTACAGCCGAAAGTAGCTTGATGCGTCGAGGGGGCAGTTAGCGGACACACGATCCGCTATTTGCAGCAAAAACCACTATTTCGGCATACTAGCGGACAGTAGAGCCGTTATTTGACTCAAATAAGCAATTTAGTGCAAGTTTTGAAGCAAATAGCGTCCCCTGTGTCCGCGAAACCCCAAAAAACACCTCGAAAACATGAAATAGCGGCTCCTATGTCCGCTCGAGTGGGCTGCATGGCCTTTGCAGTTATGCTGCCATCTTAGTAACTACAGCCGAAAGTAGCTTGATGCGTCGAGGGGGCAGTTAGCGGACACACG
>NZ_JBYTDY010000005.1:105896-135305 GCF_058791835.1 Paenibacillus sp. EB106-04-04-XG159 | reverse complement strand
TTTGCAGCAAAAACCACTATTTCGGCATACTAGCGGACAGTAGAGCCGTTATTTGACTCAAATAAGCAATTTAGTGCTAGTTTTGAAGCAAATAGCGTCCCCTGTGTCCGCGAAACCCCAAAAAACACCTCGAAAACATGAAATAGCGGCTCCTGTGTCCGCTCGAGTGGGCAGCATAGCCTTTGCGGTTATGCTGCCATCTTAGTAACTACAGCCGAAAGTAGCTTGATGCATCGATGAGAGTCGGTAGCGGACACACGATCCGTTATTTGACTCAAATCAGCAGATTTGTGCTAGTTTTGAAGCAAATAGTGTCATCTGTGTCCGTTCGAGCGGGTCAAAGCGCACTAAAAAACCGCTGATCCAGTCTCCTCGACTAGGTAAGCGGTTTCTTAATTGTTTAGAACTACACCGTATATTATACGTTCTATACCGTACCGTTCCAGAACAATTCCTCTATCCGAGGCATACGATCGGAAATTATAGCGCACTGCTCACGCATTAGCATCATTAGCTTCGTGCAGGCATTCTCGACGACAGCATCTGTACCCGCGATAACAAGCAAGCCCTTCTCCGCGGTATAGACAATGAGAACTTCATCGTCGGACAGCTCGCGCTTGAGCTTGTACGGGGAGTCAGGATGCATTAATTGAGCTGCCGTCGTGATCTGGACCGTGCCTTTAGGCGATAGCGCCGTATCGATGAACGTAGAATATGCTAAACGCGCGGGTTGATGGGTAAGCGTCGATAACACATGCTGAAGTTCAGAAATGGCTTGTTGAATGCGCGCGACCAGTGGTTTTGAGATCATAATTGTCATTCCCATGATCATTCTCCTCTCTCAAACCGAAAGATATGTATGAAATTAACCATATTATACTGAAATGAAACAAGTTCACAAGTGAACGATATGTGACTGTTTTAAATTTGATCTAGTTGATGACAAATCCATAGGCCGAATATAAGCTCAATAAATTCACTGCGTCCACCAACCATTGACGATATACTGGGGGTATATGGAAATGAAAACAAACAACCATCAAGGGGCGGTTTTGACGAATGGCAAAAGAACCATTGATTCACCTATTTGAGTGGTCGCCGCGTGTGCCCGCGGATCCTTTCCATACACACGACCATTTGGAGATCGGCTATTGCTTGTCGGGGAGCGGGACATTTTATTTTGGCGACAAAACATATCCCGTTCAGCCGGGAGACGTATTTGTCGTCAATCATCTGGAACGGCATGCCGCCGCATCGAATGCGGACAACCCTAGCCGCTATTTGTTCTTGTATTTTGATCCGATCCTTATCGAGCAGGCAGATCAAGAGCTGCTGCTTCCGTTTGTCTATCTGCCGACCAAATTCCAGAACCGAATTCCCGGCGGTCTAACGACAGCTCGGCACATCGGGGAACTGTTCATCGAGCTTGCAGATGAGCATGACCGCAAGCAGCGAGGCTATCAGGGGATGATGCGGGGCAAGATTCTGCAAATATGCGCCCTGCTGCTCCGCTATTATGTTGAACAAGTCCCGTCTGCCGACTGGAATCGCACATTGACGTCGTATTATCGGGTCAAGCCGGCGCTTAACTATATGAACGAGCATTTTCGGGAACCGTTATCTCTGGAAGATGTCGCCGAAAGGCTGGCACTGAGCCCATCCCGGGCAAGGCATCTGCTGCAGGAGAAGCTCGGTATCGGGTTCAAGCAATATGTGCTTCAACTGCGAGTTAACGAAGCCAAAAAGCTGCTGGCGAGCTCCGATCTGCCAATCGTGGACGTGATGTACGCGGCGGGCTTTCAAAGCCACGGGTCGTTTTACCACGCGTTCAAGCAGATCGTTGGCGCTTCGCCGCTCGAATACCGCGAACAGGCTGCAAAGTTAGCCCTTTTTGAGAATATATGAAGTGAAAACAAGACGACGTAAGAAGCTCTCCCCGCTAGAATGAAGATGTAAACAATTCAATCTGTTCTGATGCTAGGATGATGAAGATCGGGGGATAGGCTCATGTCAAGCTGGGGATGGCAAGCGCTGCACAACTTGGTGCAAGCGGAGATCAAGCAGCGCTCGGAAGAGGGCTGTGAGGTTGAAGGGTTTCTACAGAAGCTGGAGGACGCGGGGCAGGATGCTTGCAAGCTGATGGCGGTTTACGACGAGTTGGCGGCGCTTCCGATAGCGGCGAACTTCCCGTATGATGAACCGAATGGGCTGGAGGAGATTCGTGCGGTGAGACCGGAAGGTCCTCGCAATCTGAATGCAGGCTGGTCAGATGAGCAGTGGCGGGACAAGTTCCATGGCGCATGGCTCGGCAGAAGCGTCGGCTGCGCGCTCGGCAAGCCGCTGGAGAGCTGGTCATTCATGAACGGTACGAATGAACATCCGGGCTGGAAAAACGTCCAGCTGTGGTTCGAGGGAGCGGATGCTTGGCCAATCAAGGACTATACGCCAGGACAGTCGCGGGCACAAGAACAGCATGGAATTGCATTATCCGATTATGCTAGGCAAAGCGAGCTGGAGCGCATTCAGTATATGGAGACCGACGACGATATTCGGTATACCGTTCTAGGGCTTTTGATGCTGGAAGAGAAAGGGCTGGCTTGGGACTCGTGGGACACCGGATTGATGTGGTTCAAGCACTTGCCAATCGGCAAAGTATTCACCGCGGAGGCACAATCGTATGCAAATTATTCGGTGCTCATCACTCAGCGCGGCTGGAACCGCGGCGAAGATTCCGAAGCGCAGAAGGAATGGGTAAGGACACACTTGAATCCGTACCGCGAATGGATTGGAGCACAGATTCGCGTTGACGGATTGGCCTACGGGGCGGCGGGCAGGCCTGAGCTCGCGGCAGAGCTGGCATGGCGCGACGCTTCGTTCTCTCATGTAAAGAACGGCATTTATGGTGCCATGTTCGTATCAGCTATGATTGCTGCGGCGTTTGTGGAAGACGATCCGGAGCGCATTGTCGAGATTGGCCTAAGCGAAATTCCGCGTCAATGCCGATTAGCCAGCGATATTCGATTGGCGATCAGCATCGCGAAGGAAGCGACGAGTCAATTGGAGTTGGTAGACCGGATATGGAAATCCTTTAAGCACTACCATCCGGTTCACACGAACAACAACGCCGCATTGTGCGCTGCTGCGCTCGTATTTGCTCGCGGCGATTTTGAGACGGCGATCACGACAGCTGTACTTGGCGGCTGGGATACGGATTGCAACGGCGCAACCGTCGGTTCGATCATGGGCGCCATCGATGGGGCGAAGCAGCTGCCGGAGAGCTGGACATCCCAATTAAATGACACGATGTATTCGGAAATTAACGGCTTTCATCCGATCGCCATATCGGAGTGCGCGCGGCGCAGCTACGAGGTGTACCGCAAACTGCACGGCTAATCATAAGTAACATAGATTACACATAGACCTTACAGACACATGCGCCTGCGATGGAGCATATGTCTGTAAGGTTTTGTTATGTCCTCCTGTCGGTCTGCAGACCGAGCAATAAATTCAACTGTAGAACGATTAGAGTTTCGGTCGGCAGACGCTACATGGCTTAGAGGCATCAAGCTAAGATTGAGATATCCAATATCGGTCGTAAAGTTTCAGTAAACTTTAGGCTTTAATGAAGATAGCCGCTTGTAACCTATACTCACCGCCATAAGGAGGACTGGATTCATGAATAGAATCATTTATGAAGTTGACCACATCAGTCAGGTGTATAAGAAAGGGAAGATCAAAGCGAATGAGGATATCTCCTTCACAATTCGAGAAGGTGAAATTCTCGGTGTTCTCGGTCCGAACGGGGCGGGCAAATCAACGCTAATTAAGCAGCTGATCGGCCACCTGAAGCCGACAGAAGGCAGCATCCGCTTCAATGGAGAGGATGTATTTAAGCAGACCCGCAATATCGCGGAACAAGTAGCGTACTACTCGCAAGAACCGCATGTGCTCGACTCGCTGACTGCCTATGAGGCGCTGACATTCACAGGCAGATTGCGGGGGATGGCGAAGCCGGATGCTGCTCATCAGGCGAATGAGCTGCTGGAAATGATGGGCCTGCAAGAGGTTAAGAAAAAGCAGTTGAAGAGCCTATCGGGCGGCCAACGCCGCATGATCGGACTTGGAACGGTGCTGATCGGCAATCTGCCGGTGCTCATATTCGATGAGCCGACGAATGAGCTTGATCCTAAGAACCGCCGTATGGTATGGAACCTCATAAAGGAGCGCAATAAGCAAGGAGCCACGGTCATACTGGTTACGCATAATGTGCTGGAAGCAGAGCAGGTTGTAGATCGGATCGCCGTCGTAAATCACGGCAAGCTGCTTGCGATCGATTCGGTCGCGAAGCTGAAGCAGAGCGTGGATCAACGGTTAAAGTTTGAGGTGACGACAGAGTTCGGACGCAAGGAGGAGACAGTAGCTCTATTACAGCGTTGGGGATATGTGCAGGACAATGGTGAACATCGTATCACTCTATTCGTAGATAAGCAATCCGCCAGCCGAGTGTTGGATTATATCGTGAACGATCAAGAACTGCGAATCGAGGAATATGCGGTGAAGCCGCCAAGCTTGGAGGATGTGTATTTCCATATCGATGAGCAGCTTGAACAAGAGGATAAACAAGAAGGTAAAGAGGTGATCGGAGCATGAAGCTAGTTACGACTTCGCCGCAGCAAACAGCATTTGTACCTATACATGGATCAAAGCGTCTCTGGGCAGAGCTGTCCATTCTATTCCGAATTCAATTCGCTATTGTCCGCGATAGTTGGGCTTGGGTGCTGCTAATGGCTACGATGTTCCCGTTGACGACGACTTTATTTATGTACTTCTTTATGGAGAATCCAAGTGATGATATGATCATTCGCGTCATTGCGGGCAACATGATCTTCGGTGTAATCGTTATGGGGATGAACGCCATGGGCCAAGAAATATCGTGGCAGAAGCATCAGGGGCATTTTACGTATTATGCTTCACTTCCAATCTCCAAGTTTAACTTTGTCATTGCTAACCTGCTGCGCGGACTTATGAGCACATTTCCTTCACTTGTTATTCTCGGAATTATTGGACAGTTCGGATATGGAATCTCGTTTCACTATTCATGGGGATTGCTGCTAGTTGTGTTATTAACCTTAACGAGCTGCGTAGGTATCGGTGTCTGTATCGGTTTCTGGTCGCCCAGCCATCAGCTTACTAACATGCTGACGCAGGTATTAATGATGTTTGTAACCTTCTTATCGCCGGTAATGGTAGATATGAGTCAACTTCCTCTACCGCTGCAGTGGGTGTCCTATATATTCCCTACTACTTATGCCGCTGATGCGCTGCGCACGTCGCTGATAGAGGGATGGACATCGAGTGTTATGATCGACTGCATCGTGATGTTCTTCTACAGTGTGATTACGGTTGTTGTTATTAACAAGCTCGTAAATTGGAGAATAAGTAAATAGAGAAACACATAGTGGGGCTGCCGAGGCAGCCCCTTTCATGCTCGCATGCTTAATTTCTTTCTACCAAGTCGATGGCAAGTACTTTGCGGACTGGGATGAAAATTGGAACGTTGTTATCAATGATCAAGACAGAACCATGTTGGATTCCAAGGAACTTTCCAGTGTGCGATGTGCTGTCAAAGTGCACACGGATATGGGTGTTGATGCAAATTCGCGATAAGATCCCTCGTACTCCATCGTCAAAACCAAAGTCAGAGTTGCAATTAAAGGACATGCTCACATTCCTCCATCTCTTATAAGGATAATATACTGTATTCGAATATCCTGCTTTTCGATTAGATGGATGATAGAGTTCATTCGTGTATTTTCAGAAGAGTCATGAGATTCATAGTTTAATGTACAGACTGGCGCACTTGATAAATAGGAGGCAGAAGCGGTATGCTCGATATATAAAGATTCATTCCATCCGCGAAGGAGGAAATGCAATGATATTTGGCATCGGGCATGACATCCTGGAGCTGGAGCGCGTATCGCGTATATTGGACGGCAAGAGCAGGGGTCGGTTTATGCAGCGGGTATTGACTCCGACAGAGCTTAAAGTGGCGGAGCTGAAAGAGCCGCGGTTGTCGGAATGGGTAGCGGGGCGATTCGCGGTGAAAGAGGCGCTGGCGAAAGCAATCGGCTGCGGCATCGGCCAACAGGTGGGCTTTCAAGATATTGAAGTACTGCCGGATACGAGCGGCAAGCCGTTCGCGAAGCTGAGTGCGGAAGCTTGGACTCGCATTCGTCTGGATCCCGATCGTACGCGAATTCATGTGACGATCTCGCATCAGCCTGGAATGGCGTCCGCATTCTGCGTCATTGAACAATTATAAGTTAGGATCCAAGGAAGAT
The DNA here is from genome assembly GCF_058791835.1 of Paenibacillus sp. EB106-04-04-XG159. Classification (NCBI taxonomy): domain Bacteria; kingdom Bacillati; phylum Bacillota; class Bacilli; order Caryophanales; family Paenibacillaceae; genus Paenibacillus; species Paenibacillus sp. EB106-04-04-XG159. Next base: position 128,964 of record NZ_JBYTDY010000005.1, on the reverse strand, counting down.
CTCTAGTCTCGGTGTTGGCTCGGTCGGGATTGGAGTTCTTTTTGTGTAATGAAAATGAAGCGGCGAGTACAGCGGCTGAATGATGATAGGGGTTGTCCCAAGTGCAGCTTGTTCTGCTTGGAGAAGAACCCCTATTTCGCGTACGTTTTACTTTAATGTTGCGAGCCAAGCGGCGACCTTCTCGGCGTCAGCTTCTTCGATCGCGTTGATAGCTGGCATTCTTCTGGGACCGCCATTGTGGATGGTGTCCACGATATCTTCCTTTGTCAGTCTCGCGCCTATTTTCTGAAGATTGGTTTCAGGCCCCATTCTTCCCTCCAGCTCAGCGCCATGACATTGCATGCAGGTCTGCTTATACACAGTTACCGCATCTTCTGGCCCCTTAAGTGCTTCAGACTTCTCCTTGCTGCCAGCCATCGAATTGCCGCCGCAAGCCGTGGCAATGAGCATGAGAAAGATCAATGCCGCCGCAATAGACAAGAGACGCGCTGTGCGCTTTCGCAATAACATAGAATGGACACTCCTTTTATGCATGATTAGATTAACGTATTAAATGTGTGATTTTGATTACAGTATGATTGTGTTGGATAGTTATGGCAACACATTCGGCAACATGTTGGCAAAACGTTCACAACTGTGTCCCATCGTGTATAATGGGCAGAGAACTAGAAAGGGGCCGTCTAAGATATGGAAGAACAGAAACGGTATTTTAGCCGAGAACTGCTGCAGTGGTACTTGGAAAATCGGCGAGATCTGCCTTGGCGGCGTCAATCCAATCCTTACTATACATGGGTGTCTGAGATCATGCTTCAACAAACGCGCGTCGATACGGTCATCCCTTACTTTGAGCGGTTCACCGCACAATTTCCGACGGCAATCGCGCTGGCTGACGCGCCTGAGGAAGAAGTGTTGAAAGCTTGGGAGGGCTTAGGCTACTACTCCCGTGCCCGCAATCTGCAGGCTGCCGCGCGCGAGATTAAGGAGCAGTACGATGGCGCGGTGCCGAATGATAAGGCGGCGGTATCAAGCCTGAAGGGGATTGGCCCCTATACGACAGGCGCCATTATGAGCATCGCGTTCAATCAGCCGGAACCAGCGGTTGACGGCAACGTGATGCGTGTCTTATCGCGTTACTTTAGATTACACGATGATATAGCGAAGCCGAGTACACGGCCTCGCATTGAGCATATTGCCCGCGAGCTCATTCCTGATGGGCACGCGTCTGACTTCAACCAAGCGCTGATGGAGCTTGGTGCGCTTGTATGCACGCCGAAGTCGCCTGCATGCCTGCTGTGCCCAGTGATGGAGCACTGCTCAGGCAGAATAGCGGGAGAAGAACAGCTTCTCCCTATTAAGACGAAGGCGAAGCCGCCTAAGCCGGAGCTGCGCTATGCCGCGCTGGTGGAAGGCACTGGCCGCCAGGCAGGCAAGCTGCTGATCAGGCAGCGTCCTGCAACTGGTTTGTTGGCGCGCATGTGGGAGCTGCCGCATGTGCAGGCTCCGAAGCAAGCGTCGCTCTCCGGGCTGCCGGACGCTGAGGCGATGGATATGCTGCGCGGCGCGCTTCATATAGAAGGGATCGATGTGAATCCCGTCGAGCGGCATGTCGATGCAGAGCATACGTTCAGCCATATTCACTGGCAGATGCGCGTATTTCGAGCGGAAGCGCGGCCGGATGTATCGCTTCCGGAAGGTTATGTGTTTATCGGTTCAGAGGACATGGAGTCGTATGCGTTTCCGAACTTATTTTTACGCTTAATTAATGAGTATTTTCAAGATAGAAGATCAGATATAGGGGGGCAACTATGACGATTCGTGCAATACTGCCATTCGGCGAACCCGTGCTGCGGAAGGTATGCAAGCCGGTGACGGAAATGACGCCGCGCATATTGACTTTGTTGGATGACTTGAAGGACACGCTGTATGGTGAGCCGGGGCGCGCTGGATTAGCTGCTCCACAGATCGGTCTGCTGCGCCGGGTAGTTGTGATGGATATAGGAGAAGGCCTGCGTGAGTTCATCAATCCAGAGATTGTGGAAGCGGACGGTGAGCAGGAAGGAATGGAAGGCTGCTTGTCGCTGCTAGGCTATTACGGTGTAGTCAAGCGTTACAATAGAGTTAAGGTGCGCAGCATGGCCCGTGACGGTTCAGACGTATGGACGGAGGCCGAGGGATTGTATGCGGTCTGCATTCAGCATGAGCTTGATCATCTGGACGGCATTCTATTTATTGACCGGATGACGGAGCAGTTGTTGGTGCATGAGAAGACGAAGCAATATATGCAGCGCGCTGAAGCGATTCGTATCGCGAATCAAGCGGTATGTGACTGGAAACCTCCATATCCGCTGACATAGGGAGGCTGTGAGATGCCCTTTACATTTGCCCATCCGATCTATATTGCTCCACTTAAAGCACTTAAGCCTGCCTATGTGAGCATGACGGGGCTTGTGCTCGGCGCTATGGCGCCGGATTTAGAATACTTTATCGCGCTAGAGCCCCATCAATGGATCGGACATTCAGCAGCAGGGCTATTCTTCGAAGCGATACCGTTAAGTATTCTGCTGGCCTATTGGTTTCATCATGTAGTAAAGCTTGCGTTATCGCGGCACCTTCCCACATGGTGGGATCTGGATCAACGAGCATATATGCTCGCTAGCGGTCCAAGATGGGGTTTGCGGTCGTTTAAGGACTGGGCTGTCTTTATTGGCTCAGTCATCGTTGGTTTCTACTCGCATATAGGGTTAGACGCCTTTACGCATGTTTCAGGCGCAATGGTTGCCCAACTGCCGTGGTTAAAGGCAACTGTCGCTGGTGGAATACCTGTCTACAAGCTGCTGCAGCACGGGTTGTCCCTGCTGGGAATGCTGCTGGAGCTGTTCGTGCTGCTGTACTTCCTGAGCCGAAGTGATCGAGTCGCGGCACCCAACAAGGGTGCTGGTACAACTCGAGTCGCATACATTCGTCCGTCAGTTCGTGGCAAGCTGTTATACTGGGGGATCGCGTGTGCGATCATGTGTGTGACGCTGGCGCTGAAGCTGCTGCTGTCAACCAGCGGCAATTGGATCGGCGCAGCTGTTGTGGCGCCTATATCTGGTTTAGCTATAGGCATAACCGCTGCATCGCTCTTGAATCGGAGCGGGCTATACGAGCGTTGAGCGGGTGATGTGGGCTACGGAAGATGTTCCGTACTCCACATCAACACTGGCGCATCATCACCGCGCGTAGTTAGACATCCGCCGCCACGCGGAAGCCGATATTGCCAGTAGAGCTGTCAGGCGTATTGCTGCTGCGAGCCGCTACCCGATATCGATTGCAATACGATTGATGGCATAAGTATGAGCCGCCTTTCATCACGCGAGCATTGCCGCTTGCAGGCCCCTGCGGTCGCGAAGTCGAACCACGCTCGTCAGCATTCGAAGTAAACCAGTCAGCGCACCATTCCCAGACATTGCCTGATACATTATACAATCCGTATCCGTTAGGGAGATACGCATCAACTGGCGCAGTCCCGAGATAACCGTCGCTAGCATGATTTTTGGAAGGGAATAAGCCCTGCCATATGTTGCAGCGATGCTGACCATCTGGTCGAAGCGCATCACCCCAAGGATATCTTCTTCGCTTCAATCCACCGCGCGCAGCCGCTTCCCATTCCACTTCCGTAGGCAACCGAACGCCAGCCCACTGGCAATAGGCCATCGCATCGTTCCATGATACATGAACAACTGGATGATTCATTCGATCCTCGATGGTGCTGTAAGGTCCGCCAGGATGATGCCAATCAGCGCCTTCAACGCCATACCACCATGGTGTTTGCGCAGGAGAGCCCACGATGCTCACTTGCTTCGGCTGTTCGATCAGCAGTTGAAATACGAATGACCAGCCGAATCGCTCCGCTTCGGTAACATAACCGGTGTCGGCCGTAAATGCGGCATAATCTGCATTCGTGACAGCATAAGGCGATATGCGAAATGGCTTGATCGTGACGATACGAGCCGGTCCTTCAGCATCAGCCGCGAAGCCTTCGCCGTCATCTGTGCCCAACAGGTAATCGCCGCCTTGAATGATAGGCCAGGCATCTATCTGTAGTTGCAATTGTTCTGCATTTAAAGAATGAATATCCGATCCAGTTAACTCCGCCGCGGCTGCCGATACTGTAGCTGTAGCTGAAGCATTTCCCTCATCTAAGGCTGCACGTTTTGCCCCACAGCAAGCAGGTACCTTTCTATCAGCATTTGCAGGTAAGCATGAGTCCCCTGATATAAGATCTTTAGACATAACAGCCTCCTTCTAGTTCAATATGGAATGAATTGGTTCACCAGGATGGAGAATAATATCAACAGTATATCGTACATAAAGGTATTATTTCGTGCAAATTTTAGTGAATGGCTTGCTATTAGGGGGAGCATAAATTATAATACGAATACAAAACCAATAAAACTAAAATTGATTATATAGTTTTTTTAATCGCGATAAAGCGGAGGTGAGACCTTAACATATGCGTGAACGAATCATGAAAGCTTTTACTGAGGAAATAGTTGAAAAGGGTATGAAGTTCACAATGGATGATCTTGCTCGGCGTTTGGGGATTAGCAAACGAACTCTATATGAGCATTTTTCATCAAAGGCCGAGGTATTGGATACGATTATCGATCATGCGCTGCAGGAATCGAATCTGCGATCGAAGCAGATTATAGAGGATAGTTCTCTATCCATACTGGATAAGATTAAGGCGATCATTACGGTGATGCCGGATTACGTTGAACTGGTAGACCATCGCATATTGGAGCAAATGAAACGAGTCTTTCCTGATCAGTGGTCGAGGCTTGACGGACTATTGAAGGATGACTGGGATGCGCTTCGGGAACTGCTCGAGCAAGGAATGGAGCAGGGATTAATTCAGAAGCGGAATAGTGCCTTCCTCGTCAAACTCATTACGGATGCCTTGAATTCAACATTGGATCAACGGTTCTTTGCTAAGCAAAACATCTCCTTGCAAGATGCGGTAAATTCCATTGCGGATGTGATTCTGTTCGGTCTAGTGCCGCGCGCGGATCATGAATCATAGTCAGCACCTTTAAGGTGTTCTAGAGACTCATTTATTTACAGCCAAGAAGTCTTAGGGCTTCTTGTGTGAAAACTAGAAAAAACAATTTAGTTTTAGGAGTGGAATCTTTATGTCTATCATGCGTCAACTGACACGAACTCAGATAACTGGGTTAGTACTTGTTATTAGTATTTTATTTGTGGATATGCTGCTGTACAGTCTGTTTATCCCGGTCGTGCCGTACTTTACCGATACTTATCAGATGTCTTCTACTATGGTTGGCATCTTATTCGGCAGCTATGCGGCAGGTCTGTTTCTGACAACGCCAATATTCGGACGCGTTACAGATAAGATTGGACGACGTAAGACGATCGTGCTCGGGCTCTTATTCATGGTGGGTGCGACGTTGTTCTTTGTATTCTCTACGAATACAATAACACTTGTGATCGCGCGACTGCTGCAGGGGATTGCGGCGGCGGCATCCTGGACTGCCGCTCTCGCACTGCTGGCGGACCTGTTTCCAGGACCGCTTCGAGGAACTGTGATGGGGATCGCGATGACGGGAATCTCATCAGGTTCTTTGCTTGGTGCGCCCATAGGAGGATGGTTGTTCGAGATCGGCAACCATCATACACCGTTCTGGTTCGCTGCTGCTATTACAGCGGTGATCTTAATTCTCACGTTGCTGTTCCTGCGTGAACCCGCTCGCGCGGCAGCTGAGAACAACGAAGGCGGAAGCACCTTATCGCTGCTGCGATATCGCCCGGTTCTGTATACCGCATTGGTCATCCTGCTCGCGGAGACGTCATTAACGATGATGGAGCCGATGCTGCCGAACTATATGACGGAAAGATTTCAGATGTCGCCGATAACGCTCGGTCTGCTGTTTGGAGCCGTAACGCTTGCTTATGGCTTAATATCTCCAGTAGCAGGTACACTGGCAACACGCTTTAATCCGTATTACATCATGCTGTTCGGCTTGGGGGGAATCGCCATTATGATGCCGATGCTTACCTTGGTTGGGAGCATACCGATGGCATTTGTTGCTGCCTGCTTAGTAGGAGCGAGCATTGGCTTCACCCTGTCGCCGACGTTGCCTACACTGGGAGCAATCGTTGATCAAGAAGCTGGCGGAGGCTATGGAGTAGCCTATGCGCTCTTCAATATGGTTCACGCCATCGGGATGATGATAGGACCGCTGCTAGGCGGAATTCTCACCGATACGCTATCTGTTTCAGGAGCCCTCACAGGAACGAGCATTGTGCTGCTCTCCTGCACGCTTGGCGGATTGTTCGTATTGAAGCGAATGCCTACCGTTTTCAAAAGCATTGCTGCACCAGATACGGCTGGAAATGGTCATAATAGAGCTTAATAAGACACAAAGAAGAGGCTGCCTCTTAAGCATAATGCTTAAGGGACAGCCTCTTTCGTCAGCCGTTAGGCTATTATTAGTTTACTGCTGCTGCGTAGCGCTTCTCAACTTCAGCCCAGTTTACAACATTCCAGAATGCTCCGATGTAGTCAGGGCGTTTGTTTTGATATTTCAAGTAGTACGCATGCTCCCATACGTCAAGACCCAGGATAGGTGTCTTGCCTTCCATGATAGGGGAGTCTTGGTTAGGCAGGCTGTATACGGACAGTTTGCCTTCGGAATCTACAGCCAAGAATGCCCAGCCGCTGCCGAAACGAGTTGTTGCTGCTTTAGCGAAAGCTTCCTTGAAGCTGTCAAAGCCGCCAAGCTCGCTGTCGATAGCTGCAGCCAATGCGCCGGATGGAGCGCCGCCGCCGTTAGGTCCGATAACTTCCCAGAACAGAGAGTGGTTGGCATGGCCGCCGCCGTTGTTGCGAACTGCTGTGCGGATGCTCTCAGGCACGCTGTCCAGATTAGCAATCAGATCTTCCAAGGACTTGGATTGCAGTTCAGGAGCGGACTCCAATGCTGCGTTCAAGTTTGTTACATACGTGTTATGGTGACGATCGTGGTGGATCATCATAGTCGTTTCGTCAATGTGTGGCTCCAATGCGTTATTAGCATATGGGAGTGCTGGTAGTTGATGTGCCAAGGTTCATACCTCCTAAAAATATGTATCTTCTTTCTTCATTAAACCCCAATCTAACGAATAAATCAACAAAAATGTTTAAAAAGTCTGAGCGCATAGCAATCAAGCGTCACTTCTATTGTATTACCCGAAAAATGACAAGGATAAACTTGAATATTTGGATATGTGAGCTCAGCTTCGAGTGCCGCAATGATAGTTGTATTCTAAAATGATAATGATTAGTCTCATGTCCATAATATTGGTAATCATCCATTAGAGGTAATTGTAAACGCTTACGATAAAGCGCTTGCAAGAGGATTTGGACGTTTATTAGCGATTTCTTCAGAATTTTAAGCAAGAAAGAAGGATTTTCGTGATATTTGTCGTATTTGTAAAGGATAAAAATAGAGAGAATATGATGAAGCATGCATGAAACGTAGAAAGAGATAAGTTTCGAACCAATTATAGCTTAGGGTGAGGGAGAATCAGCTATGAATTTACGTTCCTTTAGATTGTCGGATTATATGCCTGCTACAGAGTTGTTGGAGGCAGCGCTATCTGAAGAATGCTGTGGAAAGACGCTTGAAGCGTTGGCACGGCAGTTGTCGTTAGACGGTGAATTAGTCGTTTTAGCTGAAGCTGAGGAAGGCTTCAGTACGACAATCGTTGGTATTGTAATCGGAACTGTAGACCGCGACAATGGTTACTATTATCGCTTGGCGGTTCATCCAGATTATCGCAATCAAGGTGTAGGCCGAGCATTGGTTGCCAAGCTGGAACAGAAGTTTCAACAGCGCAATGTGAAGAACATTATGATTGCCGCGGATGAGCATGCGGAAGTTATATTGCCGTGGTTCGAACAATTGGGATACGGGGCGCAACACGTATTGCGTTCACTGCAGAAGCTTCGCATCGTTACAGGATAAAGTGAATTTAATATGAAGCAAGAAGCTTCATATTCTTGCTAAGGGAGGCATATCTTTCAAACCGTTGCATTCGGGGAGAAGATATGCTTTTCTATTACTATAAACTTAACCACCATGTCATTTATAAATGAGGAAATCGGATGGAACGTTATGATCAAGTACTCGTAAAAAGCTTCAAGCATGACGGTCATCTTCACCGTATGTGGATGGAGAATTGGTTAGTGCCGGAATCTGAGCATCATCCTCTGCACAGCATTGAGGAAATGCATGTGCTGATTAATAGTCGAACCCCGATACTGGAATCAGACGGCAAACGATGGATGAGCAAGGTGCCTGCGGTAACGTTCTTTATTCCGCATCAGTGGTTTAATGTAGTCGCGCTGATTGAAGAAGGCGGTATTCGGTATTATTGCAATATCGCGTCTCCTCCTCATGAGAGCGAGGGAGTGTTTACTTACATTGACTATGATCTTGATGTTATCCGCCATGCGAACGGACAAGTAGCCGTAGTGGATCGGGAGGAATACGATCAGAATCGGCTGTTATATCACTATCCAGATATCGTCGAACGAAAGGTAGCAGCCGGCTTGGAATCTGTGTTATCCCGTATCAGGCATGGGCAGACACCTTTTCATGATGAAGCGGTGTCTTGGTACTACGAGAATTGGAAACAATGGATGACGACAGCTGAGCAGGATGAATTGTGCTCAAGAATGCATAAGGATTGAGCGGAAATGCGGTTGATGCGGTCCTCAATTGAGCAGTGGAGGTAGTCTTGTGAAGCAAGTGATGATTTACACGGATGGCGCCTGCTCCGGGAACCCAGGTCCCGGTGGCTGGGGCGCTGTTCTGTTGTATGGGCAATATCGCAAGGAAATGTCTGGAGGGGAACGCCATACCACGAATAACCGCATGGAGATTCAAGCGGTTATCGAAGCCTTAAAGGCACTGAATGAACCATGCACGGTCAAAGTATACAGCGATTCGGCGTATGTGGTGAATTGTTTTCAGCAAGGCTGGATCTATGGCTGGCTGAAGAAGGGCTGGATCAACAGCAAGGGACAGCCTGTTGAGAATAAGGAGCTGTGGCAGGGGCTATGGCAGCTGATGCAAAAGCACAAGGTTGAATACGTTAAGGTCAAAGGGCACAGCGATAATGAATTGAATAACCATTGCGACTATTTAGCTCGGATGGCGATTAAGCAACTGTCGTGACCGCAACAGGATGATTATGCAAAGAGGAGGTGAACGGGAATGACGAGTGCCGATGAGAAGGCCTGGGTGCCGCAAGCGGTGGTGGATGCTCTGAAGGAAATGAAGGGGTTGAGTGACTCGAGTGAGTCATGTGATTCTAGTGGACTGGAAGATTCGGGTGAGCTAAATGAAGTGGATGTGACTCAGGGAGTTCAGGGCGCCGCGCGCTGGGCGGAGCTGAAGGCGCGTATACAGGCGGCGCTGCCGGAGCTGGGTATCGACCAGATCGGCTTCACGACGGCAGAACCGTTCAACTTGCTGAAGGAGCGCCTTCAGCACTCCGTCGAAAAGGGGTATGCATCGGGCTTCGAGGAGCCTGATCTGGACAAGCGGACGGATCCGCGCCGGCTCATGCCGGAAGCGCAGTCGATCATTTCGATCGCGGTAGCTTATCCATCGAAGCTGCTTGATGCCCCGAAGTCGGAGCCTGGCGCGTATCGGGGCATGTTTGCGCGCACCGCGTGGGGGATGGATTACCACCACGTGCTGCGCGACCGCCTGCAGCGGCTCGAGACGTTCCTGCGTGAGCAGGTCCCGTCCGAGTCGCTGAAGACGCTCGCCATGGTGGATACCGGCGAGCTGAGCGACCGCGCTGTAGCCGAGCGGGCTGGCATCGGCTTCAGCGCGAAGAATTGCGCGATCATCTCGCCTAAGTTCGGATCATGGATCTACTTAGGCGAGATGATCACGAACATCCCGTTTCCTCCGGATCATCCGTTGACGGAGGATTGCGGGGAATGCACGCGCTGCATCGACGCGTGCCCGACCGGCGCGATTGTCGGGCCGGGACAGCTGAACGCCCAGCGGTGCGTGTCATTTCAGACTCAGCTCAAGGATATGCTGACGGATGAGATGATGCGCAAGATGGGCAATCGTTTGTACGGGTGCGACACATGTCAGGTGGTATGCCCGAAGAATAAGGGCTACAACTGGACGCACCAGCAGGAATTGCAGCCGGAACCCGAGACGGCGAAGCCGCTGCTCGTTCCGATGCTGTCGCTGTCGAACCGCGAGTTCAAGGAGCGGTTCGGGATGAGCGCCGCCGCATGGCGCGGCAAGAAGCCGATTCAGCGCAACGCGGTCGTGGCGCTCGGCAACTTCCGCGACCGCAGCGCGGTGCCGGCGCTGGGCGAGCTGCTGCGGAGCGACCCGCGCGCGGAGCTGCGCGCGACGGCGGCGTGGGCGCTGGGCCGCACGGGCGGCGCTGGGGCACTTGAGGCGCTCAGCGCTGCGCTAGAGCGCGAGCAAGATGAAGCGGTGCTGCGCGCTGCGCAGCAGGCGCTAGCGGAGGCGGAGGCGCTGCCGGAGCCGCTCTACGTCCAAGAGGTGGATTCACCGCTTGGACCGCTGACCTTGTGCGCGACGCCCGACGGGCTGTGCGCGATCGAGTTTGGCCCGCTCGAGGAGCGCGTCCAGGCCATTGGGGCCTGGGCTGCCAAGCGAATCGGGCCGGTCACGCTGCAGCGGCATCCGGAGCGGCTGCGCGCCGCGAAAGAACAGCTCGCCGCCTACTTTGCAGGCGAGCTGCGGGAGTTCGACTTGCCGCTCGATCTGCGCGGCACGGACTTCCAGCGTAAGGTATGGCAGGCGCTCTGCGCCATACCTTACGGCGCGACTTGCTCGTACAAGGCGGTGGCCGAAGCCATCGGCCAACCTTCGGCAGTCCGAGCGGTCGGGGGCGCGAACAATCGCAACCCGCTGCCGATCATTGTTCCTTGTCACCGCGTGATCGGTGCCTCCGGGGCACTTGTCGGATACGGCGGTGGATTAAGCATTAAGGAGCAGTTATTGCGTGTGGAAGGTGTTATAGAGTAGCTGCAGTATAGATGGTTTGCCAAGATCAGGATAGACCTGTAATTGTCAAGCATCAACGGACATGCTATCATAAATGACGGTAGATTGTAGACTATAATTGATAATAGTTGGGGTGACCTTTATGCAGATGTGGATATGGATCACGGGAATCGTATGTCTGATTTTGGGAGCGGCCGGCGGATTTGCCGGCGGTGTCTTCTACTTGAAGAAGCAGATGGAGAAGATGCAAACTGATCCTCAGATGCTGCAGAAGATGGCGAAGCAGATGGGTTATAATCTGAACGGCAAGCAGATGCAGCAGGCGCAGCAGATGATGAAGAAGAACAGCGGCGCGATGAATAACGCGACGAACAGCGGCAAGAAACGCAAGTAGCGCTTAGCAGCAAGCGCTGCGTCACGAAGCGGAAGGTGGCGAAAGGGGGGCAATCATGGCTGGCGTGAAGGATTACGTCAATATGAACGTAGGAGAGAACCGGGAGCAGATTGAGTTCCATGTAAAGGAACTGCTGAAGCTGATCGGGGAAGATGTCGGGCGAGAAGGATTGCTCGAGACGCCTGCGCGAGTAACGCGGATGTATGAAGAGATATTTGGAGGATACTCAGTAGATCCTCGTGATGTGTTGGGTGTTGCGTTTGATGAGCAGCATGAGGAGCTTGTCATCGTTAAGGATATCACGTATTATAGCCAGTGCGAGCACCATATGGCGCCGTTCTTCGGCAAGGTGCACATCGGCTACATTCCAAGCGGTAAGATTGCGGGTCTTAGCAAGTTTGCCCGCTTGGTAGAAGCGGTAACGCGTCGTCTGCAGGTGCAGGAGCGCATTACCTCCCAAATTGCAGATATAATGGAAGAAGTGCTCAAGCCCCATGGCGTGATCGTCGTGGTGGAGGGAGAGCATTTGTGCATGTGCGCACGCGGTGTGAAGAAGCCAGGCAGTAAGACGGTTACGACCGCAGCCCGAGGCGTATTCAAGGCGGACCCGGCACAACGAGCGGAATTCATGGCGCTGTTGAAGCAGTAGACATAGGGTTTACGATGTTCATGAAATGGAAACCCGTTCCGGGGATAGGAACGGGTTTTTATGTCTTATGCCGCGAGTGCGGGAGGGTCTTGGCTGTAGATGTGCTGAGGTCGTGCCCGTCTCTGCTCCGTTTCTGTCCCGCTGCTGCGTCTGCCTCCGCCTCTGCTTAACTGTATAAAGTGCAGTTAATTATGCAAACATCGGTGCAATGTGCTTATTTAACTGTAAAAGGTACATTTATATTGCTGGAAATGGCTTGGGATGCGCAGATTGCAGTAATTTAACTGTAGGAAATGCAGTTAGCTTGGCTAAGGGTCGGAGTGGGCGGCAGCTAGCTGTATGATATGCAGTTAGTTAGAGCAGCCTTCTTGGAAATAGAGGCTCTTTATCTACTGTATACTTACAAGAACACAAGCAATAAGGCCGATTTGCAATCTTAATGATGCAGCATTTGGCGCGATTGCGCCTGTTTGAGCTTGAAAATCAGCCTTAATGGTGATGACACTAAACTATTCGGGATGTACTGCATGTACAGCTTGTACAGCATGTACTGCATGTACAGCTTGTACAGCATGTGCTGTATGTACTGCATGTACTCAAGGAGGAAATAAAACTCTCATGACGACGACGAAGGAGCGGTCGGAAACGACTGCGGAGCAAGAAGTTGTATTGACGGCAGAGCAGCAAGAACTGCTCAAATTGTATGAAGCGGCGAGCGCATATAAGAAGCTGGCTTGTTGGACTTGGTTGTCCGACGGCCAAATCTTCGGTGTACGCAATCCGGAAAATGGCGAAGTCGGCTACTGCAGCATTATGGGCTCGAACGAGGAATTGTTCGGCTTGGCTGTATTCCGCGGCGGCGAGGGCCTGGAAAGCCTGCACGACATGCTGCTGGAACGCGACGAGCGCTACGCATGGCTGCATCGTCAAAGCTGCGTTATGGTAACCTATGAAGATCGTACAGACTTGGAGAAGCGCGATTATGCGGAGATCAAAGAGCTCGGCTGCCGTTTCCGCGGACGCAAGGCGTGGCCGATGTTCCGTGTATTTGATCCAGGCCTTGTTCCATGGACACTTGATGCGGAGATGGTTCGTTTCATGACGACTGTGCTGGAACAGACGATGGACATGGCAAAGCGCGCTAAGAAAGACGAAACGCTGCTTACAGCGCCTAAGTCAGGTCAAGTGTTGGTGCGTTCGGAAGAGAATGGCGAATGGGAAGATCGCTGGATGGACCCAGACTTTGTGCTCAAGCGCCCAAATAAGGTGATGTTGGAAGATCAAGCTCGCTTGAACGATGTCATGAACCGCATCACGACGAAGAAAGGAATCTGGGAAACCGAGTTCTTCTTCGCTCCTGTCGCGATTAAGGGGGAGCAAGAGCGTCCATATTATCCTCGCATTTGCATCTGGGTCGATCGACTAACTCGTTCGGCAGTTGGTTTCCATTTGGCATATGACGAGAATTATGAGCAAGAGTTCCTGAATCACTTCCTGCAGCTAATTGATGAGAAGGGCGTTCGTCCGCAGAAGCTGATCATTCGGACTAACGAAACGCTTGACCTGTTCGAGAAGACAGCTCAGCGCATGAAGATTCGGATTGAACGCGAGCCTAAGCTAGTGTACCTGGAGGAAGCACGCGACGACCTGTTCGAATATTTTACTAAGCAGCAAAAATAATAGCAGGAGGAGCTGTCACCTAAGTAGTTATTTCTACTTACGGGACAAGCTCCTCTTTTATTTTTGCGAAAATAGGAGACGAACACGATACGTTTCTCAAGCAGTTTCGGGAGCATCCGAAGCGGACACAGGAGCCCTTATTTGCACATAAAACCGTATATTCGCCGTATCCGCGGACCGCATGGCTCTTATTTGCCGAAAAAGAGTGGATTATTTCTAGTCTAGACACAAATAAGGTCATCTGAGTCCGCCAAATCCATCAACAGTCCCTAAACCCATATAATAAGGTCCTCTGTGTCCGTTACAGCGAGCTAGACTTCTGGCATATTTGTCCTTATCCCATTTCCCTCGATGACGATAACCGTCATGCCGCTCTCTGAGCCGGATTCATGCCACTCTCCTTGTTCCCAGAACGCCGCATAGCCTGACGCAATATGTTCCGGGGGATTATCCATCGCTTGAACCCAGCCTTCTCCGCTCACGACTAGAAATAACTGATCCGTGCTAGCGGGATGCCTGCCAACAGTACCACCCGCGCCGATATGCATGCAGCCAACATGGTGGATAAGAGTGCCCTCCTCATTGAGCAGAATCTTGGACATGACTAGATTGCTGCTGTTATAAGCAGTGATCGACTTACCTGCATCTTCATCGAATCGATATAACTTCATGCTCACACACCGCCCTATATCCAGAATGTGTAAATGAAATGCTATTATAGCTTAGACTACGATCGAAGGACAGGTTAACCTTCAATCCGTTCTATTCTAGGCTGGGAAGCATTCAGCATTTAATTGAAAGAGGCTTACCCCATAGCAGCAGAACTGCCTTAGAGTAAGCCTGATTCTCCTTCTCGCTCAATATGGCTTCCATTTCAATTCTCGCGCCTTCATATAGCGGTCGTTGACGGCTGGCCAGTTTACGACGTTCCACCAGTCCTTGATGTAGTCCGCGCGCTTGTTCTGATGCTTCAAATAGTAAGCATGCTCCCATACATCAAGCGGCAGGAGCGGAATCACATCCCATTGTGACAGATTCTGATGCTTCTCAGCCTGCAGAATCTCCAAACGGTGGCTGCGCGGGCTCCACACGAGGATGGACCAGCCCCCGCCCTCCACATTTTCAGCCGCCTTAGAGAAATGCTGCTTAAACGCATCATAGCTCCCAAAGTCGCTCTCAATCTGCTTCAGCAGCTCACCTGTAGGCTTGCCTCCGCCTCGCGGACTCATAATATCCCAAAATATCGTGTGCAAATAATGCCCTGCACCGTTGAACGCGAGATCGCGCTCGAGCGCCTTCACGCGGTCGAAGTTGCCGGTTCGGCGCGCTTCGGCAAGTGCCAACTCGGCCTTGTTCAGGCCATCGACATAGCTCTGATGGTGCTTGTCGTGGTGTATGCGCATCGTTTCGGCGTCGATGTGCGGCTCCAGCGCGTTATAAGCGTACGGCAGCGGAGGCAGCGTGTGGCCGCCGATCGGCACCGCGCCGTTATCCGGCCGTGTGTCGTTTTCGCTGCTGCGTACCTGAACGCCGCTGCCGGTCTGCCAGCCGCTGCCGATGCGCGCTGCGATGCTGGTATCGCCCCCGCCTCCGCCCCCGCTGATGCCGTGAATATGCGCCATCGGCTCGCTCTGCTGCGGACCGTCTGAAGCCCAGGCCCCCGACGTTGACGCCGTATCGTGCCATGGCTCAGCGCCCGCCTCCGCAGGTCCAGCCAAGGCGCTCACCGTAGCCAGCGGCTTATCGGCAAGCCCCTGTACCATGCTCAAGAACACATAAGATTCGCGTACGATGTGCGCGATCATGGTTGAGGCTAGCGACGAGCCTCGCACCGCCTGACTATACTGCTTCAGATACTCCATTTGCTGAATAAATTGCTCCGATTGATAGTTGGAAGCTTTCAGCAGCAACTCGATTTGCTGCAGATTCGCCTCGTCGGTTCTTCCGCCATTGTTTAATATGGAATGCAGCCACTGCCGCGAAGTTTCCTCAGTCTTGGCGAAGACGTGCTCCCACTCTGTCAGCACCTGAGAATACGTTGGTTCAAGATTAGGCACAATCTGACGGATGATGGCGGCATGCTCTTTCTCTTGATTTTTCCACTGCTGAATCTCCTCTAGTAAACGAACGGGTATAAGCATCCCGTATACGAGCAGCACTCCGATCCCTCCTCACTTATCTCTGACACGATCATATCTTTATCAATGTATGACAAGGCGGGGTTGACCTATGTTCAGATGTCATATTATTCTGAGGACCAGCAAGCTTTGATCAGATATCTCCCGTGAAAATGGAAGATCCTGCAACCCGTCAATACAAATAGCGCCAATACATGGCGAACCATGCATTGGCGCTATTTGCTTACTGTGCAATGAGTTGGGCTGATTGTTCGTCAGCCCCGCTTAGAAAAGAAGACACCTTACGCAGATATTCCTTGCTGTGCGTACGGTATATCATTTCATGCTGAGAGTCGGGAACGATCCAAGAAGAGGAGTAACTTGGATCCTGATTAGCCGCGATCTGCTCCGCAATGGTAAATGGTGCTTTATCGTCTTGCGTGCCATGTATGAATAAGGTTGGAATTGTGTATTGATGCGACTTTACTTCATCGTAAGGGATCTGCGTCATGCTCGTATCGTTCAGGAGCGGCATCATCATCCGAATGATGCTGAGTGACGGCTGCTTCGGCAGATCGATATAAGTCTGCAGATTATGATACAGTGTATCGGGCTCTAGCAGAAAGGTACTGTCAAGAATCATGCTGTCGATATCCTCACTGATGAGTCCTGCCTGCAAAGCGGTTCCTGCTCCCATGGAGAATCCCCACACGATGATCTCCTCTGCGCCGCGTTCCTTGGCCAGATCCACTGCGCCTAGAAGCTGCTGCTTCTCTAGATACCCGCCAGTTGCTTTCGTGTGAT
Organism: Paenibacillus sp. EB106-04-04-XG159; assembly: GCF_058791835.1. Taxonomy (NCBI): domain Bacteria; kingdom Bacillati; phylum Bacillota; class Bacilli; order Caryophanales; family Paenibacillaceae; genus Paenibacillus; species Paenibacillus sp. EB106-04-04-XG159. The sequence goes on along the minus strand of NZ_JBYTDY010000005.1, from coordinate 112,263 downwards.
GCGCTTCTGACGCGAAGCCGTAGTCAAACATGATGACATTATATCCAAGTCGATGCGCGAAGCTGGCGAGGTCATACATCGGAACCCAGTACTCTTCGCGATTTGCGCCATAGCCATGACTGAACACAATGGTGCTGGATGAAGCTTCATTAGCAGGGATATACCAGCCATCTACAAGCGTATGTCCATCTGCAGCAGGGAAAGATACTGTATCATACGCCATTCCCTTGGCTGTCATTGGATTCGAGAACAACGGCGGTACCTGCGGATTGGCTAACATCCAGGCGATGAAAGCATGAAGAATTAAGAAAATAAGCACTGCGCCGAATACGACGGATAGAGAGAGTGCGATTCCAATATGCTTCAGCTTGATTCTTCTGTCTAAGGCAGTTGAAGGTACCGGAAAGGCAGGCTGCAGTACAGGTGTTGTTGATGGTGCGTTCATCTCAATCGCCTCCTACTTGAATCGTACACTTACGGCGCATGGCGAGAGTATCCTCATCATTCGACATCTGCTGCGGGCAGGTTACCTGCTTGGCATGTGTAACGCTTATCTCCATCCTATTCGGATAGCGCTTACAATGCAATAACAGTGCGGGATTTGTTAGCTGAATGTAATCCATTCGTAATATTGAAACATCCATGTAAAGTCTGTCGATGGGAAGAACGAACGCTTCATTTTAGAGCAGGTTGTCTCTACTTGATCTGAATCTATGAATTGCGGCGAAAGTATTTTAGGGTTATACTGTATGTAACGAAGTTTCATAGTGTGAAACGAAAGAGGGAGACGCAGTGGCGGAACGTGAAGGGAAACAGACAGTTCGAGCGGTCGAACGAGCGCTTGACATATTGCAGTGCTTTGCCGTTGAACGGGATATGACTTTAACGGAGATTGCCGCGCGCATCGGTCTGAATAAGAGCACCGTGCATCGGCTGCTTGCGACACTGGAAGAACGCGGATTTATATTGCGGAACGGCGATAAGTTCCGGCTCGGCTACAGCGTGTGGGAGCTCGCTGCTAATCTCACACAGGTGGATGATCCATCACAGCTTCTGATGCCAGAGATGGAGCGTCTGCGCGATCAGCTTAGTGAAACAGTCAGCTTGTATGTGATGAATGGAAATGATCGTATTCGGATTCAGGCGGTGCAGAGCAACCAGGCGATCCGTCGAGTCGCGCCGGTCGGGGCGAGATTGCCTTTGTATGTAGGCGCCTCCAGCAAGGTGCTGTTGGCGTATGCGGATGAGGAGAAGCAGAAGGCAGTGCTGTCTGCCGGTGAATGGCCGTCATCCATCGACCGAGACAGCTATATGGAGCAGCTTAACGAAGTACGCCGACTCGGGTATGCTGTTAGTATAGAAGAGCGTGAACCGGGAGCCGCAGCGGTTTCGGTTCCGATCTTTGGACGAACGCATGCGCTGACGGCAGCGCTGTCCGTATCAGGCCCGGTTAGCCGCATGTCGGTGGACAAGATGCGTGAATATATTCCGCATATGCAAGAAGCCGCCAAGCGGATGGAAACGATGATGCGCACAGTTACATAGTTGAATAATAAAGGGCATTTCCTCGGTCGAAGACTTCCGGGGAAATGCCCTTTGCTGTTATGGCTTGACGATGGCGGCCGGTTGACCTGTGCGCAGGCTCTCATGAATAGCTTCCAAGCAGCCAATCACTTCAAGCGTATGCGAGACAGGTAGCGGTGATTGCCCAGTCTGGAACATGGTGACGACCTGTTCCAATAAGCTTGCATAGAATGGCTTGCGCATATTCGAGATGTCGACCTGCTGTGCAGCCATGTGGCGATGGATTACAGCGCCAAATGAACTGCCGTTCAGCAAGCCGCGAATAGATGCGCAGCGTCCATCTTCCCAGCGAATCAGCACATGTGCTCCATCTGGCGTAGATGTTGCTTGCACGGTGCTGCATCCAGCGCCCATTACCGCATGCATCAGCTCGACTGAGTGAATGCCGTACCAGAACCAGCCGGGAACACCGTCCATTGAAGGAATCGGTCCGTACACATCAACAGCGTCGATCGGATCAGTGGAGCTGTTAAGGGCTTCAACCAACACATCGGTATATCGAAGAGCTGAGCTGCTCATGAGCGGGATATGATATTGGTTAGCAGTATGTATCATGCGTGCTGCCGTCTCGACAGAGAGAGCGAATGGTTTATCGATATAGATGGGCTTGCCGTATGGAGCCAGCTTCTGCAGCTGCGCTTCATGCAGTTCACCGTCAGCAGAGGTTAACAGTATGGCGTCAGATTCATGTGCAACCTGCTCTAAGCTCTCCGTGACTGGGATGCCGTAGTTGTCCTGCAAAGTACGCATATAGCCTTCTGCTCTAGCCGAACTCACAGGAATAGTGCTCGAAATACCAGGAGAAGCGATAACAATCTGCCCGCCCGGTATATGGTTTGGATTCTCAGGATTGTTTAACAGCTCGGTAAAGGCCACAGAGTGAGAAGTATCTAGACCTACAATTCCTATTTTCATGGAAGTATACCCCTTTTCGCAATCGTATTGAACCTATCAATAACCACATTTTCCCTTACATCATAACTGTATCGAATATTCAAGCACAAAGCTTCACAAATTCTGAATAATTTCAAAACATTTTGAGTACATCAAGAAAGGCAGCCTATTAAGCTTACCTCATCATTTTTTTAGGAGGAAAAGTTAATGAGTAACAAGTGGGATGCAAGTTTCGATGTCGTTGTTGTGGGATCTGGTTCCGGCGGACTTACTGCGGCTCTAACAGCTCATTTGAAAGGCTTGAAGTCGTTGGTGATTGAGAAGACAAGCAAGTATGGAGGCTCAAGTGCGCTATCTGGCGGCGCGTTATGGATACCGAACAATTTATATCTGGAACAAGCGGGCTTAGGAGATACATATGATAAGGCTATGGCCTATATGAACTCGACAGTAGGTGACCGCGTGTCTGATGCGCGCAAAGAAGCCTATATAAAGCGCGGTGGGGAAATGCTCCGTTTTCTGTATGAAAATACGACCCATGTGCGATTCAGATATACTCCAGCTTATTCGGATTATTATCCTGAAAATGCGGGCGGCAATCCTAACGGTCGCTCCATTGAGCCGTTAATGGTTGATCTGCGCAAGCTGGGCGACGATCTTCCGAACATGCGGGAGAATGGCCTTCCTACGAAGGGGCTGGTCATGAATACGTCTGAATTTCATAAGGTCAATATGATTACGCGCACTTGGATTGGCAAACGTACTTCGATTAAACTTGGAGTACGCTTGATCGGGAGCAAGATAACAGGCGCCAAGTATGCAACGCTTGGTTCGGCATTGATCGCGCGTCTGCGCATGGCTCATCTGGAAGCGAAAGGCGATATGTGGTTGAACACTTCCTTTGTGGATTATATAACCGACAATGACCGTGTCATCGGGATTACTGCAGAACGCAATGGCAAGCAGGTTCGTATCGAAGCAAAGCGTGGCGTTATTCTGGCTGCTGGCGGCTTCTCTCATAATCAGCAGATGCGTGATAAATATTTGCCAGCACCATCTAAAGTGGAATGGACATCTTCGGCGGAAGCTCAAATCGGCGATGTCATTGACGCATCCGTGCGTCTCGGCGCCAAACTTGACCTGATGGATCGCGTATGGGGAGCTCCGTCTGTTGTGCCTCCAGGAGGCAAGCCATTCTTCCTTGTCGCAGACCGAGGGATTCCGAATATGATGGCCGTTAATGGAGCGGGTGAACGGTTTGTTAACGAATGTGTGCCATATCACGAGTTTGTGGATACAATGTATGCGAAGGATAGACCTGATGCGAAGACCTCGACCTGCTGGATCATTCTGGATGAGCTTGCGAAGAAGCGTTATATCTTCTTGGGCTTGTTCCCAGGTCAGCCATTTCCTCAGAAATGGTTGGACAGCGGATTTATCAAGAAAGCAGCTACGCCTGCCGAGCTGGCGACACAAATGGGCGTTCCGGCTGACAAATTGACGGCTGCATTTGAACGCTTTAATAGCTTTGCCAAGAATGGCGTTGATGAGGATTTTCATCGCGGGGACAGCGCTTATGACCGCTACTATGGGGATCCAACACTGGAGAATCCGAACCTGCTGGCATTGGAAAATGGACCATTCTACGCAGTTCCAGTCGTTCCAGGGGATATCGGCACGAAGGGCGGATTGCTTACAGATGAGCTTGCTCGTGTAGTGAGGGACAGCGGCGAGGTAATTGAAGGCTTGTTTGCAACCGGCAACTGTTCGGCTTCCGTCATGGGTGAAACGTACCCAGGACCTGGCGCGACGATTGGTCCATCTATGACTTTCGGCTATGTGGCGGCAACCTACATGGCAGAACAGGCTTAATTGTATAATGCAGCAGCCCGCTTGAGATATGGAATGATGTCTCAAGCGGGCTGTTTGGTGTGTATGCATTAGGTTAACATCAGAATAATCATGGCGACAATAGTAGTCACGACTAAGCCGATCACCACAGGCAAGAGGTTGCGGCGCGCAAGCTCGAATGGGCTGACTCCGCTGATGGCTGCGGCAGGTATGAGCGCCCACGGGATCAATGTGCCGCCGCCAACCCAGATTGCGGCAATCTGTCCGAGAGCGGTCAATGTTTCAGTGCCGTCGCCAATTGCTGCTCCGAACACGGAGGCGACCGAGCCGGCGAGCGAGATGCCTGAGAAGCCGGAGCCATCAAGTCCTGTAACGGCTCCGACTGCAGTCATCGTTGCGGCGCCGATGGTAGGATGGATCGGCATTGTATTCGCAAGCGCAACGCCAAGGTCGTTGACGATACCGTGCGAAGCTTCCGGCAGCACTTTGCCGAACAGATCGAACAGGGCGGCATCGCCAAGATAGAAGAAGGCGGCGATCGGAATGACGGGGCCGAACACTCTAAAGCCGAATAGGAAGCCGTCGACGAGATAGGTTGTCGTCTTCTCCATGCCTTTGCCCTTATGGGTGAGCAAGCTGACGACGAGCAAGATAAGCGCTGCTGTACCGCCAACCAGCGCAGTTGCATCGCCGCCCTGCAAGTTATAGTGCGACAGCAGGAATACGTCGAGTGCGAAGAGCAGCACGATAATGGCTGCCATAATGCGCTTCATCTTAGTCGAGAGCGGTTGACGCTCGACATCGAAGCTGCTCTTGTTGTCTACCTCGGTGGTGCCGCTGTTCATGTTGAGCTTGCCGGACTTCATGTCGCGGCGTATGAACCAGAAGGCCGCCACTGTAGTGACGACGCCCATGACGATGACGAGCGGGATGCTGGCGTTAATAACACTCTGAACAGGTACGCCAGCCGCGTCAGCGGTCAACTTGGGCGCACCCTGAATGATAAAGTCGCCGGACAGAGCGATGCCGTGTCCGAACAAGTTCATCGCCATCGCGACGGCGAGCGCGGGCAGGCCGACGCGGATAGCTGCCGGCAGCAGCACCGCACCGATCAGTGCAACAGCGGGCGATGGCCAGAAGAAGAGCGAGATGACGAACATGACGATGCCGACTGTCCAATAAGCCATTGTCGGTCCGCGCATGAGTCGGGTAAAAGGCGACACCAGCGCTTCATTAATTCCAGAAGCGAGCAGTACACGCCCCATTCCGACAATAATAGAAATGATGAGTATCGTGCCCAGCAGTTCGCGGATGGCATAGATGAAGGTATTAAAGACACCGCTTACAGCAGTAGTCAGAGAAGAGCTGGCGAGCCATCCAATGGCCAGTATGCCTACGATACAGACGAGCGTCGTATCCTTCCGAAACAGCAGGCATCCGATGATGATGGCGATAAACAGCACATAAATGCCGTGTATCGCGGTTAACTCGATTCCCATAGATGCACCTCCTTCAAGGAGCCTAACGTATTGGTGCTCTATCCTATGCAGGTGCCTATTTGTTGGGAAGTGACTCGTCCGCATGTTCCGTGGCAGGTACTTCACCGCTCGCTGCTACGCCTACGAAAGAGGTTTTTACCCCGTTAACTGGAGCTCACGAGCAAGTTTCCGCGCTGTAACGGGTAAAAACTACTTTAAACTATTCGTCCTATAATCATCACATCACACCTTTTTAAACATTCGGCTAATATCCCGCTAACTCAGGAGCGGGATTACTGATTAGAAGGGATAATGGTCGAATGCAAGCAGGAAGGGAGCTCCCGCCGTCATTTGACTAATATCCCACACGCTCAGGAGCAGACTTACTGAGTAGATGGGATATTGGTCGATTACATGCAGGAAGAGCCCTTCAGCCGTCATTCGGCTAATATCCCGCTAACTCAGGAGCGAGTTTACTGACCAGATGGGATATTGGTCGATTACATGCAGGAAGAGCCCTTCAGCCGTCATTCGGCTAATATCCCGCTAACTCAGGAGCG